>NZ_JBEXMJ010000008.1 GCF_040610475.1 Actinopolymorpha sp. NPDC004070 | reverse complement strand
GTTCCGTTCTGGCCGTCGGCCGACCCCCCCCAGCTCATCCCCCGCCGCCCGCCCCCCATTCCCCCCCCCCCCCCGGGGCGCCCCCCCCCCCCCCCGGCCCCCCCCCCCCCCCCGCTCCTGGTGTGCCCGAACGTTCCGGCCGGGCGGGCCGTCTGCGTGGCGTTCACCTGCCGCGGGTGAGCACCGGGGTGACGGTGAGCTGTCCGTCCCCGCTGTCGGTCCGGATGACGGCCAGGTGCAACCCGGCGACGTCGCCCTCCACGAAACCGTTCTTCGGTGTCAGGTGACCGGCGACCCAGCGCTGGGCGGCGTCGAGTCCCTTCCCGTTCGCGACCTGGCGCAGCGCGTCGCCGTAGCGCCGCCGGAGCTCGGCGTCGGTGACCTTCGCCTCGCCGTCGTAGTGGGCCGCGGTCACCGTTACCTCCGAGGTGCTGAACCTCGTCCGGACTTCGTAGGGCGAGGACTCGGGGGTGCAGCTGTACGAGTCACACTCGTAGCCCGCCTTGCCCAGCGGGGCGGACATGCTGGCCGGGTCCTTCGGGAAGTCCGTGCCGCGCGGCATCCTCGGCGCGTTCGACCCGGTGAACGACGCGGAAGCTGCTTCAGGATGTGCGCTGAAGCTCACCGCGCCCCAGCTCAGGCGGGTGCTTCGGTCGGCATCGTCGCCGAAAGCGGGCAGTGCGGCGTACTCCTGTCCGAGCAGTGGCTTGCCGACCACCTCGACAACCTCCCGCACGGGGCTGATCGCGTCGCCGGGGGGCCGGACCGTTCCGCGGACACCGGTGACCGGTGCGGCGTCGATCTCCACCAGGGCCGCCCTGTCGTCACTCCCGGACCCGATGCGAACCGTCACCCGGGTGCCGTCGGACTCGGTGCGGTAACACGACCGCACCTTGGTAGGGGACGCCTGCGTGTCGTAACAGGTGAATCCCCGGCTGGTGAGCGGACCGGTGAGCTCGGTGGCGGCCACGGGCGCGGCCGCGGGACTGGTCTTCTCCTCGTGCGGCGCCGACCCGCCGAAACCACCGCCCAGCACGCCCCCGCCGAAGACGTAGCCGCCGACTGTCACTGCGACGAGAAGGATCATGACAAGGCCGCCGCCCAGGAGCCACCAGAGCTTCCGGCGTCGCCTGGGCGGTGCCTCCGGCGGCTGGTGGGGCCCGCCGGGCGGTGCCGCCCAGGTCGGCGCCGGCCACGGTTGGCCCTGCCGTCCGGGTGGAGGACCCTGCTGCGCAGGCGGTGGTCCGCCGAGCGGAGCGCTGCCCTGAGGCCCAGGTGGGCGCTGCCGATCGTTCGGGCCCTGTCTCCTGTCCGGGTGGTAGTGCGGCGGTGCCTGGCCCGGACGCTGGGACTGCCCAGGCGGTGGGGTGTTCTGCCCGGGCGGTGCGCTGTGCCAGGGGGGACCCGGACGAGGGTGTGCTCCGGACTGGCTGGGCGAAGACGGACCAGACCGTCCGGGCGGCGGGCCCTGCGGCCCGGGCGGGCCGCCGGATCGCCGACGGGCCTCGTCCGGACGTCCCGGTGGCGGTTGGCTCATGGTCGCCCAGTATGCCGTCTGCACGTGGTCCGGTTGCGCACCATCTGCCCGACTTTGACATTGGGCGAAGCGCCGGTAAAGGTACCCACAGGTCGCCCTCGTGGTGCTGGCGGCACTCCCGGTGACGGGCCGGGCAACGCTCGCCCGACCTACCGCATGACCTGCCATCCGACTGAACCGACATGGCGCCAGGTCCGTCCCGACCGACGCGCCGAGGGGAGAAGCTGGCCAGTGCAACCTCCAGCAGGCCGTCGGCCGGGACCACCAGCCCAGGGTCCGCGGCAGGGCCCGGCCCACGGTCCGCGGCAAGATCCCCGCCGGGCTCCGCAGCAGGACCCGCAGGGCAGGCCACGGGGCCCGCGACAGGACCCTCGGCCGGGCCCGCAGCAGGGGCCGCCGCCAGGCCCCTGGCAAGGGCCGAGCGCTCAGGGCCGGCACCCCCAGGAACCGCCACACGGACAGGTCCCGGGACGGGCGCCGGCCCCACCCGTCGCCGGTCCGGCACCCGGGCGTACGGCTCCCGGAGGCCCACCGCCGTCCCGCCCCACGGGTCACCCGCCCGTGCAGGGCCGGCCCCCTTCCACGCCGGAGCCGCGCAGGCGGCGTGCCGGTCTCGTACTCGGAGTGGTCGGCCTGGTGATCGTCCTCGTCGCCGCGGGCGCGGGCGCGGTGTGGTTCGGAAAGAACTGGCACCGCAGCTCCACCGAGGACCCCGGCGACTACTACGGCAAGCAGGCGGACAGTCCGCGTGACGTGCCGACCTACGCCGAGCCCGGTGGCACCGGCGGCGCGATGGGAACGGCGTTGCGCGCGAGCCTCACCTCCGCCGGTTTCTCGTGTACCCGCACCCCCGGCAACCGTTCCGCGCTGCTGACCTGCGTCCAGACCGGGAACGATCCCGCACCGTTCGTGGCGAAGGTGACCATGCTGACCGGCCGCGAGGAGGTCGTCCGCGTCGACGCGGACGTACGCCCCGACCCGGCCTGGTCGAAGCTGGACTCCGGCACCGGCAACAACTTCGGCGGGGAGCCGGACGTGTCGGCCGTGGCGTACCGCACCTTCACCGTGCTGGGATTGGCCGCGATCCCCGCCGGCGAGCGTCCGGAGTTCGACAAGGCGATGCGGAAGTCGCTGTCGGACAAGAGCCGGGAGACGGCGCAGACATCGGTGGCCGACGTCGCCGTGATGGTACGCACGTCCGGTCCCTCCAGCTTCGAACTGCGCCGCGGCGAGGAGAGCGGTGACCTGGACTACACGCCGGGCCTCAGCCTGATCACCCCGAAGGAGGTGTCGGAGGCCCTCGGCAGACAGGGGATGACCTGCCACCGGACGGAGGAGTCGATGACATGCACTCGGGGCGACGTCAAGGTCCACCTGACGTTTCCCCGTCCACGGATCAAGGGTCCCGACCAGGACATCACCGCGCTGACGGCGTCCGCGCCGGCAGCCGGTGGGAGTGTCAACCCTGGGTTGCGGGACACCGCGCGGACTCTCACCGGGCTGGTCGTCGGGAAGTTCGGCGGCGCCGGACCGGCGCGGTCCTGGGCCGCCGGCTGCTTCGGTGACCGGACGGCGGAGACGGTGGTGGGCGCCAGCACCCTGCTCTGCACGCCGCAGCTCACGGGGACGGTCGACTCTCCTCGGGTGGTGAGCCACGAGTTCACGGTCCGCCCGGTGCGGGACTAGGACAGACCCTGGGTTGCTTCGGTCGCTACCGGCCCGGCCTGGGGGTGGGGCACGCTAGCGTTCGACCATGGCGACGCCGTACGAAGAGATCGAGGTCGGTGACCGCACCGTCCGCCTCACCAACCCCGACAAGATCTACTTTCCCGAGCGGGGCTTCACCAAGCGGGACGTGGTGCGCTACTTCCTGTCCGTCGGTGAAGGCATCCTCGGCGCGCTCCGCGAGCGGCCGACGACCCTGGAGCGCTGGCCCGGCGGCGTGTTCGAGGGCGCGAAGCTGTCCACTCGGGCCGACAACCGCGGTGACGCGTTCTACCAGAAGCGCATACCCAAGGGTGCGCCCGAGTGGGTGGAGACCGCCCGCATCGCGTTCCCGAGCGGGCGGTTCGCCGACGAGGTGTGCCCGACCGAGCTCGCGGTGGTCGCCTGGGCGGCCAACCTCGGCACGCTGACGTTCCACCCCTGGCCGGTACGCCGCGCCGACGTCGACCATCCCGACCAGATCCGGATCGACCTCGATCCTCAGCCCGGCACCGACTTCACCCACGCGGTGGCGGTGGCACCGCAGGTGCGGGAGTTGCTGCACGAGCTCGGCATGGAGGGCTGGCCGAAGACCTCCGGTGGCCGCGGCCTGCACGTCTACGTCCCGATCCAACCGCGGTGGACGTTCACCGAGGTACGCCGCGCCGTGATCGCCCTGGGCCGGGAGCTGGAACGCCGGATGCCGGACCACGTGACGATCTCGTGGTGGAAGGAGGAGCGCGGCGAGAAGGTGTTCGTCGACTACAACCAGATGGCCCGTGACCGCACGATCGCCTCGGCGTACTCCCTGCGGGCCAACCCGCGGGCGACCGTGTCGGCTCCGCTGCGCTGGGACGAGCTGACCGAGGTCCGACCCGAAGACTTCGACCTGGAGACGATGCCCAAGCGGTTCGCCGAGGTGGGCGACCTGCACGCTGGAGTAAGCGAGGAGGCGTACGACCTCACGCCCCTGCTGGAGTGGGCCGATCGGGACGCCCGTGATCACGACCTGGGTGACCTTCCCTACCCGCCCGACTACCCGAAGATGCCGGGTGAGCCGATGCGAGTGCAGCCCAGCCGGGCGAAGAAGGCCTGACCGCAAGCCGCGGTTGACGGGCGCGTGGGGACCTGAGGAACCAGAAGAACCCGAGGAACAGGTGCACGGCACGGCGATGACGGACGAACGGGCCGCGAGCGCGGCGGTCGAGCAGGCGTTCACCGACCACTGGGGCCGGCTGCTCGCACTGCTGACCGGCCAGCTGCGCAGTCTGGAGATTGCGGAGGAGTCGCTGGCCGACGCCTTCGAGCGCGCCCTCCGGCACTGGGCCGTGGACGGTGTACCCGACCGGCCGGAGGCCTGGCTGCTCACCACCGCCCGCCGCCGCGGCGTCGACCAGTTGCGCCGGGAGAAGACCCTGGCCCGCAAGCTGCCCCTGCTCGTGGTCGACGCCGAGCCGGCCGGGGTGACCGGCACCGCGGACACCACCGACCTCGCCGACCTCGTGGCCGGCAGTGCCGAGGAGGAGATACCGGACGAGCGCCTCCGGCTGTTGTTCACCTGTTGCCACCCGGCGCTGGCGATGCCGGCCCGCGTGGCGCTCACCCTCCGCATGGTCGGTGGCCTCACCACAGCCGAGATCGCCCGCGCGTTCCTGGTGTCCGAGCCCACCATGGCGGCCCGGATCACCCGGGCGAAGAAGAAGATCGCCGCGGCCGGCATTCCTTACCGCGTGCCGCGTGGCGCGGATCTGCCCGCGCGGCTCGGTGGTGTCCTCGCGGTCCTGTATCTCGTCTTCACCGAGGGGCACGCGGCGTCGTCGGGGGAGACCCTCGTGCGCAGCGGACTGTGCGCGGAGGCGATCCGGTTGACCCGGGTGGTGGCCGCGCTGCTGCCCGCGGAGCCGGAGCCGGTGGCTTTGCTCGCGCTGATGGTGCTGCAGCACTCCCGGCGGGACGCGCGCACCGACGAGGGGGGCAGGCTCGTGGTCCTGCCCGACCAGGACCGTTCCCGCTGGCACCGGGCCGAGATCGACGAGGGTGTCGCGCTGGTCGAGCGGGCGGCGTCGTACGGGCGGTTGTCGGCGTACCTCCTGCAGGCGGCGATCGCCGCCGAACACGCCAGCGCGTCCGAGGCCTCCGACACCGACTGGGCGGCCATCGCCCAGCTGTACGAACGACTCGAACGCCTCACCGACGGCTCGCCCGTCGTCCGGCTCAACCGCGCGGTCGCCGTCGCCGAGACCTCCGGAGCAGACGCCGGGCTGGCCCTTCTCGAGGGCTTGGAGGAGCGGCTCGGCGACTACCAGCCGTTGCTCGTCGCCCGGGCCGACTTCCTCCGGCGGACCGGCGACCACACCGCTGCCCGGGCCGCCTACACGAGAGCCCGCGAGCTGACCGGGAACGACGCCGAACGCGACTTCCTCGACCGCAAGCTGGCCGAACTCGACGACCAGCCCGCCGAGCTGCCACCGAGGTGAGTGGCCGAGGGGAGCGACGCGGGCGACGTCAGGCGACGCGAAGGAACGTCGTCAGACCGACCGCTCGTCGCGCACCGACGGATCGCCGGGCTTCGCCGGGTCCCTGTGCTCGATGAGGTGCAGGCACGGCACGCCGAGGCGGCGGCGCGCCTTGGACGTCCAGTCGACGTGGAAGAACTCCGCGACCACGTGCGGGCGGGTGAGGATGACCACCTCGGAGGCCTGGCGCTCCCGGACCGCGTTCGACAGCGCCTCGACCGGCTCGGCGGAGGTGACCTCGCCGTCGACGGCGCAGCCGCGGTCGGCAAGAGCGGTCAGGCTCTCCTCGAGCGCGGCCTGGCTGCGTTCGACGATCTCGGCCTGGATCTTGGCCAGGTCGACGTCGGGGAAGTTCAGGGCCGAGGTGGCCAGCACCTCGCTGGCGGCGATGGACCCGAGCGCCGACTCCACCCGCGCCGAGGCGTCCTCCACCGGCAGCAGCACGTGCACGTGGGTGCGCCCTGGATGGGTGCCGGCTCCGTAGAGTCCGGCGATCTGGCCCGCGTCGACCTGCGACAGCGGCTTCTCGATCAGGAGTACGACCTCATACATCGCGGACCTCCATGTCCCTGAGGTTCATCGTCCCGCGCGGGTGGCGAGGTGCAAAGAATGTCACTCCAGGCCCAGGATCTCGGCAAGATCGAAGCGGACCGGTTCCTCGAGTTGGTCGTAACGGCACGACTGCGGCTCGCGGTCCTCGCGCCATCGGACGAACTGCGCGGTGTGCCGGAAGCGCACGCCCTCCATGTGGTCGTAGCGCACCTCGACGACGCGTTCGGGCCGCAGCGGCACGAACGACAGGTCCTTGCCGGCGCTCCACCGGCTCTGCTCGGCGTTGCGGGGCGTACGGCTGCCGCCTTCCTGCTTGGCCCACGCCCACGGGTGGTCGTCGAACGTCGTGACCAGCGGCTGCAGCTCGGTGAACAGCTCCCGCCGCCGGGCCAACGGGAAGGCGCCGATCACGCCCACGCTGGCCAGGTCACCCGCGTCGTTGTAGAGACCGAGCAGCAGCGAGCCGATCGCGTCCGGGCCGCTCTTGTGCACGCGGTAGCCCGCGACCACGCAGTCGGCGGTGCGTTCGTGCTTGATCTTGAACATGACCCGCTTGTCCGGCTCGTACGGCCCGGTCAACGGCTTTGCGATCACGCCGTCCAGCCCGGCGCCCTCGAACTGGTGGAACCAGCGCTCGGCCAGGCCGCGGTCGGTGGTCGCGGGCGTCAGGTGGATCGGCGAGGTGACGCCGGCCAGCGCCTCCTCCAGGGCGGCGCGGCGGACCGAGAACGGCTCGCCGGTGAGGTCGTGGTCGTCCAGGGCGAGCAGGTCGAACGCCACGAAGTGGGCGGGCGTCTGCTCCGACAGCAGCCGCACCCGGCTGGCGGCGGGGTGGATCCGCTGCTGCAGGGTGTCGAAGTCGAGCCGCCCGCGGGCACGGTCGGGCACCACGAGCTCGCCGTCGATCACGCACCGGTCCGGCAGTTTCGCCTGGACCGCGGCCACCACCTCGGGGAAGTAGCGCGTCATCGGCCGCTCGTTGCGGCTGCCGATCTCCACCTCGTCGCCGTCGCGGAAGATGATCGACCGGAAGCCGTCCCACTTGGGCTCGTAGCTGTGGTCGCCGTGGGGGATGTGCTTGACCGGCTTGGCGAGCATCGGTGAGACCGGTGGCATCACGGGCAGCTGCATCCGCCCAGTCTGGCCGAACCCGCTGCCGCCCGGCGAGGTCACCCCGGCGTTTCACGGTGCGAACCGGTGAGCCAGCGCTGGAACACGAAGCCGTCCTCCTCCAGCAGCGCGGCCAGCGTGAGCCGGGTGGGTTCGGCCAGCAGCGGGCCGTGGGTGATCCGCATCGCCGGCCCGGCCAGCAGTTCCGGCGACTGGGTGAGACACACCTCGTCGACCAGCGACCGGGCGAGCAGTTCCGCGAACAGGCTCGGGCCACCCTCGGAGAGGATCCGCCGGTACCCCCGCTCGGTCAGCGCGGCGACGGCCTCGGTCACGTCGACCTCGAACTCGCCGGCGATCGCGACGTCGACCCGGCCCTCGAGGGCGGCCCGGCGCTCGGGGGAGCAGGCCCGGGAGGTGATCACGACGGTGCGCGGGTCGGCCAGCAGCTTGTCCGGCAGGTCCAGGGAGTGGCTCACCACGGCGATCGGCGGGGTGGGCGCCAGGCCGAGCTTCTCCCGCAGCGCGGTGAACGCGGGCCGGATGGTCGCCGGTCCGTAGCGTTCGGCGCGCGCGGTCCCGGCGCCGACCAGGACCACGTCGCACAGCGCCCGCAGCAGGGCGAGGACGTGCCGGTCGGGCCGGCCCGAAATAGTCCCGGACCGCCCGTCGGGTCCCTGCGCGGCGCCGTCCACCGAGGAGACGAAGTTGACCCGCAGCCAGGTCCTGTCCGCCGGGTAGCGGTAGATCTCGGCGAGTTCGGCGTCGGTCAGCTCCGCGGTCGCCGATGTGGGCTCGGCCGGGCCGGTGGTGAGGATGCGCACCCGGTCGATCCCACCAGACCCGCGTACCGCTGCGGACGCCAGGGCCGGTCCGCGTCCCTCGCACACCGGCACGGATGCGGGCAGACTTGCCGGGCAGCGGATGTCGTACGGACCGAACGGAGCCCGGATGAGCGGGGACGACGTGAACAAGCGGCTGGCTGACGTACTCGCGTTGCCGCCGGGGCCGGTGGATCTGGCGAAGCTCCCCACCGACACCACCCCGGGATTCGACGGCGGCAAGCGCGCCGGCAAACGAGCGCTCGCCGAACTGGCCCCCACGGTGTCGGAACTGCAGGAGCGGCTGTTCGCCGAGGGCCACACCGGTGGCACCCGCAGCCTGCTGCTCGTCCTGCAGGGAATGGACACCTCCGGCAAGGGCGGGACGCTGCGCCACTCGGTCGGCCTGGTGGACCCGCAGGGTGTGCGGATCACGTCGTTCAAGGCACCCACCCGGCAGGAGCTCCGGCACGACTTCCTGTGGCGGATCCGCCAGGCGCTGCCCGAGCCCGGCTACCTCGGGATCTTCGACCGCTCGCACTACGAGGACGTGCTCGTCGCCCGGGTCCACAAGCTCGTCCCGCCGGAAACCTGGATGACCCGCTACGACGTCATCAACGAGTTCGAACGCGAGCTGACCGGCAACGGCGTCACCGTCGTCAAGTGCTTCCTGCACCTGTCGAAGAAGGAACAGAAGAAGCGGCTGACCGCCCGGCTGGAGGACCCGACGAAGTACTGGAAGTACAACCCCGGCGACGTCGACGAGCGCGCCTGCTGGGAGGACTACCAGGTCGCCTACGCCGCCGCGCTGGAACGCACCAACACCGACGCCGCCCCGTGGTACGTCGTGCCCGCCGACCGCAAGTGGTACCGCAACCTCGCCATCACCAAGCTGCTGGTGGAGCGGCTGTCCGAGCTCGATCCGCAGTGGCCGGCCGCGAACTTCGACGTCGACGGCGAACTCGCCCGGCTGAACCGCACCTGAGCTCGCGGCCCCCGCGGGCCCCCGGCCCAGCGGCCCGGCTCAGGCGTCGTCGCCCACCAGTGCCTCCAGCGCCGGCAGCGCGGCGACAAGCGCCTCGTGCTGCTCGGGCGTCAGCCGCTCGACGCGGTTGCGCAGTGCTTCGGTACGCAGCGAGCGCAGGCCGCGGGCGATCTGCTGGCCCTCCTCGGTGGCGGACACGATGCTCGCCCGGCGGTCGGCGGGATCGGGGGTGCGGACGGCGTACCCCGCGCTCTCCAGCGAGGCCACCACCCGCGACAGGGTGGGTGGTGCGACCTGCTCGCGGTTGGCCAGGTCGCCGAGCCGCATCGGACCCGCGTTGGTCAACGTCGCCAGAGCGGACATTCCGCCGTGCCCGAGATCACCGCGCTGGGACGCGCCCTGCCGGCGCATCCAGCGCGACAGCCGGGCGATGGCGAGGTAGAGCCGGGTGGCTTCCTCCCGGTCCATGGTCTCGGGTCGTGTCGTCGCGTGGTGTGTCATGCGGCGGCACCCTCTTCCTCGATCGTCTGGCGTTCGCCGTGGACGTAGCGCTCACCCCGCAGCAGCGAGGCGAAGGCGCCGATGACAGTCATGATGGCAGCCGCGGCGAACACGATCACCAGCCCGTGGTGAAACGGCGTGGCGATCAGCCGGGGAAAGAACTCCTTGCCGGTGAGCGTCGCGACGTTCGAGGCCGGCAGGTGGTCCAGCGCGCCGGTGGGCCCGAGCAGCTTGGCCATCGGGTTGTAGCCGAGGAACGCCGCGAACAGGCTGCCCACCGGCGGCAGGTGCCCCACCGACTCCGCGACCGAGGAGGAGACGCCCTGCTCCTCCAGTCCGCGGGTGAGCGTGGCAGGTAGCGAGTTCGCCAGGCCGGCGATCATCAGCGAGAAGAAGATGCCGATGGACAGCGACGTCCCGGAGTTGAAGAACGTCCCGCGCATTCCGGCCGCCGCGCCGCGCTGGCCGGCCGGAACGCTGTTCATGATCGCGGAGGTGTTGGGGGAGGAGAAGAGTCCTGAGCCGATGCCGTTCACCGCGATCAGCCCGGCGAACGCCCAGTACGGAAACTCCACCGGCAACAGCAGCAGGCCCACGAACGTCGCGGCCACCACCAGCAGCCCGCCGGTGGCGAAGGCCCGCGCGCCGTAGCGGTCGGAGAGGTAGCCGGACACCGGCCCGGCGAGCAGGAACCCGATGGTGAGGGGCACGAGGTAGATCCCCGCCCACAGCGGCGTCGCGGCGTAGTCGAAACCGTGCAGCGGAAGCCAGATTCCCTGCAGCCAGATGATCAGCATGAACTGCATCCCGCCGCGACCGATCGAGGCGAGCAGACCGGCGAGGTTGCCGGCGCTGAACGCGCGGTTGCGGAACAGCCCGAGGTGGAACATCGGCTCGGCCACCCGGGACTCGATCACGCAGAACGCGGCCAGCAGGGCGAGGCCGCCGATCAGGCCGGTCAGCACCAGCGGGCTCGTCCAGCCCATGGTGTGCCCGCCGTAGGGCTGGATGCCGTAGGTGATGGCGGCCAGCAGGGCGGTGAGGCCGAGGGCGAAGGTGAGGTTGCCGGCGACGTCGATCGAGCCGCGCCGGCGTTCACCGAGTTCGTGCAGGGAGCGGTAGGACCAGATGGTGCCGAGGATGCCGATCGGGACGCTGACCCAGAACACCGCCCGCCAGTGCCACTCGGCCAGCAGACCGCCGATGATCAGCCCGAGGAACGACCCGGCGATCGCCGCCACCTGGTTGATGCCGAGCGCCATTCCGCGCCGGTTGGCCGGGAACGCGTCGGTGAGGATCGCGGTGGAGTTGGCGAACAGCATCGCCCCGCCGACGCCCTGGACCACGCGCCACCCGATCAGCCAGAGCGCTCCGGCGCTGTGCACGAACGGGTCGACGGCGAGCATGACCGAGGCGACGGAGAAGACCACGAAGCCGTAGCTGTAGATGCGGACCCGGCCGAACATGTCGCCGAGCCGGCCGAGGGAGACCACCAGGACCGCGGAGACGAGCAGGAAGCCCATGATCATCCACAGCAGGTAGCTCACGTTGCCCGGCGCCAGCGGGTCCAGGCGGATACCGCGGAAGATCGCCGGCAGGGAGATGATCACGATCGAGGAGTTGATCGTGGCCATCAGCACGCCGAGCGTGGTGTTGGACAGCGCCACCCATGGGTACCGCGGGTGGTCGTGTTCGTACCGTGCGCGCCTGCCGGCGGTTCGGCGAACGGACGTCTCGTCTTGTTCCCGGACGTCTCGGGTGCTGCTCGGCGGGTTGCTCGGCAATGACACGGCTGCGGGCCTCCGCGAGTCGGCGAGAAATAGTTGCTTGACGCTAACTAAACTAACCGATGCCGGGGCCCCGGATGTTCCCGGGCGCCGAAGCGACCGCGACCCGCCCCCGGTGGTACGGGGCGGGTCGCGATGTCTCTCGTCGTACGGGAGGGTTCTCGGCGTACGGGCCGAGGTGCGGGCCTATGCCCGCTTGAGCACCCGCAGCGAGCGGGAGAGCAGCTTGACCTGCTCACCGGCGCGTACGGCCTCCCGGTCGCTCACGTCGTCGTCGGCGGTGTCCAGGACCGTTTCCCAGGCCTCGCCGTACTTCTGCGGCGGCAGAGCGAACTCCAGGTCCTCCTCGGAGGCGTTGAACAGCAACAGGAACGAGTCGTCCACGATCCGCTCGCCCTGGTCACCCGGCTCGTGGATGGCCTCGCCGTTCAGGAACACCGTGAGGGACTTGGCGAACCCGGCGGTCCAGTCGCGCTCGGTCATGTCGTTGCCGTCCGGCTTGAGCCAGGCGACGTCACCGAGCTTGTCCCCGGCGCCGTCGATGCCCGCGAAGAACCGCCGCCGGCGAAAGACCGGGTGTGCACTGCGCAGCTCGCTCACCGCCCGGGCGTAGCCGAGCAGGTCGGAGTCGACCGCGCCCCAGTCGATCCAGGAGATCTCGTTGTCCTGGCAGTAGGCGTTGTTGTTGCCCTTCTGCGTACGCCCGAACTCGTCGCCGTACAGCATCATCGGCACACCCTGGGACAGGAACAGCGTGGTGAGGAAGTTGCGCTGCTGGCGCCGGCGGAGGGCGAGCACGTCCGGATCGTCGGTCGGCCCTTCCGTGCCGGAGTTCCAGGAGCGGTTGTCGTCGGTGCCGTCGTTGTTGTTCTCGCCGTTGGCCTCGTTGTGCTTGGAGTTGTACGAGACCAGGTCGTTCAGCGTGAACCCGTCGTGGGCGGTGATGAAGTTGATCGACGCGTACGGCTTGCGGCCGTCGTCCTCGTACAGGTCGGAGGAGCCGGTCAGCCGCATCGCGAACTCGCCGAGCGTCGCCGGCTCGCCGCGCCAGAAGTCGCGTACGCAGTCGCGGTACTTGCCGTTCCACTCCGTCCACAGCGGCGGGAAGTTGCCCACCTGGTAACCGCCGGGCCCGACGTCCCACGGCTCGGCGATCAGCTTCACCTGCGACACGATCGGGTCCTGCTGGACCAGGTCGAAGAACACCGACAGCCGGTCGACCTCGTGGAACTGACGGGCCAGGGTGGCCGCCAGGTCGAAGCGGAACCCGTCCACGTGCATCTCGGTCACCCAGTAGCGCAGCGAGTCCATGATCAGCTGGAGCACGTGCGGGTGGCGCATGAGCAGGCTGTTGCCGGTGCCCGTGGTGTCCATGTAGTAGCGCGGGTCGTGGTCGACCAGGCGGTAGTAGGCGGCGTTGTCGATGCCGCGGAACGCCATCGTCGGGCCCTGGTGGTTGCCCTCGGCGGTGTGGTTGTAGACCACGTCGAGGATGACCTCGATGTTGGCGCGGTGGAGCGCGCGCACCATCGCCTTGAACTCCAGCACCTGCTCACCGAGCTGCCCGGTGGAGGAGTAGGCGTTGTGCGGGGCGAAGTAGCCGATGGTGTTGTAGCCCCAGTAGTTGCGCAGACCCTTCTGCACCAGCAGGTCGTCGTGCACGAACTGGTGCACCGGCAGCAGCTCGACCGCGGTGACGCCGAGCGACGTCAGGTGGTCGATCATCGCCGGCGACCCGAGGCCGGCATAGGTGCCGCGGATCTCCTCGGGAATCTCCGGGTGGTCGATGGTGAGGCCTTTGACGTGCGCCTCGTAGATCACGCTCTCGTTGTAGGGCCGGCGCGGCGGACGGTCGTCCTGCCAGTCGAAGTACGGGTTGATGACCACCGACTTCATCATGTGCGGCGCGGAGTCGAGAGTATTGAGCGTCTCGGGGTTTTCGAAGCGGTACGAGAACAATGCCTCGTCCCAGTCGACCTCCCCCTCGATCGACTTCGCGTAGGGGTCCAGCAGCAGCTTCGCGGGGTTGCAGCGCTGGCCCTTGCTCGGGGCGTAGGGCCCGTGCACGCGGAAGCCGTACCGCTGTCCCGGCGCCACCCGGGGGATGTAGCCGTGCCACACCGACGCTTCCCGCTCGGTGAGCGGGACCTTGGTTTCGTTGCCGTCGTCGTCGAACAGACAGAGTTCGACGGATTCGGCGACCTCGCTGAACAACGCGAAGTTTGTGCCGGCGCCGTCGAACGTCGCCCCCAGGGGGTACGGCGATCCCGGCCAGACGTCGACCATTCGCGTTCCTTTCCTTGTCCTCTTGCGCGAATACTGCCAGGTGCGGAATCGATCGGGTCGGCGCCTCCTGCCCGGCGGCGGTGGGCGTTTCCCGGTCCGACCAGGCCGCGCGGCCCATCACGGTCGGTGACCGGCGGCGCGGCGGGCACGATTCCCAACCAGGTCAGCGATGTGTGCTCCGTACGGCGACCTGGCGGTCCGCACCGGCCTCCGTGAACGACGGCGGCACGGGGGACGGCGGGCCCCGGTGGCCCGGGCGACCCCGGCCGTCGGCGGGGTCCGCAGGTCACCGCAGGTCACCGCGGACGCGGCCGGACGGAGCGCACTGGACCCGTCATACCCTGCGAGCCGCCTCGAACCCGGACGGCCGCGTCAATTCCCCGTAACGGCCTTTCCGCCATACGGGCGACTGTCCGACCAGTGTCCGACTACGCCTGGTCCGCGCGGTCGGCGACGATTGCCGCGACCTGCGGGCACGCGCCCAGGGGCTCGCCGACGGCCACCGCGCCCGCGGAGGTCGCGGACGCACGGATCCGGTCGGCGAAGAACCCAGGTGCCAGCAGGTACGTCGCGACGCCCACCCGCCGGGCGCCGCTCGCCCGCAGGTCACCGACCGCCTCCTCGACGGTAGGCGCGGCGGCGGAGGCGAACGCGCACCGGGCCGGTACGCCGAGCAGGCGGCCGAGGTCGGCGGCGGTCTCGGCCACCGTGTCGTTCGCCTGCCGGTTGCTCGACCCCGCGGCCGCGAGCACGACCGCGTCGAGCGGCGGGGCCTCGGGAGCGCGGGCTTCGGCGAGCCGGGCGGCCACTGCCTCCACCAGGCGTGGGTCCGGGCCGAGCACCCGGCTCAGCCGGACCGTCCAGCCGCGGGACCCGGCGAGCTCGGCGACCGCCGGCAGGTCCTGCTGGGCGTGGTAGGCGTCGCTGAGCAGGAACGGCACGACGGCCAGGTCGGTGACGCCCCGCGTGGCGAGGGCCTCGACCGCCTCCTGCGGGGTGGGGGTGGCGAGCTCGAGGAACGCCGCGCCGGCGGCGGCGCCGGGCCGCAGCCGCTCCACCATGGCCGCGACCTGGTGGGCGACCGGCGCGGCCCGCCGGTCACGGCTGCCGTGCGCGACGAGCAGCAGCCCTTCAGCCGTCGGCATTCCCCTCGGCATCCGGGTCGAAGTCGGTGGGTTCGGACGCCACCGGCTCGGCCGGGGCCGTGGGTTCGGCGCCGGCGGCGAGGGCGGCAAGGTCGGCGGCGACGTCGACCACGTCACCGACCACGATCACGGCGGGGGAGCGGACATCTCGGGCGGCGGCGGCCCCGGCGATGGTGGCCAGGGTGCCGGTGGTGGTGCGCTGGCCGGGGAGGGTGCCGCGTTCGACCACGGCGACCGGGGTGGTGGCGGGCCGGCCGTTGCGCAGGAGCCCCTCGGTCAGGGCGGGCAGCTGGCCGACGCCCATCAGGAACACCAGCGTGCCCTCCGTGGCGGCGAGCCCCGCCCAGTCGGGCGTCTCACCCTCGCGGGCGTAGTGGGCGGACACCACCGTGAACTGCCGGGCCACCGCGCGGTGGGTGACCGGGATGCCGGCCGACTCGGGTACGGCCACCGCGCTGGTCACCCCGGGCACGACCTCGCAGGCGATGCCGGCCCGCGCGCAGGCGAGGGCCTCCTCGGCTCCGCGGCCGAACACGAACGGGTCGCCGCCCTTGAGCCGGACGACCCGCTGGCCGGCCCGGGCCCTGGCCACCAGCAGGTCGTTGATCTCCAGCTGGGTGAGCGCGTGCGCCTTGGGTCCCTTGCCGGCCTCGACCACCTCGACCTCTGCGTCGAGCTCGTCCAGCAGCGCGCGGGGGGCGAGCCGGTCGACCACCACGACGTCGGCGTCGGCGAGCAGCCGCCGCCCCCGGACGGTGATGAGTCCCGGGTCGCCGGGCCCGCCGCCGACCAGCGCCACGTGGCCGGCACCCGGAGTCCGGCGTACGCGCCGAAGCGGCAGCTCCCCGGACTGCAGGAAGGTCGCGATGCGGTCCTTCAGCCGGCGGGCCCGGCGCGGGTCGCGGCCGGCGGAGACCGCCACGGTCACGTCGTCGAACCGGACGGTGGCGGGCGTCCAGGCCGCGGACCGCTCCGCGTCGTCGGCGCGTACGCACCAGATGCCCGCCGCCTCGGCCTCGGCGGCCACGGCGGTGTTGGTGGCCGGGTCGTCGGTGGCGGCCTGGACGATCCGGGCGCCGGACGGGCCGCCGCCCGGATCACCGCTCACACCACCGCTCAGATCACCCGGGGTGTACTCTCTGGCCACCCAGTCCACCCGTCCGGGCTCGACCAGGGCGGCCACGTCCTCGCACAATGCCGGCGCGACCACGGTCACGACCGCGCCCGCCTCCAGCAGCCCGCCCACCCGCCGCGCGGCCACCGGCCCGCCGCCGACGACCACGGCACGCTTGCCGGCGAGGTCGAGCAGCAGGGGGTAGCGCGGGCTCATCTGTGGATGCCGCACTCGGTCTTCGCCCGGCCGGCCCACCGGCCCGCACGCGCGTCCTCGCCCTCGGCGACCCTGCGGGTGCAGGGCCAGCAGCCGACCGACGGGTAGCCGTCGTCCAGCAGCGGGTTGGTGAGGACGCCGTTGTCGGCGACGTAGCGGTCCACGTCCTCCTGGGTCCAGCGGGCCAGCGGCGCGATCTTGACCTTGCCGCGCCGGTCGTCCCAGCTGACCACGGGGGTGTTCGCCCGGGTGGGGCTCTCGTCCCGGCGGATCCCGGTGGCCCAGGCGTCGTAGTTGGTCAGCGCCCGCTCCAGCGGGGCGACCTTGCGAAGCTGGCAGCACAGCTCGGGGTTGCGGCGGTACAGATCGGGTCCGAGGGTGGCGTCCTGCTCGGCGACGGTCTGGCGCGGCCGCACCGTTACCAGGTTGATCGGGATGGTGACCGACGCGGCGTCGGCCGTGCCCACCGTCTCGGGGAAGTGGTAGCCGGTGTCCAGGAACACCACGTCGACCCCGGGCACCTGCTGGGAGACCAGGTGGGCCAGCGCGGTGTCCTGCATCGACGAGGTGACCGCGAACCGGTCGCCGAAGGTGTCGGCGGCCCACCGCACGATCTCCGCGGCACTGGCCTCCTCGAGGTCACGCCCCGCCTGCCGGGCGAGCGACTCCAGGTCGTCCCGGCAACGCCGGGTGGCCGTCGTCGTGAGTGTCATGGGCGCACCTTCGTCCCGACGTACTTCACTGAGAAGACCCGAGTGCACCCGCGGCACTCCCAGGCGCCGTGCGGCTCCTCGACGGGCCGCAGGTCCTCCTCGGCGCAGTACGGGCAGTAGAACGGTGTCGCGCGTTCGGTCATGCCAAGGCCTCCTGCGGAGCTCGGGTGACCCACTGCGCGAACCGCTCCTGTGGCTCGCGCTGGTCGAGGTAGTGCCGTACGACGCGTTCGATGTAGTCGGGCAACTCGGCGGAGGTGACCTTCAGGCCGCGCAGCTTGCGCCCGAAGCCCGCGTCCAGTCCAAGCCCGCCACCGAGGTGAACCTGGTAGCCCTCGACCTGATTCCCGTCCGAGTCCAGGACGATCTGTCCCTTCAGGCCGATGTCGGCCACCTGGATCCGGGCACAGGAGTTGGGGCAGCCGTTGATGTTGACGGTGACCGGGACGTCGAGCTCGGGGATCCGGCGTTCGAGCTCGTCGATCAGGTCGTGCGCGCGCTGCTTGGTCTCGACGATGGCGAGCTTGCAGTACTCGATGCCGGTGCAGGCCATGGTGTTGCGCCGCCACGCGGAGGGTCGGGCGTGCAGGCCGAGGTCGGCGAGTGCCGCCACCGCGGACTCGACGCGGTCCTCCTCGACGTCGAGGACGAGCAGCTTCTGGTGCGGTGTGGTGCGTACGCGGTCACTGCCGTGCGCCTCGACCACATCGGCGAACTTGCCGAGCAGGGTGCCCGAGACCCGGCCGGCGACGGGGGCCAGGCCGAGGAAGAACTTCCCGTCGCGCTGCCGGTGCACGCCCACGTGGTCACCGGGTACGGCGGGGATGGCGGGCGCGGGGCCGTCGACCAGCTTTCGCTTGAGGTACTCGTCCTCGACCACCTGGCGGAACTTCTCCGGACCCCAGTCGGCCATCAGGAACTTGATCCGCGCGCGGTGCCGCAGCCGCCGGTAGCCGTAGTCGCGGAAGACGCTGGTGACCGCCCACCAGACCTCGGCCACCTCCTCGCGCGGCACCCACGTGCCGAGGCGCTCGGCCAGCATCGGGTTGGTGGACAGCCCGCCGCCGACCCAGACGTCGAAGCCGGGGCCGTGCTCGGGGTGCTCCACGCCGACGAACGCGATGTCGTTGATCTCCGGCGCGACGTCGTGGTTCGGGTGGCCGGTGAGCGCGGTCTTGTACTTGCGCGGCAGGTTGGAGAACTCCGGGCTGCCGATGTAGCGGCGGGCGATCTCCTCCACCGCGGGGGTGGGGTCGATGATCTCGTCGGCGGCGATCCCGGCGACCGGGCTGGCGATGATCACCCGCGGGCAGTCGCCGCACGCCTCCTGGGTCTGCAGGCCTACCGACTCCAGGCGTTCCCAGATCGCCGGGACGTCCTCGATCCGGATCCAGTGCAGCTGGATGTTCTGCCGGTCGGTGATGTCGGCGGAGTCCCTGCCGTACGTCGAGGAGACGTCGGCGATGGCCCGCAGCTGGGCGACGGTGAGCTGGCCGCCGTCGATGCGCACCCGGAGCATGAAGTACTCGTCGTCGAGCTCCTCCGGCTCCAGCGTGGCCGTGCGGCCGCCGTCGATCCCGGGCTTGCGCTGGGTGTAGAGGCCCCACCAGCGGAACCGCCCGCGCAGGTCGGAGGGGTCGATGGAGTCGAAGCCGCGCTTGGCGTAGATGTTCTCGATCCGCGCCCGGACGTTCAGCGCGTCGTCGTCCTTCTTCAGCTGCTCGTTCTTGTTCAGGGGCTCGCGGTAGCCGAGCGCCCACTGGCCCTCACCACGCTTGGGGCGCGGCTTTCTGGGAGCGGCGGCACGGCGTTCGGCGGTGCGGTCGACGGCCTGGGGCGCAATAGCCATGGAGTGCGATCCTCGCTGGAGAGCAGGTCACGGACAGGTGTGACAGGAAGCAGGTCTGGCGGTGGATCGGCGCGACCGGGGCGCCCGAGATGGCCACCGGCAGAAGTGTCGAGTGCGGCCGGGAGCGGGGCGCGTCAGCGCGCCCGGCGACAGAGCATGCTGCGCATTCGGCCGAAATCGAGATGGCGCCGTCCGACGAGCAACGGGCAGACGGGCGCATTCATGGGCACCAGCCTGCGTGATCGAGACCTCACCAGGCAACCAGCGTGACCGGTATCCGAGACGATTGTCTCGAAATCGGCACGGCCGTTCGGCGTCCGGTCGCCGGTCTGGAGCCTTCCGGCCACCGATCTGGACTCTGTACCTACCAGTACGTATGCTGCCGGGCGCGGCGAGTGCGGACCGGCTGATCGAGAGCGCCCAGGAGCTCGTGTGGGAGCGCGGCTACATCGGCACCAGCCCCAAGGCGATCCAGCAGCGGTCGGGCGCCCGGCCAGGGCAGCATGTACCACCACTTCTCCGGTAAGCCGGACCTCGCCCGCGCCGCATCAATTGCATCAATTGGGCCCTTAGAGCGCGGCAGGCGCGGCGCGGTCGATGATCGCCGCCGCGCCGGTTCCGCGGGGGAGCGTGCCGAACGTCGCGCACCCGGCCGGGCCCAGCCGGGAGGCGCAGAACGCGTCGGCCACCTCGGCCGGGGCGTACCTCACCAACAGCGCGCCCTGGAACACCACCGCGATCCGCTCGGCCAGGCGGCGGGCGGCGTACTCCGGCTCGGACAGGTCGGCGAGCGAGGTCAGCAGGTCCTCCACTGCCCGGTCCAGGCGCGGGTCGGCGCCGCGGACGGGCGCGATCTCGCCCAGCCAGGCGGTCAGTGCGTCGGGTTCTCGGCGCAGCGCCCGGAGTACGTCGAGGGCCTGGACCGAGCTCGCGCCCTCCCAGATCGAGTTCAGCGGGGACTCCCGGAACAGCATCGGCATCCCGGACTCCTCGACGTACCCGTTGCCGCCCAGGCATTCCAGCGCCTCGGCGGCCACCGCCGAGGCTCGCTTGCACACGTAGTACTTCGCCGCCGGCAACGCGATCCGCAGCAGCGCCCGCTCGCCCGGGTCGGTGGCCGCCGCGTCCGTCGCCGCCGCGAGCCGCATCGCCAGCGTGGTCGCGGCCTCCTGCTCCAGCGCCAGGTCGGCGAGCACGTTCGCCATCGCGGGCTGGCCGGCGAGGGGGCGGCCGAACGCCCACCGGTGGGCGGCGTGCCAGATCGCCTCGCCGACCGCCCGGCGCATCAGGGCGGCCGAGCCGAGTACGCAGTCCAGCCGGGTGGCGTTCACCATCGACAGGATCGTCGCCACGCCGCGCCCCTCCGGCCCGAGGCGGCTCGCCAGTGCTCCTTCGAACTCCACCTCGGCGGAGGCGTTGGACCGGTTGCCGAGCTTGTCCTTCAGCCGTACCAGCCGGACGGCGTTGCGGATACCGTCGGGCAGCACCCGCGGCAGCACGAAGCAGGTGAGCCCGCCGGGCGCCTGGGCCAGCACGAGGAACACGTCGCTCATCGGCGCCGAGCAGAACCACTTGTGCCCGGTCAGGGCGTACTCACCGCCGGCGCCGGTGGGCTCCGCCCGCGTGGTGTTGGAACGTACGTCCGACCCGCCCTGCTTCTCCGTCATCGCCATCCCGGCCAGCGCACCCCGCTTCCCGGGCGCCGGCCGCAGCCCCGGGTCGTACGCGGTGGAGCACAGCAGCGGCGTCCACCCGGCGGACAGGGACTCCTCCGCGCGCAGGGCCGGCACCGCGGCGTAGGTCATCGACACCGGGCAGCCGTGCCCGGCCTCGGCCTGGCTCCACAGGTAGAAGCCGGCCGCCCGGGCCAGGTGGGGCGTGGCCTCGCCGCTGGTCCAGGCCGCCCCGTGCAGTCCCCAGCCGACCGCCCGGCCGAGCAGGTGGTGCCAGGAGGGGTGGAACTCCACCTCGTCGGCGCGTTCGCCGTAGCGGTCGTGGGTGACCAGGCGCGGCGGGTGCCGATGGGCGTCGAACGCCCACTCCCGGGCCTGCTCGGACCCGGTCAGCGCACCGATCTCGGCGAGCCGCCCGCCGTCGGCTGCCAGGTCGGGCCGGCCCCAGCGGGCGAGCGCCTCACCCAGCGCCTGGTCGGCGGCGAGCGCGTCGTACGGTGCCAGTGGCGGCGGCTGGTTGGCCACCGTGTGGGTGGCGAACCGGCCCGTTGGGTTCATGTCGTTACCGTATGCCTCATGAGGGCCGGACCCGTGGGGGCGCGAAGAGTGGTCAGGATCCGTCGCCGGGTCCGCCGGACGCTCGCGTGGCGCCTGGTCCGGGGGACGATCGCGACCTGCCTGCGCTACCGCGTCACCGGTCTGGCGGCCGAGGGCGCGTTCTTCGCCATCCTGTCCCTTCCGCCCCTGGTGTTCGGGCTCGCCGGTTCCGTCGGCTATGTCGTGGGTGGCTTCGGCCCGGAGGCCATCGGCGACGTCAAGGGCCAACTGGTCGACATCGCCCGCGGCGCGCTCACCGAGGACAGCGTCCAGCGGGTGATCGTTCCCACGCTGAACGCCGTCCTCGACCGCGGCCGCGCCGACGTCATCTCGATCGGGTTCGTCCTCGCCCTGTGGTCGGGCTCGCGGGCACTGAACGTCCTCATCGACACGATCACGATCATGTACGGCTTCGGTGGCCGGCGCGGCATCGTCCGGACCCGGGTGCTGTCGTTCTCGATGTACGTCGTTGCCCTGGCGATCGGGATCGTGATCATCCCGCTGGTGCTGGCCGGCCCGACCCTGGTCGACTCGTTCCTGCCTTCACGCCTGCAGTTCCTGGTCTCGCTGTACTGGCCGGTCGTGGTGGTGGCCTCCACCGGTTTCCTCGCCACGCTCTACCACCTGGCGCTGCCGGAGCGGACCCCCTGGCGGCACGACTTCGGCGGCGCCGCGGTGGCGATGGTGATGTGGCTCGCCGGTGGCTGGGTGCTGCGCACCACCCTCACCAAGACGATCGGCGGCACCTCGATCTACGGTCCGCTGGCCGCGCCGATCGTGGTGTTGCTGTGGTTGTACGTCGTGGTGATCTCGCTCCTGGTGGGTGCGGCGTTCAACGCGACACTGCATGCCCATCTGGAACGCCGCGGCGAGGCCCGGCGCCGGGTGGCGGACGGGATGGAGGCTCCGCGGGAGGAGACGCCGCACCCGACCGAGGTCCTGCCCGGCGTGACGCTCGGGGAACACCCGCTGCAGGCGCGCAATCCCGACGATGTTGCCGACGACGTGCCCGATCAGCCCAGGGCGAAGTAGCGCAGCCAGACGTAGGGCCAGGCGATCGCCACCGTCACCGCGGTCACGATCGCGCCGTACTTCGTGAACTCCCAGAAACTGATGCGTTCGCCGTTGCGGGCGGCGATGCCGAGCACCACCACGTTGGCGCTGGCCGCGACCGCGGTCGCGTTGCCGCCGAGGTCGGCGCCGAGCGCGAACGCCCACCACAGGGCCGTGCCCTGCTCGGGGTCGGGCGCCGCGTCCACCACGCCCTGCACGATCGGCACCATCGTGGCGACGTAAGGGATGTTGTCCACGAACGCGCCGAGGACCGCCGAGCCGAACAGCAGCGCGGTCGCCGCGAGGAGGTACTCACCGCCCACCGCCGAGATCGCCGCCTCGCCGAGCCGTTCGATCACCCCGGTGCGCACCAGCCCGCCGACCAGCACGAACAACGCCATGAAGAACACGAGCGTGGACCACTCCACCTCCTCCAGGAACTGCTGCGAGGACGTGCCGGACACCACCACCATCACGCCGGCGCCGAGCAGCGCCACGATGGAAGGCTCGAGGTGGAACACCGAGTGCAGCGCGAACGCCACCACCACGCCCGCCAGCACGACGAGGCACCGGAGGAGCATCTTCGGGTCGGTGATCGCCTCCCGCTCGTCGAGGTCCATCAGATCCTCGGTGTGCTGTGGCCGGCGGCCCAGCGCGTCCCTGAACAGCCACCGGCACATCAGCACGAACACGCCGACCAGCACGACCACGATCGGTGCGAGGTTGAACAGGAAGTCGTTGAACGACAGGCCGGCGCGGGTGCCGATGATGATGTTCGGCGGGTCACCGATGAGCGTGGAGGTACCGCCGATGTTGGAGGCCAGAGCCTCCGCGATGAGGTACGGCGCGATCGGGAGGCCGAGCCGCCGGCAGACCAAAACCGTGACCGGAGCGATCAGCAGCACCGTGGTCACGTTGTCCAGGAACGGCGACAGCGCCGCGGTGATCAGGACGAGCATGACCATCAGCCGGTACGGCCGCCCGCGGGCCCGTTTCGCCGCCCAGATGGCGAGGTACTGGAACAGCCCGGTCTGCTTGAGGATGCTGACGATGATCATCATCCCGAGCAGCAGGAAGATGACGTTCCACTCCACGCCGGTCTCCTCGGCGAAGAACGCGGAGTGGGCGTCGACGATGCCGGCCAGTGCCATCAGGCCGGCGCCGGCGAGGGCCGCGGTGACCCGGTGCACCTTCTCGGTGGCGATGAACACGTAGGCGAGGACGAAGATGCCCACGGCGAGTACTGCTGTCAGGGTCATGAGATGTCCGTCCTGGTTCGCGGGCGGATGGATCGCGCTCGGTGGGTCCGCGGGTGGATCCGGCGCACGAGACGCCCCGACGTCGAGGGCGTCCGGGAGCGGGCCGCGGAGTCGGCTGCGAGGTCGGCTGTCGCATTGGCTGCCGAATCGGCTGTCGGCTTCGCGGCCGGCGGCGGGTCGTCGCCGTGTTCGCCGAACCACCGGGCGAGCCGCCCGGCCCTGCCCACCGCTCGCAACCGGCGTTCGGTCTGCGGGCGGGCGCTCTCGGTGGTGACCACCAGCAGCTGGTCCCCGGCGCGGACGACGGTGTCGACGGTGGGCACGAACGCCCGGCCGGTGCGGACGACCAGGCTGACCGCCGCGCCGGTGGGCAGCCGCAGCTCGTCGACGTAGACCCCGACGAGACGGGACCCAGGGGGTACGCCGACCTGGAGCAGTTCGGCGCCCACCTCCTCCAGCGGGGCCGACTCCACGGTCAGGTCCCGGGCCTGCCCGGCGGACCCGATCCCCAGCCACCGGGCGAGGAACGGCAGCGTCGGTCCCTGGATCAGGGTGAAGACCACCACTAGGACGAAGACGACGTCGAAGATCGTGGTGGCCGCGGGCAGACCCGCGCTCAGCGGGATGGTGGCCACCACGATCGGCACCGCGCCCCGCAGCCCGGCCCAGGCCATGAAGACCTTCTCGCGCCACGGCACCCGGAAGCCGGTCGTACAGAGGAGCACGGTCAGCGGCCGGGCCAGCAACAGCAGCGCGCCGCCGACGACCAGTGCCGGCACCAGGGCGGCGGGCAGCCGGGCCGGGCTGACCAGCAGCCCGAGCAGGACGAACAACCCGATCTGGGCCAGCCAGGCGGTGCCCTCGGCGAAGCCCAGGGTGGCCCGCCGGTGGGGCAGCCGCGCGTTGCCCAGCCACAGCCCGGTGACGTACGCCGCGAGGAGTCCGCTGGCGTTGACCATCCCGGCGCCGGCGTAGGCGAGCAGCGCCATGGCGAGAGTCGCGATGGGATACAGGCCGGCGGCCGGCAGGGCGCTCCGGGACAGCACCCACTGGGCGACCCGGCCCACGACCAGGCCGACAAGGACCCCGACGACCAGCTGGTAGCCCACCTGACCGAGCGCGACGACCGGGTTGGCCTGGCTCCAGGCGTCGGAGACCACCAGGGTCACCAGGATGACCACCGGCGGGTCGTTGAACCCCGACTCGGCCTCCAGGGTCGCGCCGAGGCGGCCCGGTAGCGGGAGCCGCCGGAGTACGGAGAAGACCGCGGCCGCGTCGGTGGACCCGACCGCGGCGGCGAGCAGGATCGACGTACGCCAGTCGAAGTTCAGGGCCGCGTGCGCGACGAACGCGGTGACGGCGACGCTGATCGCCACGCCCAGGGTGGCCAGGATCGCGCTCAGCCCGACGACCGGCCGGATCACCGACCAGCGGGTGGTGAGCCCGCCCTCGGCCAGGATGAGCGCGAGGGCGATGAGGCCGAGGTTCTGGGTGAGCTGGGCGTCCTCGAACTCAAGGCCGAGGCCGGCCTCGCCGATCACCAGCCCGATCGCGAGGTAGACCAGCAGGGTGGGCAGGCCGGCCTTCGCCGACAGCCGGACCGCGGCCGTCGCGGCGAGCAGGACCAGCATGGCGCCAGCGAGAACGACGTTGAGCTCAGCGGCGCTCATGACGACCTCCGCGAGAGTCGCGGCGGTCACGGTGGAGCCGGCAGCCTCGGAGGGTGCCGACGTGGGAGCGCGGACGGTCAGGTGGGCAGGCTGCCGCGGCGGTAGTGGCCGGCGTGGGTGGCGTGGGTGGCGATGGTGGGGTCACGGCGCGGTGGTCGTGGCGGGAGACCACGAACGTGCAGGTGTCGGCGCGAAGCCCGGTGACAGGCCGGCCGGGGTGCGCGACCACGCCGTGCACCGCGCAGGGGCGGTTCACGGGTCGGACCTCCGGATGATGCGCACGCGCGAGGGCGTGCGGAGGACGCTCAGGCGGACGGAGTCGGCTCGTCAGGCCTGCGGAGGTGCGCGGCTCGGGTGGTGGTCGGTGTCGGTCGCGTGGACGTGCCGGGTCGCTCCGGGAAGGGGTGCGGTCGCGGCGGTGACGCCGAGCGTCGGCGGCTGGTCGGGGAGCGTGGAGTTGAGTCCGTGGATCCAGGAGACCAGGGGCGCCCCGGGGACGATGGCGTCGGGTCGGTCACCCCGGTCGGGTCTCGGCGCCGCGGACCCGATCGCCTGCTCGCCTGTCCTGTCCGAGGTGGCGGCAGGGTCGGCGGCCGGATCGGCGGCCGGGGTCCAGATGCGGGTGCCGGCGGCGGCGTGGACCGCGGAGGAAGGACCGTCGAAGGGGCCGGGGCCGGTCAGCAGCCCCCCGAACACCACGGCCAGCACGCTCAGCAGGAGCAGGGACGACGGTGCTGCCGGGGCAGATCCGTGCCGGCGACGTCGCGGCGGAACGGCGGGGGAGGAAGAGCGGGCGGAAGTACGCATGGTGCGGTACCTCCCTCCGCTCCGCTCGCTTTACCGTCCCTTTACCTTACTGGGCCCTGGCAAGCCTGGGCAGACGCTGGGCGAGTGGACCGCGGCCGAACGTGGTTCGCACGGGAGGCGGAAAGCGCCGGCCCGTGCCGGGAAAGCGAAAGGCCCCGCCGAAGCGGGGCCCGAACTGCGCATACGGGGTGGGCGATACTGGGATTGAACCAGTGACCTCTACCGTGTCAAGGTAGCGCTCTCCCACTGAGCTAATCGCCCGTACGGTGCGAGGGTTTGGAGGTGGAGACGGGATTTGAACCCGTGTACACGGCTTTGCAGGCCGTTGCCTCGCCTCTCGGCCACTCCACCAACGGCGCCGCCCTGCTGACCTGGATCAAAACCCAAGCCCCAGGCCCGCTCCGAGCGGACGACGGGATTCGAACCCGCGACCCTCACCTTGGCAAGGTGATGCGCTACCAGCTGCGCTACGTCCGCATGTGCTCCGGGCTGTTTCCCCGGCGCGGACAGAACATTATCGGATCCGGCGCCAGGCTCAAACCGGGGGTGTCCCTATCCGTCCCAAACCGGTGCAGCCGGTCAGATCCGCGAACTCCCGGCGCAGGCGTAGAGCCTGGTCACCGGACGTGAATCGGGGCAGTCCGTCGCCGCCGACCCGGCCCGGCGTCCACCGAACTTTCCGCACCGAGCGCCCCACCGTCGTCAGGGTGAGGATGCCCGTCGTGGACTCGCGTCGGCTGTTTCGGGAGTACCACACGAAGTTGCCCAGGCCGTACGCCACGAACGTGTCGTCCAGCATCCCCGCGCCCAGCTGGACGTGCGCGTGGCTGCCCACCACGACGTCGGCTCCGGCGCTGGCGAGCCGCCGGGCGAGGTCGCGCTGGCCGGACGTCGGACAGCCCACCCGCTCCTGCCCCCAGTGCAGGTAGACCACCACCAGGTCCGCGGCGCGCCGGGCCGCCCGCACAGCAGCCACCAGCCGGTCCGGCCTGAGGGCCACCGCGATCCCGGGGCTGTGCTCACCTGCCGCGAAGTGCCGGGTGGTGGGGTCGGCTACCGCGTCCGCACCGATCACCGCGACCGTCGTACCCCGGATCCGGGTCACGTACGGCGCGAACGCCCGGTCGGCGTCCGGCCCGATGCCGACCACGGCCACCGGCGCGCGGGCGGCCGCGGCGAGGGTGTCCCGCAGCCCGGCCGGTCCGTAGTCGACGGCGTGGTTGTTGGCCATGGTCACCACGTCGACCCCGGCGGCCGCCACCGCGGCGAACGCGCTCGGCGGCGCCCGGAACCGGTAGCGCTTGTCCTCGGGCCGGCCACGGGTGGTGACCGCCGTCTCCAGGTTCGCGACGGTGAGGTCGGCGGCGGACAGCTCCGGGCGCAGGGAAGCCAGCGCGGTCCCCGGGTTCGCCAGCCGCGGCCGCAGCTGGTTCTGGAAGTGGATGTCGCCGGCGAACGCCACCGTGATCGGCTGCGGCGGGTGCGGCCTGACCCGGGCTGCCGGGGGGTTGGCCCCACCTGTGGCGGCGGCGGTCGGGGTGTGAGCCGTCCCCGGCTCCGCCGCCGAGCCCGAGACCCGCGCGGCGCCGCCGGCCGCGCCGGTCGGGCCTGCGCCCGGCGGCGCGGAACAGCCCGCGCCGAGGGCGAGCGCCCCCACGGCGGCGTACGACACCAACATCCTCGTCCGGGCATGCGTGACACGCCTCGGCCCCCTGTGGCCGCCCATGCTCGGAGGGTAGGTACCCGACGCCGCCCGGCACAGGCCATAGGCTGGCCGTACCGGCCAACGGCGATGCAGGTCAGGCCGAACGTCGCAGAAAGGGACGTGTGCGCAGAATGAGAGTTTGGGTCGACGACCGGCTCGTCGAGGATCCGTACGCGCCCGCGCTGGCGCCGCTCGACCACGGTGTCACCGTCGGCGACGGGGTGTTCGAGACGCTCAAGGTCGTCGACGGGCGGCCGTTCGCGCTCACCAGGCACCTGGACCGGCTGGCCCGCTCCGCGCACGGCCTCGGGCTCACCGGGCTCGACCTGGTCGCCGTGCGCCGCGGCGTGTCGTCCGTCCTGGACGCGTGGGACCAGCCCGACGGCCGGCTGCGCATCACCGTTACCGGCGGGCCGGCACCGCTCGGGTCCGAACGCGGCAACCAGGGACTGACCCTCATGGTGGCGATCGCCGGGCTGCCGCCCCGCCCCCAGTCGACCGGCCTGGCCACCGTTCCGTGGCCGCGCAACGAACGCGGCGCCCTGGCCGGGCTGAAGACCACCTCGTACGCGGAGAACGTCGTCGCGCTGGCCCGCGCCCGCGAACACGGCGCGACCGAGGCGTTGTTCGCCAACACTGTCGGCAACGTGTGCGAGGGGACGGGGTCGAACCTGTTCGTCGTCCTCGGCGGTGAGGTCTACACCCCGCCGCTGTCGGCGGGATGCCTGGCGGGAGTGACCCGCGCCCTGGTGCTGGAGTGGTGCGGGGCGTACGAGAAGGACCTGCCGATGAGCGCGCTGGAGGAGGCCGAGGAGCTGTTCCTCACCTCGACAACCCGCGACGTGCAGGCGGTCAGCTCACTGGACGGGCGGGAGTTCCCCGCCCCCGGTCCGGTGACGGCGCGGGTGATGGCGGAGTTCGCCCGGGCGGCGGCCGACCACATCGATCCCTGACCGGAGCGCCGTCAAAGCGGAGCGGCATCCGGCGAAGGCGTGACTCACGGGATCGCCCGCCGTCGGCCGGCGGCACGCGGCGACACACGGTGACGGCACGACTGTGCCGCACTGCCGCGCTGTCGTACGCAACGGCGAGCTGTCGTACGCAACGTCGAATCGACCCCGGACCACCCGAAGGTGGGCCGGGGTCGATCCGCGCGAAGCCTGGCTAGACCGCCGGGCCGGAGCTGCGGCGCAGTTCCTCGACCAGCAGGTCGAGGTCGACGTGCCCGCTCTCCTCACCCGGAGGAATGAGCGAGTACGTGCTCTGCAGGAAGGTCGCGAGGCCGTCCGCCGGAGCATGGAGCACCGCCTCCCCGTCGGGGGAGCGGAGCTCGATGAGCACGATGGCGCGGCCCGTCTCGTCCACGAGGGGCGAAACGTGCACGTCACCGTCACCGGTGGGCCGGAACAGACCTTCGGACAGGAGTTCCCTGGCGAAGACCCAGCGGACACCGCGGGGTTCGCCAGTGTGGAACACCGCGTCGACGGCATACGGGTCGGCGGCGTCGTATCGAAGCTCTGCGGTCAGCCGCAGCGCGGCTCCCGTTCCGTCGATGAGGCGGAGCGGCAGCGCGTGCGTGATCGAAGCGGGTAGTGCATCCATCGGGGGGCGGGGGCCTTTCCGTGGGTGGTGCGGGACCGGCGGTAGGGCCATAGCGCGAGAGTCTGCTACTCCAAAGTCCCTTGCATCAAACCGGGGAGGTTGGTGCGTCCCGGTCTGGTCGAATCGCACCCTCAAACTTCTCAGTATGCGAGACGAGATCGGGGTTTTCCCTTCCGCAGAAGGGGGTCGGACGTCACGGTAGTCTCTGCGGCTATACCACTGGCAGCGGGGGCATTGTGTCTCCGGGCCCCGCGCTCAAACCATAACGGACGAAGCGCGGAGAACCACGCAGGAGGATTCGTGAGCGCCTACCGACACACCGACCACGACAAGGGCGTGGCCGATGGCCGGCAGGCCGTCGCGCCTCCGCGCCCGGACCGGCACAGCGTGGACGGCCGCGTCGCCGCGGACACCGCGAACGGCACCGAAAACGACACGCCGCCCGGGTCGGACGTTCGGGGATCAGCCGACCACGGCGGCCACGAGCGACACGATGACCGGCGTGTCGAACAGCAGGATGAGCGCGACGTTGAGCGCGGTCGGCACGACGACGGACACGACGGCAAACACGACGACGAGCAGAAGCACCGGCACTGGTGGCACCGGATCCAGTGGCACCACCGCGCGCGCCGCCGCATCCGCCGCCACCCCACGCTCAACGCCACCTGGCGCGGTGGAGTCTTCGTGGTCGGTGTGCTGCTCATCGTCGCCGGGCTCGTCATGTTCGTCGCGCCCGGTCCCGGCTGGCTCACGGTCATCCTCGGACTCGCGGTGCTGGCCACGGAGTTCGCGTGGGCACACCGGACCCTGGAGTGGTCGAAGGACAAGGCGCGCGCCGCGGGTGAGAAGGCGATGGACCCCAAGGCCCGCAGGCGCAACGTCCTGATCGGCGCCGGCGTGGCGGTGCTCGTCGCCGCTGCCGCGGCCGCGTGGGTGGTGACGCAGGGATGGCCCGGCCCGGTCGTCTCCGCGTGGGAGTGGGTCCGGTCGTTGCGGTAGATGGCGATGCGCTAGGGTTTCTGTCGCCCCGGTCAGGGCGCGCAGAGGGCGATTAGCTCAGCGGGAGAGCGCTTCGTTCACACCGAAGAGGTCACTGGTTCGATCCCAGTATCGCCCACCGATAAACCCCCAGGTCAGCCCCGGCTTCGGCCGGGGCTGCTCCTGTTTCGGGCCCCGAGGTGTGCCTACCTCGGGCTCCGGCACCGGGTCGGCCCGTCCGAAACGGCCGCCGTTTCGATGCCGCTTCGTGTCCTCGGTGCCCCCTGCATTGTCCGCACGCGATGGTGGCCCTACACCGAGGTTCGAACGGCCCTGCGGTCTGCTCAGACGGAGGTGACCACGACGTCCAGCGGCCAGGGACGTCCGCGGTCGGGCCGCTCGGCCTCGACCTGGTAGCCCAGCCCCCTCAGCACCTCGACCAGCTCGGCCGGGCGGCGGGGGGTGTCGTCGCTGGTCAGCAGGTCGCGGACCAGTCGGCCCTTGGTGGCCTTGTTGAAGTGGCTGACAACGGTACGGCTGGAGGCGTCGCCCGGCCGGGTCTCCTGCAGCACCCGCACGGTCGCGGTGCGGCCGGCGATGTCGCCGGTGGGCGTCCAGGCGGTGGCGTACGCCGACGAGCGCAGGTCCAGCACCAGTCCGCGCCCGGCAGCGCCGGCGAACGCGGCCGGCATGCTCTCCCGCCAGAAGGCGCCCAGCGCACCGACGCCGGGCAGCCGTACGGTCATCGAGCAGCGGTACGCCGGAATGCGGTCACGCAACCGGACCGCGCCCCACAGGCCGGAGCAGATCAGCAGGAAGCGCTGTGCCCGGCGCCGCTGTGCCGGCCCGAGCGAGGCCAGGTCGAGCGCGTCGTACAGCACGCCTGTGTACAGCCTGGCCGCCGGCAACGTCGGGGCGTCCCGCAGCCGCGCGTCGCGTTCGACCTCACCGCGCTGGCCGGCGGACAGCCCCAGCACGGCCACCGCCTCCTCGGTCCGATCCGCGTCGGCGCACAGGTCGGTCAGCGCGTCGAGGACCTTCGTACGGGCGGGGGTGAGTTCGGGCAGCGACAGCGAGTCGAGGTCGACCGGGCGGCCTCTGCCGGTGGAGGCCTTGCCCTCCGAGGGCGGCAACAGGATGAGCACGAGGGGGAGGGTAACCGGAGCGCGGGGACCGCGGTCGTCCCGGGATGGCGCAGCCGGGCACAGGATGCCGGGATGGCGGAACGCCACGAAGGTGAAGGTTCAGCTACGTTGGGTGGACCGGCACCGGCCCGGTCGCCGGTGTGGTGAGCCGGTGTGTTGGAAGGGACGGACTCGTGGGCCACACGATCGGCATCGACCTGGGCACCACCTACTCCGCTGCCGCGCGGGTGAACGACCTCGGCAAGCCCGAGATCGTGGTCAACCGGGACGGCGAGCGCCTCACGCCGTCGGTCGTGCTCTTCCAGGACGAGTTGCCGATCGTGGGCACGATGGCGAAGCGGTCGGCGGTGACCGCGCCGCTGGACGTCGTGCAGTTCGTGAAGCGGTCGATGGGCGACCCGAGCTGGAAGTTCGAGACCAGCGGCGGGACGACCTACCGGCCCGAGGAGATCTCCGCGATCATCCTGCGCCGCATCAAGGACGACGTCGAACTCGCCCTCGGCTCGCCGGTGACCGACGCGGTGGTGACCGTTCCCGCGTACTTCGACGACGCGCCCCGGCGGGCCACCATCGACGCCGGCCGGATCGCCGGGCTGAACGTCGCCCGGGTCCTCAACGAGCCGACCGCGGCCGCGCTCGCCTACGGCGTCGAGCACGAGGTCGAGGGCACCGTGTTGGTCTACGACCTCGGCGGCGGCACGTTCGACGTGACCGTGATGCGGGTGGGCGGCGGTGACTTCGACGTCCTCGCCACCCACGGCGACCGCAACCTCGGCGGCTTCGACTTCGACAACCTGCTGATGCGCCTGCTGGACGAACGCTTCCAGGCGGCCGGCGGGCCGAGCCTGCTCGACGGCGCCGAGGCCGAGGCGGACCTGCGGGAGAAGGCCGAGATCGCCAAGCGCAGCCTCACCACGGTCGAGCAGACCCGGGTTGTGCTGTCCGGCGGCGGGGTGTCGAAGGTCGTGCCGCTCACCCGTGCGGAGTTCGAGGACGTCACCTCCAGCCTGATCAGCCGTACCCGCGACATCGCCGAGATCGTCGTCGGCGACGCCGGCCTGGACTGGTCCGGAGTCGACCACGTGCAGCTCGCGGGCGGCTCGACCCGGATGCCGATGGTGCGGGCGATGATCGAGAAGGTCGCCGGCCGAGAGCCCATTCGTACGGTCAACCCCGACGAGGTGGTCGCGCTGGGCGCGGCGATCCAGGCACACCTGGTCGACCTCGAGGTCGCCGACTCCGGCGCCGCCGCCGGCAGGGGGGCGACCGGACACGCCACCGGCACCACCGACGGCGTGACCGCGGAGCCGCTGCCGGTGCTGGCGTCGGCGGTGACCCGCCCCCGGATCCGGGACGTCACCTCGCAGGGGCTCGGTGCGCTGGCCGTCCGCCGCGGCGCCGCCTCCGCCGAGGACGTGGAGAACGTCGTCATCATCCCGGCCAACACCAAGATCCCCGCCAAGCGCGGCCAGGTGTTCGAGACCATCGAGAACAACCAGACCCGGCTCAAGGTCGAGGTGACCCAGGGCGACGACGACGATCCCGACTACGTGCGCGCGATCGGCGAGCAGACCTTCGACGTCCCGCCCTACCCGGCGGGGGCGCCGTTCGAGGTGGTCTACGCGTACGACATCGACCAGACGGTCTTCATCGAGGTGCACGACAAGACGTCGGGGGAGCGGATCGGCACCTTCGAGGTGAACAACGTCGCCACGATGGCTGAGGGCGAGGTCGCGTCGGCCACCGACCGGATGCGGCTGCTCGACATCAGCTGAGCGGCTGAAGCCATGCCCGTCGACTACTACGACATCCTCGAGGTCGCGCCCGGCGCCAGCACCGAGCAGATCCGGGCGGCGATCACCGCGCAGCGCCGGGTCTGGGTGCGCCGCCAGTCCAGCCCCGACCCCGAGCGCCGGGCGTACGCCGAGCAGCGCGTGCGTGACGTCGACGCGGCGGAGAAGGCGCTCCTGAATCCCGCGGCGCGTTCGGCGTACGACGAGAAACTCGCCCGTGCCCGGCAGGCGGCGACCTCCGGCTCGGGCTCCGGCGGGCAGGGGAGCGGGCCGGGTGGCGGCGTCCGTGACCGGGTGCCGGCACCCGCACCAGGCGGTCCGACGGGGCCGAGCGGCTCCGGTGGCACTGGTTCCGGTGGCACTGGTTCTGGGGGGACAGGCTCCAGCGGGCCGGGCTCGTCCGGCCACCGCCGCGACCCCGACCTGCACGACCACCTGCGCAGGGGCGACCGCTACCTCGAGCAGGGGCGCTGGCGCCTGGCCCTGGCCGAGTACGACTACGTCCGCGAACGTGAGCCCGGTAACCTCCGCGCGCTCACCGGCCTCGGTGCCGCCCAGGTCGGTGCCGGCCGGGTGAAGGAGGGCCTGGCCGTCCTGCAGCGCGCGATCGAGGCCAACCCCGAGGCGGAGGACGTCAAGGTCGCGCTGGCGACGGCGCTGTACGAGGTCGCGGTCACCAGCGTCGACCACTGGGGCGACGGCCGGGGAACCGACCGGCCGGTCATCACCTCCCGGCGGCAGTACACCCTGGTCCGCCGGCACCTGCGCCGGATTCGCAAGCTCGAGCTGACCGACTGGAACGTCACCATGTATGCCGAGGAGCTGAAGGACCTGCTGGCCGAGGCGCGTTCCCCGGTGTGGGTGCGCAGCCGCTCGCTGCGGCTGTATCTCGTCCTGCTCGTCGGCGCGGGCCTGTTCGTCGCCCTGGCCCACGTGGAGAGCCTGCGCGTGGTGGGCGCGTGCTGGATCGTGGCGATCGTCGCCTTGTACGTCCTCCGTCATCGGCAGCCGGCCTGGAAACAGCACCGGCGCGGATACGGCCGCGGCCGCGGCGGCGGACGCGGGCCCACCTACGGCGGGACCTTCCGGAAGGGAATCTAGGCATGTCGGAACGCACCTCACAGCCTGGCGAGCAGCTGGTGGAACGACCGGTCGCTCTCCCGGAGGTGGCCGAGCTGGCACAGGAGGTGGCCGCGCTGCGCGACCTGTTCCAGCGCCGCCTGCTGGAGGACCAGGCCCGGCAGCGCATGTACGACGAGTTGTACCGCCAGCTGGAGTTCGCCCGGCAGGGCCTCGTCGAGGAGTTCGTGGCACCGCTGGCCCGGGAGATCCTGCTCGTGGTGGACCGGATCGACGTGCTCGCCGGCCAGGGCGCCGCGGGGGACGGAGACGCCGACCACGCCGCCAACCTGGACTCGGTGCGGGCGGAGCTGCTGGAGATCCTCCACCGGCGCGGGCTGCGCGAGGTCGACGCGCGCGGTCAGGAGTTCGACCCGCGGGTGCACGAGGCGGTGGCCCGGGTGCCGGTCGAGCCCGGTGACCGGGTGGGCCGGGTGGTGGAGGTACGCCGGCCCGGCTACGCGCTCTCGGACCGGCTGCTGCGTCCCGCCCAGGTCGGGGTCGGCTACCTGCCCGGAGAACGCCGGTCCTGACGGCGCGTGCGGCGGCTCCGGAGCGGCGGGGGTCACCGCATAGGATCGGCGGATAGTCCGCTCAGCCCACTCGTCGTCCCCGTACCCCGGAGGAGCCCGAAGTGTCCGAGATCACCGTCACCGTCGTCCGTTCCGGCGAGCGCGCCGAGGCCGAGGTGACGACGGGCACGACTGCCGGTGAGGCGCTCGGCGTCGAACCCGGTGACCGCACCGTCGTGGCCGCCCGGGTCGGCGGCGAGCTGCGCGACCTCGCCTGGCCGCTGTCGGCCGGTGACGAGGTGGAGCCGGTGGCGATCGACAGCGCCGACGGCCGGGCGATCCTGCGGCACTCCACCGCGCACGTGCTGGCCCAGGCGGTGCAGGAGCTCTACCCCGAGGCGAAGCTCGGCATCGGCCCGCCGGTCGAGAACGGCTTCTACTACGACTTCGACGTCGCCGAGCCGTTCCACCCCGACGACTTCAAGCGCCTCGAGAAGCGCATGCAGGAGATCGTCAAGGAGGGGCAGTCGTTCTCCCGCCGTGTGGTCGGCGACGACGACGCCCGCACCGAGCTGGCCGACGAGCCGTACAAGCTGGAGCTGATCGGCCTCAAGGGCGGTGCCGGTGCGGCGGCGGAAGGTGCCGGCGTCGAGGTGGGCGGCGGCGAGCTGACCATCTACGACAACCTGCGCCGCGACGGCGGGCTGGCCTGGAAGGACCTGTGCCGCGGGCCGCACCTGCCCACCACCCGCAACATCCCGGCGTTCAAGCTGATGCGGGTCGCGGCGGCGTACTGGCGGGGCAGTGAGAAGAACCCCCAGCTGCAGCGCATCTACGGCACCGCCTGGGAGTCGCGCGACGCCCTCAAGGCCTACCTCCAGCGGCTGGAGGAGGCCGAGCGGCGCGACCACCGCAAGCTCGGGCGCGAGCTGGACCTGTTCTCCTTCCCCGACGAGCTGGGCTCGGGCCTCGCGGTGTTCCACCCCAAGGGCGGCGTCGTCAAGCGCGAGATGGAGGACTACGTCCGCCGGCGCCACCTGGAGGAGGGCTTCCAGTACGTCGGGACGCCGCACATCACCAAGGGCGGACTGTTCGAGACGTCCGGGCACCTGCCGTACTACGCCGACACGATGTTCCCGCCCATGGAGGTCGAGGGCGCGAACTACTACGTCAAGGCGATGAACTGCCCGATGCACAACCTGATCTACCGCTCGCGGGGCCGCTCCTACCGCGAGCTGCCGCTGCGGTTCTTCGAGTTCGGCGCGGTCTACCGGTTCGAGAAGTCCGGCGTCGTGCACGGGCTGACCCGGGTGCGCGGCATGACCCAGGACGACTCGCACTCCTACGTCGCCCCCGAGCAGGCCGCCGACGAGATCAAGCACCTGCTCGGTTTCGTGCTCGGGCTGCTCAAGGACTTCGGCCTGGACGACTTCTACCTCGAGCTGTCCACCCGCGACGACTCCGACAAGTTCATCGGCACCGAGGAGCAGTGGACCGAGGCCACCAGGATCCTGGAGGAGACCGCCAAGGAGACAGGCCTGGAGCTGGTGCCCGACCCGGGCGGCGCGGCGTTCTACGGCCCGAAGATCTCGGTGCAGACCCGGGACGCGATCGGGCGCACCTGGCAGATGTCGACCATCCAGTACGACTTCAACCAGCCGGCCGGGTTCGGGCTGGAGTACCAGGCGGCAGACGGCTCCCGGCAGCAGCCGGTGATGATCCACTCGGCGAAGTTCGGCTCGATCGAACGGTTCCTCGGTGTCCTGGTCGAGCACTACGCCGGTGCGTTCCCTCCCTGGCTGGCGCCGGTGCAGGTGGTCGGGATCCCGATCACCGACGAGCACGTGCCCTACCTCCGCGACGTCGCCGCGAAGCTCACCGAGCACGGCATCCGGGTGGAGATCGACACCTCCGACGACCGGATGCAGAAGAAGATCCGCAACGCGCAGAAGCAGAAGGTGCCGTACATGCTGCTGGCCGGCGACGACGACGTCGCCAAGGGAGCGGTGTCGTTCCGCTACCGCTCCGGTGAGCAGAACAACGGCGTGCCGGTCGACCAGGCGGTCGAGGAAATCTTGGCCGCCGTACGCAACCGCGCCCAGGTCTAGCCCCGGCCAACGGCGGCAGCGCGCGTGATCGCGGTCGTCGGGCACACCAGCGTCGAGACGACGGTGCCCGCCGGCCTGCTGGGCGACACCGACGCGTTCGGTGAGCACGCGCTGTCCACCTCGGTGTCCGGGGTGGGCGTCAACGTCGCGCTGGCGCTGCACACCCTCGGTCAGGACGTCCGTCTCGCGTCGGTGGTCGGCGACGACCTGCTCGGCTCGGTGTGCGTGCGGACGCTCGCCGCCCGCGGCCTGGATCCCGGCTACGTCGTCCGGGCCACCCCCGCCACGGCCCAGTCCCTCGTACGCCACGAGCCGGACGGCCGGCGGGTCAACCTCGTGGACCTCAAGGACGTCCAGCGCGCGGCGTACCCACCCGAACTGGTGCCCGGCCTGCTCGCGGACGTGAGCCTGGCGGTGCTCGGCACCATCGGCTACGCGCGCCCGCTGCTCGCCGAGGCCCGCGAGCGCGGGGTGCCGGTGGCAGCCGACGTCCAGGCGGTGTCCGGGCCGGACGACGCCTACAACAGCGACTGGCTGGCCGGTGCCGACCTGCTGTTCGCCTCCCACGAACGCCTCGACCGCACACCGCGGGACTTCGTGGAGGCGCTGCACCGCCGGTACGCCACCGCCGTCGTCGTGGTCGGACTGGGCGGCGACGGAGCGCTGCTCGGCGTCCGCGGCGGACCGCTCCTGCACGTGCCTGCCGTCCGCACACGTGACGTGGTGAGCACGGTCGGGGCCGGTGACGCGTTGTTCGCCGCGTTCGTGGACGGCTGGTCCCGCGGACTGGATCCGCGAGCGGCGCTTCGGCGGGCGACGTACTTCGCCTCCTGGAAGGTCGGCGCGGCCGGGGGAGCGGCGGGCTACCTGGACCGGCCCGGGCTGGACGCGCTGGTCGCGCCGGGGGTCCTGAGCGGCCCTGAGCAGCACTGATCGACACAAGTGCGGCGGCCCGGCAGGATGGTCGAGTCGGGACCTCGCTGGTGTCCGGAGACCGTGTCAGGAGTGTGCTGATGTACGACTACGACCTGCTCGTCATCGGATCCGGACCCGGCGGCCAGAAGGCCGCGATCGCCGGTGCCAAACTCGGCCGCCGCACGGCCGTGGTGGAGAAGCGGCACATGATCGGCGGGGTCTGCATCAACACCGGGACCATCCCGTCCAAGACGTTGCGCGAGGCGATCCTCTACCTCACCGGACTCAACCAGCGGGAGCTGTACGGCTCGGCGTACCGCCTGAAGGACGACATCACCGTCGCCGACCTGTCCGCCCGCACCCAGCACGTCATCGGCCGTGAGATCGACGTGATCCGCAGCCAGCTCGCCCGCAACCGCGTGCAGATGCTGTTCGGCGTGGGCAGGTTCGTCGACGACCACACCGTCGCGGTCACCGGGCCCGACGGCGGCGTCCGCACCGTCACCTCCGACCGGATCGTGATCGCGGTCGGCACCCGCCCGGCCCGGCCGTCCTCGGTGGCCTTCGACGGCCGCAGCATCGTCGACTCCGACCAGCTGCTGGAGATGGACCAGATCCCGTCGTCGATGGTGGTCGTCGGCGCCGGGGTGATCGGCATCGAGTACGCCTCGATGTTCGCCGCGCTCGGCACCAAGGTCACCGTGGTCGAACGCCGGGACCGGATGCTGGACTTCTGCGACCTGGAGATCGTCGAGGCGCTGAAGTACCAGCTGCGCGACCTCGCGGTGACGTTCCGCTTCAACGAGACGGTGGCCCGGGTCGACCACCACGACGGCGCGACGCTGACCGTGCTGGAAAGCGGCAAGCGCATCCCGGCCGACACGGTGATGTACTCCGCCGGGCGACAGGGGGTCACCGAGGGCCTCGAGGTCGGCAACGCCGGGCTGGAGGCCGACGCCCGCGGCCGGATCAAGGTCGACGAGCACTACCGCACCGCCGTACCCCACATCTACGCCGTGGGCGACGTGATCGGCTTCCCCGCGCTGGCGGCCACCTCGATGGAGCAGGGCAGGCGAGCCGCCTACCACGCGCTGGAGGAACCCGTCGGGACCGAGATGGGCGAACTCCAGCCGATCGGCATCTACACGATCCCCGAGATCAGCTACGTCGGCCGCACCGAGGACGAGCTGACCGAGGCGAACGTGCCGTTCGAGGTGGGCATCTCCCGCTACCGCGAGCTGGCCCGCGGCGCCATCCTGGGCGACAGCTACGGCATGCTCAAGCTGCTCGTGCACGCGGAGGAGCGGACGCTGCTCGGCGTGCACGTGTTCGGCACCGGCGCCACCGAGCTGGTGCACATCGGGCAGACCGTGATGGGCTGCGGCGCCACCGTCGACTACCTCGTGGACGCGGTGTTCAACTACCCCACGCTGGCGGAGTCCTACAAGGTCGCCGCACTGGACGCGATGAACAAGATGCGGGCGGTGCAGCGGTTCCTCACCTGAGGGACGCATGGGGTACGCCAGGGCAGGCCGGGCGCGGGCTGCAGGCCGGCCGGGGGCGAGCCGGGATCAGGACGGCCGAGGCGCGCGACGTCCGTGCGCCGTCCGTAAGATCGGGTGCGTGGACGAGCCGGAGCACCAGCACCAGCCGGATCAGCCCGAACGTCCGGGCCAGCCCGAGCGGCAGGAGGGCGTCGGCACCCCCGACGCGTTCGAGCGCCTGTGGACCCCGCATCGGATGGCCTACATCCTCGGCGAGAACAAGCCGCGCGGCGACGGCCCCCGCGACGGATGTCCGTTCTGCGACATACCGGACCGCTCCGACGAGGAGGGTCTGGTGGTGACCCGCGGCAAGGCGGCGTTCGCCGTGCTCAACCTCTACCCCTACAACCCCGGCCACCTGATGGTCTGCCCGTACCGCCACGTGGCCGACTACACCGAGCTCACCGACGAGGAGACCGACGAGGTGGCTCGGCTCACCAAGCAGGCCATGCGTGCGGTGCGGGACGTGTCGGGAGCGCAGGGGTTCAACATCGGGCTGAACCAGGGCCCGGTCGCCGGCGCCGGCATCGCCGCCCACCTGCACCAGCACATCGTGCCGAGGTGGGCGGGCGACACCAACTTCATGCCGGTCGTCGCCGGGACCAAGGTGCTGCCGGTGTTGCTGCGCGAGACCCGTGCGCTGCTGGCGCGGTCCTGGCCGACCGACTGAGCCGTACGGCTCACCACCACGACCGACCGTACGGCTCAGCCGAACGACAGGTCGCGCTTCAGGAACCCAGCTCGTGCCCGGTGGTGGCGTCCACGTGGTCGGGCACCTCGTCGTGCCGGTCGCCGACGGTCGAGGTGCCGGTGGGCTCGAGGAGCAGGACCGACGCGCCCGACGGCGCGGACGGCTTGTGCTCGGTGCCGCGCGGAACGGTGAAGACCGAGCCCGCCTGCAGGACCACGGTCCGCTCGCCGGAGGGTTCGCGAAGTGCGATGTGGAACTCCCCGTCCAGGACCAGGAAGAACTCGTCGGTGTCGTCGTGCACGTGCCAGACGTGGTCGCCCTGCGCCTTGGCGATCCGGACGTCGTAGTCGTTGACCCGGGTGACGATGCGCGGGCTCCACCGCGCGTCGAAGGATGCCAGCGCTGCGTTCAGCGCGATCGGTTCGTTGGTCATGCTCCTACTGTGCCTGCGCGCGCGACGAGAACGCGGGCGCACAAAGTCGGGCCGGGACACGAGAGTGAGCGCGGCGGGCGCCTCGCAGTCGTGCCCCGGCCCCAGCCGGTGACGTGACGAGTCGGTGGAGCTGTCCAGCCAGGTCCTAAAGCTGGGCCAGGAACGTGTAGATCGCGTCGCCGTTGCCGGGCAGGCCCTCGTGCCCGTAGTCGGGGTAGATCCGCAGCGACTTCGCGCCGGTGATCTTGTTGTACGCCGCGAACTGCGTGGACGGCGGGCAGACCTGGTCACCGAGCCCCACGCCCATCAGGATCTCCGCCCGGATCCTCGGGGCGAGGTGCTGGACGTCGATGTAGCCGAGGGTGGTGAAGACCTCGTCCTCGCGTTCGTGCAGCGGGTCGAAGCGGCGGAACCACTCCTGCAGTTCGGCGTAGGCGTTCTTGGCCAGGTCGAGGTCCCACACCCGCCGGTAGTCGGTCAGGAACGGGAACGTCGGTGCGGCCCGCTTGATCCTCGGCTCCAGCGCGGCGCAGGCGAGGGTCAGCCCACCGCCCTGGCTGCCGCCGGTGGCGCCCACGCGGTTCTCGTCCACGTCATCCATGCCCATCACGATCCGGGCCAGCAGGGCGGTGTCGAGGTAGACGTGGCGGTAGTAGAGCTTCTCGGGGGCCTGCGCCAGCCCGTCGTCGAGTCCGCGGACGATGTGACCGCGCAGGGTCCAGCCGGTCACCCCACCGACATCCTCCGACAGCCCACCCTGACCGCGGCAGTCCAGCGCGGCCACGGTGAAGCCGAGCGCGACGTGGCCGAGCAGGTCCGACCAGTCGGCCGAGCTGCCGGAGTAGCCGTGGAAGTGGACCACGCCGGGGTGCTGCCCGGAGGCGTTGCGGGGGCGGAGCAGCTTGGCGTGCACCCGGGCGCCGCCGGTGCCCTGGAACCACAGGTGGAAACACTCCGCGAACGCCGTCTGGAAGTCGGCCGGCTCCAGCTCGACCTTCGGGTCGAGGGCGTCCAGCTCGGCCAGCGCGGCGTCCCAGTACTCGTCGAAGTCGGCGGGCCGGGGGTTGGTCCCGGTGTACGTCGCGAGCTGTTCCCTCGGCATGTCGAACGTCAGGGGCATGGACGGTCCTTCCTCAGGCAGGTGGAGCTGGGCTGATCTCCGAGCGTAGTGACGCACCGGCCCACCCCGGGGCACACCTTCCTGCACTGGCCACCGGCGGTCCGCCGGTGCGAGGCTCACCCGCCCGCGCACCGGTGGACCACAGGGGACCGTCCCTGCTTCAGCTCTCCGGCTCACTCCGCCGGCTTCGGCTTCGCGGTCAGCCGTCGGCGGCCTGCTCCTGCGCCAGCTTGCTCGCCAGCTGGGCCGGCATCGGCTCGTACCGGACGAACTCCCGGGTGAAGGTGCCGTTGCCGTGCGCCATCGACCGCAGGTCCACGGCGTACCTCGTGATCTCGATCTGCGGCACCTCCGCCTTCACCAGCGTCCGGCCCTGCCCGACGGGTTCGGTGCCGAGGACCCGGCCGCGCCGTCCGGACAGGTCGCCCATCACCGTGCCCACGAAGTCGTCGTCGACCAGCACCGACACCAGGTCGACGGGTTCGAGGAGGCAGACCCGGCCGTCCGGGGCGGCCTCGCGCAGGGCGAGCGCCCCCGCGGTCTGGAAGGCCATGTCGGAGGAGTCGACGCTGTGCGCCTTCCCGTCCACCAGCGTCACGCGGATGTCGACGACGGGGTAGCCGGCGGTGATCCCGCGTTCCATCTGGGTGCGTACGCCCTTCTCCACGCTCGGGATGAACTGCCGGGGCACCGCGCCGCCGACCACCTTGTCCACGAACTCAAGGCCCGAGCCCTGGGGGAGCGGCTCGACCTGGATCTCGCAGACGGCGTACTGGCCGTGACCGCCGCTCTGCTTGACGTGCCGCCCCCGCCCGGCCGCCTTGCGGCCGAACGTCTCCCGCAGTGGCACCCGCAGGGGAACCTGGTCCACCGACACGCCGTACCGGTTGGCGAGCCGGTCGAGTACGACGTCGGCGTGTGCTTCGCCCATGCACCACAGCACCAGCTGGTGCGTCTCGGCGTTGTGCTCGATCCGGAGCGTCGGGTCCTCCGCACCAAGCCGGGCCAGCCCGAGCGACAACTTGTCCTCGTCGGCCTTGGCGTGTGCGGTGACCGCGATCGGGAGTAGCGGCTCGGGCATCGACCAGGGGCGCATCAGCAGCGGGCGTTCCCTGGCCGAGAGGGTGTCGCCGGTCTCCGCGCGGGACAGCTTGCCGATGGCGCAGATGTCGCCGGCCACGCAGTGGTTCAGCGGGCGTTGCAGCTTGCCCAGCGGCGACGACAGCGAACCGACGCGTTCGTCCTCGTCGTGGTCCTCGTGGCCGCGTTCCTCGCCGAAGAACGCCGAGGAGTGCCCCGACACGTGCAGCACGGTGTCCGGCCGGACGGTGCCGGAGAAGACCCGCACCAGGCTGATCCGGCCGACGTAGGGGTCGGAGGAGGTCTTCACCACCTCGGCGAGCAGGGGACCGTCGGGGTCGCAGGGCAGCCGGCCCTCCGACTTGCCCACCGGGGTGTAGACCTCGGGCTGGGGGTGTTCGAGCGGGGAGGGGAACGCGCTGGTCATCACCTCCAGGAGTTCGGCCATGCCCACGCCGGTCGTCGAGCACGCCGGCAGCGCCGGGAAGAACGACGCCTGCGCGACCGCCTTCTCCAGGTCGTCCACCAGGACCTTCGCGTCGATCTGCTCACCGCCGAGGTAGCGGTCCATCAACGACTCGTCCTCGGACTCCTCGATGACGCCCTCGATCAGGGTGCCCCGTGCTTCCGCGGTGGCGTCGGCGTACTCCTGCGGCGGGGTGCCCTCGGCGCGTTTGCCCGAGGAGTAGTCGAACAGCTTCTCCGACAACAACCCGACCAGGCCGGTCACCGCACCCTGACCGTCGACCGGGAGGTACAGCGGCAGCACCTTCTCCCCGAACGCCGCCTGCGCCTGCGCCAGCACGCCCGCATAGTCGGCCCGGTGGTGGTCGAGCTTGGTGATCACCACCGCTCGCGGCATGCGTACCGAGGCGCACTCCTGCCACAGCGCCTGGGTCGGGCCGTCCACACCCTCACTCGCCGCGATCACGAACAACGCGCAGTCGGCGGCGCGCAGTCCGGCCCGCAGCTCACCGACGAAGTCGGCGTAGCCGGGGGTGTCCAGCAGGTTGATCTTGATGCCGTCGTGGACGACCGGTGCCAGGGACAGGCCGACCGACCGCTGCTGGCGGTGCTCCACCTCGTCGAAGTCGCTGACGGTCGCGCCGTCCTCCACCCGGCCGGGGCGGGGGATGGCACCCGTCGCCGCCAGCAGAGCCTCGACCAGGGTCGTCTTGCCGGAGCCGGACGGGCCGACCAGCACGATGTTGCGGATCGCATCGGGCCGGTCGGCCGTCGGTGCCTGACCGGCGGCTCCACCGGGGTTGCTCTGTTTGTCCGCCATGGCGACGCCTCCTTGCGCGCGCTGTGTGCGTGGACACAGCCGGACGCGCCCGGACGGCTGCCGTCCGTGACGGCGCCCTGACATGTGGTTTTCCACCTTTCACCCGGCCCGCCCGGCGCACAAGCCCCCCGCGCTGAGTAGCATCGGCGCGTCTCGCGAACCCGGACGGAAACCCGGACGGGACGCGGGCGATGCGCAGACGGACGACCAGGTCACCGAACGAGCGGGCTGCCCCCACATGTTGCGAAGGTTCCACCAATTCTGGCTACGACTGCTGACCCCGGTCGCGCGGTTCCTCCTGCGTGTCGGCATCGGTCCGGACATCGTCACCGTGGTCGGCACCGCCGGGGTGTGTGTCGGCGCCCTCGCCTTCTACCCCCGCGGAGAGCTCTTCTGGGGCACGCTGTTCCTTACCTTCTTCGTCTTCTCCGACATGATCGACGGGCTGATGGCCCGGATGTCGCGGCGGTCGTCGAAGTGGGGCGCCTTCCTCGACTCCACCCTCGACCGGATCGGTGACGCCGCGGTGTTCGGCGGCCTGACGCTGTGGTTCGCGGGCGGCGGCGACGCGTTCTGGCTCGCCTGCGTCGCGCTCTACTGCCTGGTGATGGGCAACGTCACGTCGTACGCCAAGGCCAGGGCGGAGAGCCTGGGCATGACCGCCAACGTCGGCATCGCCGAACGTGCCGACCGGCTGGTCGCCGTCCTGGTGGCCACCGGGCTGGCCGGCCTGGGAGTGCCGTTCCTGCTGCCGGCCGTCCTGTGCCTGCTGGCCGTCGCGAGCACCGTGACCGTCGTGCAGCGGATCCTCGCGGTGCGTGCGCAGGCGCAGGCGAACGAGCGTGGGCCGGGCTCGGGCCGGGGCACCGGGGACACCGCGACGGGCGGTGCCGCCACCGGAGCGGGCTCGAACCGCCCGGGTGCGGAGAGGGAGGCCCGGTGATCGCAGCCGGCCGGCCCGCCGCCGAGGACTCGGGCCGAGACCGTCCGCTCACCGACAGCCACCGCGCCGACAGCCGTACCACCGGCGGTCGCACCGCCGACGCTCCGACCGGCCGGCCCTCGTTGCCGCTCCGCCTGAAGTACGCCGCCAGCTACCGCGCCTACGCCGCCGGCTGGAAGGTCCTGCGACTGCTGCCCGCGCCCGCCGCGTACGGCCTGCTGCGCCTCGGAGCCGACCTCGTCTGGCGGCGCCGGCCCAAGGGCGTGCGGCGCCTGGAGCGCAACCTCGCCCGCGTACGCCCCGACGCCACCCCTGAGGAGCTCCGGCGGCTGTCCCGGGCCGGTATGCGGTCGTACTTCCGCTACTGGTGCGAGGCGTTCCGGCTGCCCGACCTCGGTCCGGACCACATCAGGGGAGCCGTCGTCACCCACGGCGAGGACGCGTTCTGGGAGGCGATGCGCTCGGGCAACGGCGTGGTCGCCCCGCTTCCGCACATGGGCAACTGGGACTTCGCGGGCGCGTGGGCCGCCGCCAACGGCGCGCCGGTGACCACGGTCGCCGAACGCGTACGCCCCGAACGCCTCTACGACCGGTTCGTCGCCTACCGCGCAGCACTCGGCATCCAGGTGCTCGCCGCCACCGGCGGCCCGGACCCGATGGGGGTGCTCGCCGAGCGGCTGCGCGAGGGCGGCCTGGTCTGCCTGGTCGCCGACCGCGACCTGTCCGCCCGCGGCGTCGAGGTCGAATTCTTCGGCGAACGCACCCGGATGCCCGCCGGCCCCGCAGCACTGGCGCTGCGGACCGGCGCCACCCTGCTGCCGGTCACACTGTGGTACGACGGACCCACCATGCACGTGCGCTTCCACCCGGCGGTGGCCAAGCCGCCCGGCTCCCGGCAGGCCATCCGCGACCTCACCCAGCAGGTCGCCGACGCCTTCGCCGCGGGGATCGCCGAGCACCCGCAGGACTGGCACATGCTGCAGCGGCTGTGGATCGCCGACCTCGAACCCGCCCGCCGCGCGGACCTCGACCGGAGGCGCTGATGCGGGTCGGCATCGTCTGCCCGTACTCGCTGGACGCGCCCGGCGGGGTGCAGAACCACGTCCGCGACCTGGCCGAGGTCCTGCTCGGCGAGGGCCACGCCGTGTCCGTGCTCGCACCCGCCGACGACGACACGCCCGTGCCGCCGTACGTCGTGCCCGCGGGCCGGGCCGTGCCGGTGCCGTACAACGGCTCGGTGGCCCGGCTGGCGTTCGGCCCGATGTCGGCGGCCAGGGTGCGCCGCTGGATCCGCGACGGGCAGTTCGACGTCCTCCACATCCACGAGCCGGCCACCCCGTCGCTGTCGCTGCTCGCGCTGTGGTCGGCGGTCGGCCCGATCGTGGGCACCTTCCACACCGCCATGCCGCGCTCGCGGATGATGAGCGTCGCCTCGTCGGTCCTGCGCCCGGCCCTGGAGAAGATCAGTGCGCGGATCGCGGTGAGCGAGCCCGCGCGGGCCACCCTCGTCCAGCACCTCGGTGGTGAACCCGTGGTGATCCCGAACGGCCTGTTCGTGGACCGGTTCGCCCGCGCGCGCCCCCGGCCGGAGTGGCAGGGCGAGGGCGGCACGATGTGTTTCCTCGGCCGCCTGGACGAGCCGCGGAAGGGACTCGCCGTCCTGCTGCGGGCGTTCCCCGCGATCTGGCAGGCCCGGCCCGGCGTACGCCTGCTGGTCGCCGGCCCCGGCGACGTGGAGGAGGTTCGCTCCGGGCTGCCCGCCGAGTGTCGCGACGCGGTGACGTTCCTCGGCCGGATCGACGACGAGGGCAAGGCCGACATGTTCGCCAGCTCGCAGGTGTACGTCGCGCCGCAGACCGGCGGCGAGTCGTTCGGCATCGTGCTGGTGGAGGCGATGGCGGCCGGCGCGCCGGTGCTCGCCAGCGACCTGGACGCGTTCCGGCTGGTGGTCGACGGCGGCCGGCTGGGCCGGCTGTTCGGCGTCGGCGACAGCGACGACCTGGCCACCGGCGCACTGGAGTTGCTGGGCGACGCCGCCTTCCGGGACCAACTGCGCGAAGCCGCCCGGGTCGCCGTTCGCCGCTACGACTGGAGCAGCGTCGCCAAGGAGATCCTCTCGGTGTACGAGATGGTGGCCGCGGGCTATCCCGGCGTCGGCGAGGACGACGCCCGCAACCGCGGCGTCCGGCCGGGCGGGAAGGTTCGGTGAGCGTCCGGTGAACTGGCTGCTGCTCGTCCTGGCCGTTCTCGCGGTGGCCGGGGTCTACCTGTCCTGGACCGCCGGCCGGATCGACCGGCTGCACGCCCGCCTCGACGCCGCCCGGGCGGTCCTGGAGGCCCAACTGTTCCGCCGGGCCGCGATCGCGCTGGAGGTCGCGACGTCCGGCATGCTCGACCCGGCCACCTCGCTGCTGGTGATCGACGCCGCGCAGCGCTCCAGCGCGGCCGACGACGAGGAGGAGCGCGAGGTCGCGGGCTCGGACCTGTCCAAGGCGCTGGCGGTGGTGTTCCCCGACGTGGAGACCAGCCAGGAGATCGCCGCCGAACCCGGCGCCGCCGAGCTCCTCGCCGAGCTCGGCGCGGCCTGCCGACGGGTGGAGATGGCCCGGAGGTTCCTCAACGACACCGTGGCCACCACCCGCGCGCTGCGCGGACGCCGGCTGGTCCGGTGGTTCCGGCTGGCCGGGCACGCGCGGATGCCCGCCACGGTGGAGATGGACGTCACCCCGCCGGCCGGTCTCGCGCCCTGATCACCCGCCACGCGGCGGGACGTCACGCGCGGTCGCCTACCATGGATGTGCCGTTCCGTGCCCACTCTCGCGAGGTAGACAGTGACCGAAGCACAGTCCGCATCCACCGACGCCACCAGCCGGCCCACCTCCGCCCCCGTCACCGGGACCGCCAAGGTCAAGCGCGGCATGGCGGAGATGCTCAAGGGCGGGGTGATCATGGATGTGGTCACGCCCGAGCAGGCGAAGATCGCCGAGGACGCCGGCGCCGTCGCGGTGATGGCGCTCGAGCGGGTCCCGGCCGACATCCGGGTGCAGGGCGGCGTGGCCCGGATGAGCGACCCCGACATGATCGACGGCATCATCAGCGCGGTCTCCATCCCGGTGATGGCCAAGGCCCGCATCGGCCACTTCGTCGAGGCCCAGGTCCTGCAGGCGATCGGCGTCGACTACGTGGACGAGTCCGAGGTCCTCACCCCCGCCGACGAGGCGCACCACATCGACAAGTGGGCGTTCACCGTCCCCTTCGTGTGCGGGGCCACCAACCTCGGCGAGGCGCTGCGCCGCCTGTCCGAGGGTGCCGCGATGATCCGTTCCAAGGGTGAGGCCGGCACCGGCAACGTCGTGGAGGCCACCCGCCACATGCGGTCCATCCGCGCCGAGATCCGCCGGCTCGGCACGCTCGACGACGAGGAGCTGTTCGTCGCGGCGAAGGAGCTGCGCGCGCCCTACGACCTGGTGCAGGAGGTGGCCCGCGCCGGCAAGCTGCCGGTCGTGCTGTTCACCGCCGGCGGCATCGCCACCCCGGCCGACGCGGCGATGATGATGCAGCTCGGAGCCGAGGGCGTGTTCGTCGGCTCGGGCATCTTCAAGTCCGGCGACCCGGCCAAGCGGGCCGAGGCGATCGTGAAGGCGACCACCTTCCACGACGACCCCGACGTGGTGGCGAAGGTGTCCCGGGGCCTCGGCGAGGCGATGGTCGGTCTGAACGTCCGCGACCTCCCGGAGAGCGAGCGGCTGGCCACCCGCGGTTGGTGACCACGCACCTGTGAGGGGCGCCGGTGCCGGCCGGCGCCTCCCGCGTTCTTCCGTACGAGCTTCGTACGGACTTCCCTGCGAACTTCCGTACGAGCCGCCACGGATTGCCACGGGTTGCTCGGGGCTGCTCCGGGTTGGTGGGAGCTGGTACGCCCCGGTGAGGTTGGGCCGCCCTCGTAGACTGGGACTTTGCCCGCAAGTGTGCCCTGGAACGCAACCCCGACTGTGCCCCGACGTGCGCAAGGAACCCAGTGAGCGAACCCACCATCGGCATTCTCGCCCTGCAGGGCGACATCCGCGAACACCACCGGATGCTGGCGGAGTCCGGCGCGAAGCCGGTCAACGTCCGCCGGCCCGAGGAGCTCCTCGCCGTCGACGCCCTGGTCGTGCCAGGTGGTGAGTCGACCACGATGTTCAAGCTGGCAACGGCGTTCGATCTGCTCGAGCCGCTGCGCAAGCGGGTGGCCGGTGGCATGCCGGCGTTCGGCACCTGCGCGGGCATGATCATGCTCGCCGACCGGATCCAGGACGGCATCGAGGGTCAGCAGACGGTCGGCGGGATCGACGTGACCGTACGCCGCAACGCGTTCGGCCGTCAGGTCGACTCGTTCGAGGCCGACGTGCCGCTGAACGCCATCGACCCCAGCCCGCAGCCCGAGCCCTACCACGCGGTGTTCATAAGAGCACCCTGGGTGGAGTCGGTGGGCGCCGGCGCCGAGGTGCTCGCCCGCGTCGCCTCCGGGCCGGCCGCCGGTAGGATCGTCGCGGTCCGCCAGGGTCGCCTGCTCGCCACAGCCTTCCATCCCGAGCTTGCCGGTGACGCGCGCATCCACCGCTACTTCGTCGAACTCGTGAAGGAGGCGTAGCCCGCCATGTCCGGCCACTCCAAGTGGGCGACCACCAAGCACAAGAAGGCCGTCGTCGACGCCAGGCGCGGCAAGCTCTTCGCGAAGCTGATCAAGAACATCGAGGTCGCCGCGCGGGTCGGCGGGGGAGACCCGGCCGGCAACCCGACGCTCTACGACGCCATCCAGAAGGCGAAGAAGTCCTCGGTCCCCAACGACAACATCGACCGCGCGGTCAAACGCGGGGCGGGCCTGGAGGCCGGCGGCGCCGACTACCAGACGATCATGTACGAGGGCTACGGCCCCGCCGGGGTCGCGATCCTGATCGAGTGCCTCACCGACAACCGCAACCGCGCCGCCGGTGACGTGCGCACCGCCACCACCCGCAACGGCGGGACGATGGCCGACGCGGGCAGCGTCTCCTACATGTTCAGCCGGCGTGGCGTCGTGGTCGTCCCCCGCGAGCAGGAGGGGCGCGAGCTCGGCGAGGACGACGTACTCGGCGCGGTGCTCGACGCCGGCGCGGAGGAGGTCAACAACCTCGGCGAGGCGTTCGAGGTGATCTCCGAGCCGACTGATCTGGTGGCCGTACGCACCGCGCTGCAGGACGCCGGGATCGACTACGAGTCAGCCGAGGCGAGCTTCGTGCCCAGCGTCACCGTGCCGCTGGACGAGGAGACCGCGCCGAAGATCTTCAAGCTGGTCGAGGCACTGGAGGACTGCGACGACGTGCAGAACGTCTACGCCAACTTCGACGTCTCCGACGAGATCATGGAGAAGGTCGGCTAGCAGCCTCGAGCGCGGCCTTTCGGAAGGCTTCGCCGCCGCCCCACCCGTGAGCCGGGTGCGGGCGGCGGTTTGTCGTACGACCGCATGTTTTCGGGCGATTTGACGCCATCCCGGGGTACCGACCTCAGGGTTTCGTCAGGGTGGACGTCCCGCCCTTGGGCCCGACATCTGCCGACGGTGGCGGTTAACGTGTTGGCGTGCGACGTGACCTCGCCGACGAAGCCACCACAGTCGAGTCGGCCCGACTCGGCGGCTACGTGCTTCACGAGCGGGTCGGCGAGGGCGGCATGGGTGTGGTCCACCGGGCCACCGATCCGCGGGGCCGGGTGGTGGCGGTCAAGCTCCTGCGCCCCCACATCGCCGGTGACGCGGAGTCACGGGCCCGGTTCGCGCGCGAGGCCCGGGTGCTCGCCCGGGTGCGCGGCAGGCACGTCGCCCAGGTGCTCGACGCCGACGTCGCGGCGGCCACGCCGTACCTCGTCACCGACTTCGTGGACGGCCCGGCGCTGTACGAGGTGGTCGATGCCGACGGCCCGCTGGCCGGGGCGGAGCTCGCCGACCTGGCCGGTGACCTGGCCGACGCGCTGTGCTCGATTCACGGCGCCGGAGTGGTGCACCGCGACCTGAAGCCGGGCAACGTGCTGCTGGCCGACGGGATCGCCGTGGTGATCGACTTCGGCATCGCCCAGATCGCCGACGACACCCGGATGACGACGCCCGGCCTGGTGTACGGCACACCGGGCTACGTCGCGCCGGAGATCCTCACCGGCACCGACGTCTCCGGCGCCGCCGACGTGCACGCCTGGGCGGCCACGGTGGCCTACGCCGCCACCGGCCGCCCGCCGTTCGGGCGCGGGCCGCTGGAGGCGGTCGCCTACCGCGTCCTGCACGAGGACCCCGACCTCGCCGGCTGCCCGGAGTGGCTGGAGCCGGTGCTCCTCCGGTGCTTCGCGAAGAACCCCGCCGAGCGCCCGACGTCGGCACAGCTGCTGCGCTGGCTTGAGACGGGGGAGGAGCCGCCCGCGCCGTATCCCGACGACGAGTATGCCGACGCGTACGACCCGGCGGGGGCGTACGAACCCGACGACCCCAGCCACCCGGAGACCGTGCGCCTCGGCACCGGCGTACCAGTGGGAACGTATGCCGACGACACGTACGGCCGAGACGACCGGTACGCCGGCGGCTCGCCCGGCGGAACCGCCGTCTACCCGGCCGTCCCCGGCGACGACCAGGACGACGACAGGCCCGACGGGCACGATCAGACCAACGCCGACCGGACCTACGCGGACGAGCAGTACGCCGACGAGCAGTATCCCGATGGGCCGGGGCGCGACGCCGAGGGTGGTGCCGAAGCCGCCGCACGAGCCTCGCACTCGGGCCTGCCGCGGTCGTCGTACCGCGTGCTGACCGGGCTGGGCTTCCTCACCGTCGGTTCGGTCGCGGCCGTGGCACCGTTCGGCGCGCTGGCACTGCTGGTCGGCTGGTCACTGGTCGCCTGGACCGTGCAGGGTTCGGCCGGGTTCGTCGAGCGCCGTCGCCACCAGCGCGGCCGGCGGCGGTCGGACCCGTTCGCTGTCGTGGCCGTGCTGCCCTGGCACGTCGTCCGATCGGCCGCGGTCACCGTCCTCACGGTCGCCGCGGCGCTCATCGGCGCGGGGTTCCTGGTGGCGGTGCTCGTCCTGTTCTTCTACGTCGGCGCCATCCGCCCGCGCTGGGACCTGGCCTGCGGGGTCACCGGACTGGTCGTGGCCGCGCTGACCTGGTGGGGCATCCGCGGCGAGGGCCTGCAGGAGGGTTCGCGGCGGATCCTGCGCCGGGTCGTCGGCCGGCGCCGGGGCGTCCTGGTCGCGACCGGGGTGGTGCTCGCCGTGCTGACGTTGTTCCTGCTCGCGGTGGCGAGCGCCGAGCCCGTGGCCTGGTGGCCGCTGGAGCACAACCCGTTCCCGCGACCGGACTGGCCCGGCTGACCGCGGGCCGCGGCTACGGTCCGGCGTACGCGCGACTTCGCTTCGCACCGGCGCGTCGCTCGCCTTCCGCTGATCAACCACCGCTAGGCTCCGAACAGGTGTTCGGTGAACGAGGCGGGAGGTACGACAGCCGGTGCGGGTGCTCGGAGTCGACCCCGGCCTGACCCGCTGCGGGCTCGGGCTGGTCCAGGGCGGGCATCCCCGTCAGCTGGCGCTGGTCGCCGTCGACGTCGTGCGCACCGGACCCGACGAGGATCTCGGCGCCCGCCTGCTCGCCGTCGACCGGGCGATCGGTGACTGGCTGGACGAGCACCGGCCCGACGCGGTCGCACTGGAACGCGTGTTCAGCCAGCACAACGTCCGCACCGTGATGGGCACCGCCCAGGTGAGCGGTGTCGTGCTGGCCGCGGCGGCCCGGCGCGGCATTCCGGTCGGCCTGCACACGCCCAGCGAGGTCAAGGCCGCGGTCACCGGCAGCGGCCGCGCCGGCAAGGAGCAGGTGACGAACATGGTCACCCGGATCCTCGCCCTGGCCAGCAAGCCCCGTCCGGCAGACGCCGCGGACGCGCTGGCGCTGGCCATCTGCCACCTGTGGCGCGGGCCCGCGGCGGCTCGCATCGAGGCCGCGAAGGCGCGGGCGGTGAAGCTGCAGGCCGCACAGACCCAGGCCGCCAGGGCCCAGGCCGCGAAGGTGCAGGCCGCGCGGGCCGCCACCGGAGCGACGACTGGGGCGACCAGGCCCACGACCAAGGCGATCAGGGCCACCAGTACGACCACAGCGACGACCGGGGCGGCCAGGTGGCAGACTCCACGCCGCGCCCCCGACCCACCGAGGAGCAGCACGTGATCGCATTCGTCCGTGGAACCATCGCCTCCGTCGGGCTCGACGCCGCCGTCGTCGAGGTCGGCGGGGTCGGCATGGAGGTCCGGGCCGCCCCGGCCACCCTCGCCGAGCTCCGGGTGGGGGCGACCGCGAAGCTGCCGACCAGCCTGGTCGTCCGGGAGGACTCCCTGACCCTGTACGGCTTCGCCGACGACGACGAACGCGCGGTCTTCGAACTGCTGCAGACCGCGAGCGGCGTAGGACCGAGGCTGGCACAGGCGATGCTGGCCGTTCACCGTCCGGACGAGCTTCGCCGCGCGGTCGCCACCGAGGACCTCGCCGCGCTCACCAAGGTTCCGGGCATCGGCCGCAAGGGCGCCCAGCGGATCGTGCTGGAGCTGAAGGACCGGCTCGGTGCGCCGGTCGGCGCCTCGGCCGCCACCGGTGCCGCGCTTCCGGTCGCCGGGGTGGCGCCGGGCGCAGCCTGGCGCGACCAGGTACGCGGCGCGCTGCTCGGCCTGGGCTGGTCCGCCCGGGAGGCGGAGTCAGCGCTGGACGCCGTGGCCCCGATGGCGGAGGAGACGGCCGGTGGGAACGGCGGGAACGGCGCGAACGCCGCCGGGTCCACCGCCGGCGCCGCCGGCACGCCCGACGTGGCCGCGTTGTTGCGAGCCGCCCTCCGTACGCTCTCCAAGGCCTGACGAAGACTTCCCGGCGAGACCCACCCGGCACCACCGGCCACCGCTGACCGTGATCCGACCATCCGCGAGGAGTTGTCCGCATGACGTCCCACGTCGACGAGGGCGGCGACCACTCCGTCGGCCGTTCCCTGGTCGCCGCGGAGGCGGCCGCCGACGAGAGCACCGTCGAGGCGGCGCTGCGGCCCCGCACCCTGGCGGAGCTGATCGGCCAGGGCCGCGTCCGCGACCAGCTCGGGCTGGTGCTGGAGGCGGCCCGCAGCCGCGGCCGGCCACCGGACCACGTGCTGCTCGCCGGCCCGCCCGGGCTGGGCAAGACGACCCTGGCGATGATCATCGCCGCCGAGCTGTCCGCGCCGCTGCGGGTGACCAGCGGCCCCGCCATCCAGCACGCCGGTGACCTCGCCGCCATCCTGTCCTCCCTGGCCGAGGGCGAGGTGCTCTTCCTCGACGAGATCCACCGGATGAGCCGCCCCGCCGAGGAGATGCTCTACATGGCGATGGAGGACTTCCGGGTCGACGTCGTGGTCGGCAAGGGCCCCGGCGCCACCGCCATCCCGCTGGAGATCCCGCCGTTCACGTTGGTGGGCGCGACCACGCGCGCCGGGCTGCTGCCGGGTCCGCTGCGGGACCGCTTCGGCTTCACCGGCCACCTGGAGTACTACGAGGTCGACGAGCTGGACGAGATCGTCCGCCGGTCCGCGCACCTGCTCGACGTACCCATCACCGACGACGCCGCCCGGGAGGTGGCCAGCCGGTCCCGCGGCACGCCGCGGATCGCCAACCGGCTGTTGCGCCGGGTCCGCGACTACGCACAGGTGCGTGCCGACGGTGTCGTACGCACGAATACGGCGCGGGCCGCGCTCGACCTGTACGAGGTGGACGAGGAGGGCCTGGACCGGCTGGACCGCGCCGTGCTCGACGCGCTGTGCCGCCGGTTCGGCGGCGGCCCGGTGGGAGTGTCCACCCTCGCCGTCGCCGTCGGCGAGGAACGCGAGACAGTGGAGGAGGTGGCCGAGCCGTTCCTGGTCCGGCGGGGCTACCTCGCCCGCACTCCACGGGGCCGGGTGGCGACACCGGCGGCCTGGCGGCAGCTCGGGCTGGCACCTCCGGCCGACGCGGCGTTCGGGCAGTCGCCCAGCCTGTTCGACGTGCCGTGAGCGGCGCGGCGCCGGCCCATCGCGCGACGGGCCGACGGCAAGGCCGACACCAAGGTCGACACCAAGGTCGTGGTGGTGATCGTCTCGCCGGTCATCCCGCGGCCTGACGGAAAGGCTCGCCCGCCACGGACAGGTCGCACACCCCGGCGCCGGACAGCGTCGCTAGACTCCGCCGGTGGCCGTGCGTGACATGGCCGTGGCCAGACGACCAAACCGGCGTTCGCGACGTCGGGGAAGGAAACGACCTCCATGCTTCTCAGCCAGGCGGCCACCGGCGGCGGCGCCAACTACTGGACGCTGCTGCTCCCGATCCTTCTGTTGGTGTTGTTCTGGGTCGTGGCGATTCGTCCGCAACGACGCCGCCAGCGTGAGACGACGGACATGCAGAGCAAGCTCCAGCCCGGTCAGCAGGTGATGACCGGAGCGGGCCTGCTGGCCACCGTGCACGCCGTGGAGGACGACGCGGTCGTGCTCGAGATCGCACCGGGTGTGTACGCCCGGCACGTACGCCAGGCCATCGTCCGCATCATCGACCAGCCGGGCCAGCCCTCGCAGCCGCAGGTCGGCGAAGGAACCACGCCGCCGAGCGACCGCCCCGAGGACCCCACGGCATGAGACCCGCTTCACGGGGAGAGTGAGTAGACGACGTGGCGACGAAGAGACCGCATCCCTGGCGTTCTCTCGCGGTGCTCCTGGTGGCGCTGCTGGTCGGTGTCGGGCTGATGGCCACGCTCGGTGCGTGGACACCACGGCTCGGCCTCGACCTACGCGGGGGCACCTCCATCACGCTGACCGCGCGGCCGTCCGCGGGTCAGGGTCCGGTCACCCCGGAGAAGCTCGCCGAAGCGGTCGAAATCATCCGCAACCGCGTGGGCGCCATCGCCGAGGCCGAGGTGACCACCCAGGGCAGCGACCACATCGTGGTCGAGGTGCCGGGCGTGGGCCAGGACCAGATCGTCCGGCTGGTCGGCAGCACCGCGGAGCTGCGGTTCCGCCAGGTGCTGGCCGCGGTGCCGGTGTCGACTCCTCCGCAGGCCAAGCCCACGCCGTCGAAGTCGCCGGCCACGTCGAAGGCCACCCCGAAGCCGACGGCGTCCCCGTCGGTGAAGCCGTCGGTCACGCCCTCGAAGAAGGCGACCGCGAGCCCCAAGCCGCGTGATCCGGGCCGTGCGGTGCCCCAGGCGTTCCGGCGGGACGCGGCGAAGCCCACTCCCACGCCGACCCCCAAGACGGCCACTCCGAGCCCGAAGGCGACCACGCCGGCCCCCGATGCCACGACGCCGACGGTCGACAACGGCAAGGTCCGGGTCTCCACCACCGGCGCCTCACCACAGCAGCTGGCCGAGCTGCAGAAGTTCAAGTGCGCCGACTACGCGCCCGGCAAGGACAACTCCAAGCAGGTGTTGTTCACCTGTGACCGCGATGGCGGCACGAAGTTCGTCCTCGGGCCGGCGATCGTTCTCGGCTCCGAGATCGCCGACGCCAGCGCCCAGTTGCCGCAGAACCAGCTCGCGTGGCAGGTCGGCCTTCGGCTGAAGGGCCAGGGCAAGAGCAAGTTCGCGCAGGCGAGCACGCAGATGTACCAACTCCAGCAGCCGCTGAGCCAGTTCGCGATCGTGCTCGACGGCAAGGTCGTCTCCTACCCCGTCATCCAGGGGCCGATCACCGACGGACAGGCGAGCATCACCGGCAACTTCTCCCAGCAGGAGGCGACCGACCTCGCCAACACGCTGAAGTACGGCGCCCTGCCGCTGAGCTTCGAGACCAGCCAGGTCTCGGCGGTGTCTCCCACCCTGGGAAGCGACCAGCTCACCGGCGGCCTGGTCGCCGGGGCGATCGGCCTCGCGCTGGTGGTGCTCTACTCGTTCTTCTACTACCGCGGCCTCGGCCTGGTGGTCGTGCTGTCCCTGGCAGCGGCCGGCGCCCTGGTCTACGTGTCGGTGACGCTGCTCGGAAAGTCGGCGGGCTTCACCCTCACCCTGGCCGGGATCGCCGGCCTGATCGTCGCCATCGGCATCACCGCGGACTCCTTCGTCGTCTACTTCGAACGCCTGCGCGACGAAGTGCGCGACGGCCGAAGTCTGCGTACCGCGGTGGAGACCGGCTGGGTGCGTGCCCGGCGCACGATCCTCGCCGCGGACTCTGTGTCGCTGCTGGCGGCGGTGGTGCTGTACGCGCTGTCGGTGGGCAACGTCCGCGGCTTCGCGTACGCGCTCGGGCTGACCACGCTGATCGACATCATCATCGTGTTCTTCTTCACCAAGCCGCTGGTCACGCTGCTGGCCCGCACGCGCTTCTTCGGTGAGGGACACCGCTTCTCCGGACTCGATCCGTCCCGGCTCGGGGTGCCGCGCGAACGCCTGGCGCCGCGCACCGCAACCCGCGCCTCGGCGCCGAAGGGGGCCTGACATGTCGCGCCTGGGTGCCGTCGGGCACAAGCTCTACACCGGCGAGGTCTCACTGAACTTCGTCGGCCGGCGGAAGCTGTGGTACCTCATCTCCGCGATCGTCCTGCTGATCGCCGTGGTTGCCGTCCTGGTGCGCGGCCTGAACTTCTCCATCGAGTTCCGCGGCGGCGTCGACTTCCAGGCGCCGGTGTCGTCGGGTACGGCTCAGGACGCCATTCCGGGCGTCCGGTCCGCTGTCGTCGACACCGGTGTCCTCGGCAGCGGGGAGCCGCTCGTCACCTCGATCGGCAGCAACCAGGTCCGAGTCGAGACCCCGCCGTTGAGCACCGACCAGATCGCCAAGGCCCGCACCGCGATCGCCAAGCAGCTCAAGGTCGGCGAGGGGCAGATCGACTACTCCAGCATCGGGCCGACCTGGGGTGCGCAGATCACCGACAAGGCACTGCTCAGCCTCGGGGTGTTCCTCGTCCTGGTGATGGGGGTGATCTGGCTCTACTTCCGCGAATGGCGGATGTCGGTGTCGGGGCTGGTCGCCTTGCTGCACGACGTCGCGATCACCGTCGGCATCTACGCCCTGGTCGGTTTCGACGTCACCCCGGCCACGATCATCGGCGTGCTCACCATCCTGGGCTACTCGCTGTACGACACGGTGGTCGTGTTCGACAAGGTGCGCGAGAACACCCGGTCGATCTCCTCGGGCAGTCGGTGGACCTACAGCGAGGCGGCCAACCTGGCCGTCAACCAGACGCTGGTCCGGTCGATCAACACCTCGATCATCGCGCTCCTGCCGGTGGCGGGCATCCTGTTCGTCGGCGCCGGTCTGCTCGGCGCGGGGACGTTGAAGGACCTGTCCCTGGCGCTGTTCATCGGTATCGCGGTCGGTACGTACTCCTCGATCTTCATCGCCACCCCGCTGCTGTGCGACCTGAAGGAACGCGAGCCGGCGATGCGGGCGCTCGCCCGGCGGGTGCAACAGCGCCGAGCGGGTGCCGCCGCCAAGAGCGTGGGCGCCGGTTCTGCCGGCTCGGCCGCGGCGTCGGGCACGACCGGCACGTCGGGCACGACCGGCACCGCCGAGGGCGACGAGACCGCCACCACCGACGAGGGCCAGGGCACCAACGGCACCCGGCAGTCGATTTCGGCAACCTCGCGTGCGCAGGGCCGTCCTCCGGCGGGGAGGCCGCAGTCGACCAGCAGGTCGGCCGGGCGTACCCAGCCGCAGCGCAAGCCGAGGTCGTCCCGGCGTCCGAAGGGGCACGGCCGATGAGCGAGGTCCGGTCGGTGGACCGCCTGGTCGCGGACCTGGTCCGGGACGTCCCGGACTATCCCAAGCCCGGTGTCGTCTTCAAGGACATCACGCCGCTGCTGGCCGAGCCGGAGGCGTTCGCCCACACCGTCGAGGCCCTCGGCGCCCCCTGGCGGGACGCCACACCCCACGTGGACAAGGTGGTCGGGATCGAGGCCCGGGGCTTCATCCTCGCCGCGCCGGTGGCGCTGGCACTGGGGGCGGGGTTCGTTCCGGTCCGCAAGGCGGGCAAGCTGCCCGGCCCGACGCACGCCCGCTCCTACGCCCTCGAGTACGGCGAGGAGACCCTGGAGGTGCAGCAGGACGCCTTCGCCCCGGGAGACCGGGTACTCATCGTCGACGACGTACTCGCCACCGGCGGCACCGTCGAGGCGACGAACGCCCTCGTCCGCGACGCCGGAGCCCTTGTGGCCGGGATCTCGGTGTTGCTCGAGCTCACCTTCCTCGCACCGCGCACCAGGACCGGCGACCTCACCGTTCACTCGCTGCTGCCGGTGTGACGGCACGAAGCCGCCCTGCCTGGCGGCGAACAGCCCTGGGGTGGACACTGGAGGAGCGGCCCAAACCGGATCTGCCGGACAGCCCGCTCATGGGCAACGATCGTGTGACAATCCCGGGCAGGGTGGTACGACGGGGACGGGTGGGTCGACGTCGGACGGGCTCGGACAGGGTTGACGCCAACCCGCCCCGGTGCCCGTAAACTGGTTTCTTGCCGCCCCCAAGGAGACCGCCGTGGCCGACGAGTCCGCTCCATCCGCGCCGGCGCGCCGTGAGGTGTCTCCGGCGCCGCACCGCTCGGTGAGCGTGTCCAGGAGTCGCGCGGCGGCCCTGGAGGCAACCGCTCCGAGCTCGGACACCCGACCGGACGAGTCGACCCAGGAGACGAACGGCTCCAACGGCTCGAGCGGCGCCGCCGAGACCGCTCCGTCGAGCGGCCGGCGCGCCTCCGCCTCCTCCGGCGGACAGGCGGCGATCGGCCCGTTCTCCGCCTCGTCGCGGCGGATGCGCCAGCGCCTGGCCCGGCTGGGCCGAGCGCCGCAGGGCAACCCCGTCCTGGAGCCGCTGTTCCGGATCGTTCGCAGCACCCACCCCAAGGCCGACCTGGCACTCATCGAGCGCGCGTACCACACCGCCGAGCGTTACCACCGGGGCCAGACCCGCAAGAGCGGCGACCCGTTCATCACCCACCCCGTCGCGGTGGCCACCATCCTCGCCGAGCTAGGTATGACGCCGCCCACCCTGTGCGCGGCGCTGCTGCACGACACGGTGGAGGACACGCCGTACACCCTCACCGAGCTCCGCAACGACTTCGGCGACGAGATCGCGCTGCTGGTCGACGGTGTGACCAAACTCGACAAGGTCAAGTACGGCGAGAGCGCCCAGGCCGAGACCATCCGCAAGATGGTCATCGCGATGGCCAAGGACATCCGGGTGCTGGTGATCAAGCTAGCCGACCGGCTGCACAACATGCGGACGCTGCGATACGTCAAGCAGGCATCGCAGGAACGCACCGCGCGGGAGACGCTGGAGATCTACGCCTCGCTGGCCCACCGGCTCGGCATGAACACGCTGAAGTGGGAGATCGAGGATCTCGCGTTCGCCACCCTCCATCCCAAGCTGTACGACGAGATCGTCCGGCTGGTTGCCGAGCGGGCACCCTCGCGCGACGAATACCTGGCGAAGGTCATCGACCGGGTCCAGTCGGACCTGCGCGAGGCGAAGATCAAGGCGACGGTCACCGGCCGGCCCAAGCACTACTACTCGATCTACCAGAAGATGATCGTGCGCGGCCGGGAGTTCGGCGACATCTACGACCTGGTCGGCATCCGTGTCCTCACCGACTCCGTACGCGACTGTTACGCCGCTCTCGGCGTCATCCACGCGCGATGGAACCCCGTGCCCGGGCGGTTCAAGGACTACATCGCGATGCCGAAGTTCAACATGTACCAGTCGCTGCACACCTCGGTGATGGGGCCGGAGGGCAAGCCGGTCGAGATGCAGCTGCGGACATTCGCCATGCACCGGCGGGCCGAGTACGGCGTCGCGGCCCACTGGAAGTACAAGGAAGACCCCACCGCCGCCTCGGACACCGACAGCGGCGGCCCCAACGACATGGCCTGGCTCCGGCAGTTGCTGGACTGGCAGCGCGAGACCGAGGACCCCGGCGAGTTCCTGGACTCGCTGCGCTTCGAGATCAACTCCGACCAGGTCTACGTCTTCACCCCGCGCGGCGACGTGATCGCTCTGCCCACGGGCTCCACGCCGGTCGACTTCGCGTACGCCATCCATACCGAGGTCGGGCACCGCTGCATCGGTGCCCGGGTCAACGGCCGGCTGGTTCCGCTGGAGAGCCAGCTGGAGAACGGCGACCTGGTGGAGGTGTTCACCTCCAAGGCGGAGGGTGCGGCGCCGAGCCGCGACTGGCTGAGCTTCGTCCGCAGCCCCCGTGCCCGCAACAAGATCCGGCACTGGTTCACCAAGGAGCGCCGCGAGGAGGCCATCGACCAGGGCAAGGAGCAGCTGGCCCGGATGGTCCGCAAGGAGGGCCTGCCGCTGCAGCGGATGCTCACCCACGAGTCGCTGGCCTCGATCGCTCGTGACCTGAAGTACTCCGACGTGTCGGCGCTGTACGCCGCGGTGGGGGAGGGCACGATCACCGCGCAGTCGGTGGTCCGCCGGCTGGTCGAGTCGGTCGGCGGTGCCGGCGAGGAGGCCGAGGACGTCTCCGAGGCGGTCATCATCTCCCCGGACACCGGGCGCAAGGAGCGGTTGCCCCGCGGTGACTCCGGCGTGGTCGTGAAGGGCGTCACCGACGTCTGGGTGAAACTGGCCAAATGCTGTACGCCGGTGCCGGGCGACGCGATCGTCGGGTTCGTCACCCGTGGCGCGGGCGTCTCGGTGCACCGCGGCGACTGTGTCAACATCGGTCACCTCACCGCCCAGCCCGAACGCATGGTCGAGGTCGAGTGGGCGCCCACGGCGCAGAGCCTGTTCCTCGTGGCGGTCCAGGTGGAGGCGCTGGACCGCGCCCGGCTGCTCAGCGACATCACCCGGATCCTGTCCGACCAGCACGTCAACATCCTGTCGGCGTCGGTGACCACGACCCGCGACCGGGTGGCCAAGAGCAGGTTCACCTTCGAGATGGGCGACCCGAAGCATCTGGGCCACGTGCTGCGCGCGGTGCGCAGCGTGGACGGCGTGTTCGACGCCTACCGCGTCACCAACTGACCCGACGGTTCACCCAGGTGGCGGGGCCACGCTGAATCCTGCCGACCGCGGGCCGTCCTATGCGCCAGGCGCCGGGTCCCGGTTCGGCCGTGAGCGGACCGGCTTCACCCGTTTTGTGTGAAGACCTACTGGGGTCGACCTGCAACGCTTCACAATTCCGCCGGGTCGCGTGCCGACGACAACGCGGCCAGGCGGGATGCGGGGGCCCGCTCAGCCGGAGAACTCGTCGAGGGTCTTCTCCACTTCGGCGAGCCACGCCCGGCGGGCGTCCAGTGCCTCCTGCGCGCGGCGTTCGCCGGAGACGTCGCCCTTCGCCTGCTGGGCTTCGAGGTCGCGTTCGAGGTCGGCGATGGAGTTGCGGAGCTGGGTGAGCGTGTCGTTGGCCCGGGCGCGGGTCTCGGGGTTGGTCCGGCGCCATTCGTTGCTCTCCGCGGACCGGATGGCTTCCTCGACCTTGCGCAACCGGCCCTCGACCGTACGAACGGAGTCGCGGGGGACGCGCCCGATCTGGTCCCAGCGCGCCAGCAGCGAACGGTAGGCGTCGCGGGCGGCACGGTGGTCGCGCACCGGGAGCAGGGCCTCCGCCTCGACCAGCAGCGCCTCCTTCTGCTCGAGGTTGGCGCGGTACTCCGCGTCCTGCTCGGCGAAGGTCGCGTTGCGGGCGTTGAAGAACCGGTCCTGCGCGGCGCGGAACCGCTTCCACAGCTGGTCTTCCACGTCCCGCGCGGCGGGCCCGGCGGCCTTCCAGCGCTGCATGAGGGTGCGGAACTGGGTGGTGCCGCGGCCCCAGTCGGTGGAGTCGGCCAGCGCCTCGGCCTCGGCGGCGAGCGCCTCCTTGACCTGGCGGGCGTCGTCGCGGCGTACGTTCAGCTCGGAGAAGTGCTGCTTACGCCGGCGGGTGTAGGACGTGCGGGCGCTGGAGAAGCGGCGCCACAGCTCGTCGTCGGTCTGCTTGTCCAGCCGGGGCAGTGCCTTCCACTGCTCGAGCAGCTCGCGGAAGCGTCCGACGCCGTGACGCCAGTCCGAGCCGGTCGCCAGGGCCTCGGCCTCGTCGGCGATCGCTGCCTTGGCGGTCCGGGCCTCCTCGAGTTGGCGCTTGCGCTCGGTGCGGCGCTCGGCACGCCGGCCGGCGATCACTTCCTCCAGCCGGTCCAGCCGGGCCGAAAGGGCGCCGAGGTCGCCGATCGCCTGGGCGCCCGCGAGGTTGCGGCGCTCGCGGCGCAGCGCGTTGTGCGCGTCGTCGGGGGCGAGGATGCCGCTTTCGACCCGGGAGGCGAGCAGGTCGACCTCCAGGGCGAGGGCGTCGTACTTGCGGCGGAAGAAGGCCAGCGCTCCCTCGGGATCGCCGACCTGCCAGGATCCGATGGCGCGCTCGCCCTCGTCGGTGCGGAGGTAGACGGTGCCGTCGTCCGCGACCCTGCCCCAGGGCTCCTCTGCCGTTCCGCTCACTGCACGCTCCCGTCGCAGATCACGTCGTCGTGACCTTGACATCTTTGCCGATGCCGGAGGACGCCGCCTGCCCGGTCCCCGCTTCCCCGTGATCGAACGGGGACGAGTCACCGTAGCCAGTGAGGAATCCGTCGGCACCGGGTTTTTCGCCATCGACAGCGACCGGCCGGCCTGGCTCCACGCGGTGGTCGCCGCGGTGCGGACGATCGGTCCCGTCACCAAGAATGTAGCCCGGCCCCGGCGCGGCCGGAGGTGCCGCGAGTACGCCGATCCCGGCCGAGGTGCCCGGATGGGTGCTCGGCCGGGTGGCCGCGGAGGAGCTGCCGCCGCGCAGGAGGAAGAAGACGACGTAGATCACCGCGGCCACGGCGAGCACGCCGACGACGATCGCCACGATGATGCCGTTTCGTCGCGCACGGCGCCGGCTGGCGGCACGGCGGACCTGCTGACGCTCCCAGTGCTGCCTGGCGAGGCGGCGTCGGCGTTGCTCCTTGGTGACCACCGAAGGCCCCGTTCTCTCCGCTTAGCTGTCCGATGACCGGTGTGCCAGTCTAGGAGACGTCCTGGCACCGGTAGCGGTGTGTGTCCCGTTAATCGCCAGCAGGACCGGCCAGGTTCGCCGCGCCGGACACGCCGCCGGTAGTCTTCGAAGGTCCACCGCCTCGTCCCGACCGGCTTTCCGGCCGCCACCAGAGCGCCGACCCCGACCGCTGTCCGCCCACCACCCGCACCGCCACCGACCGCAGAGGATTCCATGCTCGTCGCCGGCTTCCCGACCGGAGTGTTCGCCGCGAACTGCTACGTCGTGGCGACCGGGGCGGGGCAGGAGTGCGTCGTGGTCGATCCGGGCCAGGACGCCGCCGGCGCGGTGGACGAGGTGGTTCGCGAGCACCGGCTCCGGCCGGTGGCGGTGCTGCTCACCCACGGGCACCTGGACCACATGTGGTCGGTGCTGCCGGTGTGCGGGAGCTACGACGCGACGTGCTGGATCCACCCGGCCGACCGGCCGCTGCTCGCCGACCCGATGCGCGGCCTGCCGCCGGAGTGGGCCGGCGCGCTGCTCGGTGGCGGGCTGACGTTCGCCGAGCCCGACGACGTACGCGAGCTCACCGACGGCGCCCGGGTCGACGTCGCCGGACTGAGCTTCACCGTCGACCACACCCCTGGCCATACCAGCGGGTCGGTCGCGTTCCGTACTCCCGTCGAGGGAGACGTACGCGGGGCAGGTGCCCCCACGTGGACCGGCCAGGCGAGCGCGGCGCCCGAGCTGATGTTCGGGGGCGACCTGCTCTTCGCCGGGTCGATCGGACGCACCGACCTGCCGGGCGGTGACCATCCGACGATGCTGCGCACCCTTGCCGACAAGGTGCTGCCGCTCGACGACCGGGTCGTTGTCCTGCCCGGCCACGGGGACCAGACGACCATCGGCCGGGAACGCCAGACCAATCCCTACCTGAGAGGGCTCGTGCCCGGCCCGGCACGGAGCGGGTGAAGATCGCAGATGAGTTTCCAGGCGCCCAAGGGCACCTTCGACGTCGTACCCCCGAGGTCTGCCACCTGGCTCGCCGTGCGGGAGGCGCTGAGCCGACCGCCGCGGCTGGCCGGATACGAGTACGTCGAGACACCGTTGTTCGAGGACACCGGGCTGTTCGTCCGCGGCGTGGGTGAGTCGACCGACGTGGTGACGAAGGAGATGTACACCTTCGCCGACCGGGGCGGCCGCTCGCTGACGCTGCGCCCGGAGGGCACGGCCGGCGTGCTGCGCGCGATCGCCGAGCGCAACCTGCACCGCGGCCAGCTTCCGGTGAAGGTGTGGTACGTCGGGCAGAACTTCCGGTACGAACAACCGCAGTCCGGACGTTACCGCCAGCACACCCAGGTGGGGGTGGAGACGATCGGCGGCGACGACCCGGCGCTGGATGCCGAGGTCGTCTGGATGGCCTGGCAGGCGCAGCGGTCGATCGGCCTCACCGGCACTCGCCTGCTGCTCAACAGCCTGGGCTGCCGGGAGTGCCGCCCCGCCTACCGCGAGCTCCTCCAGGACTTCCTGCGCGGGATCGACCTGGACGAGGACACCCGCCGGCGGGCGGCGATCAACCCGATGCGGGTGCTGGACGACAAGCGCCCGGAGGTCCAGGCCCAGCTGACCGACGCGCCGATGATCACCGACCACCTGTGCGGCGCGTGCAAGGAGCACCACGAGCAGGTCCGCTCCTACCTCGCCGACCTCGGCGTGGTGTGGGAGGACGCACCGCGGCTGGTGCGCGGGCTCGACTACTACGTCCGCACGACGTTCGAGCTGGTCCACCCCGGGCTCGGCGCCCAGTCCGCCATCGGCGGCGGCGGCCGCTACGACGGGCTGCTGGCCACGATCGGCGGCCCCGACCTCGGCGGCGTCGGCTTCGGGCTCGGCCTGGACCGCACCGTGCTGGCCGTGGAGGCGGAGGGCCTGACGGTGGGGGAGCCCAGCCGGTGCGACGTGTACGTCGTACCGCTCGGCGCCGCGGCCCGGCGCCGGACGGTCACCCTCCTGCGCGACCTGCGCGAGGCGGGCGTACGGTCCGACACGAGCTACGGCGGGCAGGGCCTCAAGGGCGCGATGAAGGCGGCGGACCGTTCCGGCGCGGCGTTCGCGCTGGTCATCGGCGACCGCGACCTGGAGCAGGACAGTGCCCAGCTGAAGGACCTGCGCGGCGGCGGCCAGCGGCCCGTCCCGCTCGCCGACCTTGTCGACGTCGTGGCCAGTGCGGTGACGACGGCGCACGCCGAGCAGAACGCATCAGGGCAGGACCAGGTAGAACCGACGACGAAGGAGACGCACGGGTGATCCGTACGCACGAGGCCGGCACGCTCCGCGCCGACCATCTGGACGCGACCGTGACCCTGGCCGGGTGGATCGCCCGGCGCCGCGACCACGGCGGCGTGGCCTTCCTCGACCTGCGCGACGCGTCCGGGACCGTCCAGGTGGTGATCCGCGACGAGGAGACCGCGCACGGCCTGCGCCAGGAGCACTGCCTGCGGGTGGTCGGGCAGGTCCGCCGCCGCCCGGAGGGCAACGCCAACCCCAACCTGCCCACCGGCGAAGTGGAGGTGGTGGCGAGCGAGGTGGAGGTGCTCAGCACCGCCGAGGCGCTGCCGTTCCCGATCGAGGAGCACCACCAGACACCGGTCAACGAGGAGGTCCGGCTGCGGCACCGCTACCTCGACCTTCGCCGGCCGGAGATGGCGGCGAAGCTGCGCACCAGGTCGCGGGTCACCCGGCTGATCCGGGACGTGATGGACGAGCACGGCTTCGTCGACGTCGAGACGCCCTACCTCACCCGGTCCACCCCCGAGGGTGCCCGCGACTTCGTGGTGCCGGTCCGGTTGCAGCCGGGCAGCTGGTACGCCCTCCCGCAGTCGCCGCAGCTGTTCAAGCAGCTGCTGATGGTCGCCGGCATCGAGCGTTACTACCAGATCGCGCGGTGTTTCCGGGACGAGGACTTCCGTGCCGACCGGCAGCCGGAGTTCACCCAGCTCGACGTGGAGATGTCGTTCTGCGACACCGACGACATCATCGCCCTGACCGAGCAGGTGCTCGCCCGGGTGTGGAAGACGGTCGTGGGGTACGACATCACGCTGCCGATCCCGCGGATGACCTACGCCGAGGCGATGCGCAGGTTCGGCATCGACCGGCCCGACCTGCGTTTCGGCAACGAGCTGGTCGACTTCACCGACTACTTCGCACACACGCCGTTCCGGGTGTTCCAGGCCAAGGGCGAGGACTTCCACGTCGGCGCCGTGGTGATGCCCGGGGGAGCGGGGCAGGCGCGCAAGGAGCTGGACGCCTGGCAGGAGTGGGCCCGCTCGCGCGGCGCGAAGGGTCTGGCGTACGTCCTGGTCGGTGAGGGCGGTGAGCTCGGCGGCCCGGTGGCCAAGAACCTCTCCGAGGACGAGCGCGCCGGACTCGCCGAGCACGCCGGCGCGAAGCCCGGCGACTGCGTCTTCTTCGCGGCCGGACCCCGCTCGGAGGCGCTGGGCCTACTGGCGGCGGTGCGGCTGGAGGTGGGCGAGCGCTGTGGCCTGATCGACCACTCCCGGTGGGAGTTCTGCTGGGTGGTCGACGCGCCGATGTTCGAGCCGGTGGAGAGGTTCGACGGCGAGAAGGGGTGGACCGCGATCCACCACCCGTTCACCGCGCCCACGGCCGAATGGGTGGACCGGTTCGAGGAGGATCCGGGGCAGGCGCTGTCCCAGGCGTACGACATCGTGCTGAACGGCAACGAGATCGGCGGTGGGTCGATCCGTATCCACCGCGCCGACGTCCAGCAGCGCGTCTTCGACCTGATCGGTCTGTCGCAGGAGGAGGCGGCCAGTCAGTTCGGCTTCCTGCTGGAGGCGTTCAAGTACGGCCCGCCCCCGCACGGCGGCATCGCGCTCGGCCTGGACCGGCTGGTGGCGCTGCTGACCGGCGCGGAGTCGATCCGGGACGTCATCGCGTTCCCCAAGAGCGCTTCCGGTGCCGATCCCCTCACCGGCGCGCCGACGCCGATCTCGCCGGCGCAGCGTCGCGAGGCCGGAATCGACGTCGTTCCGGGCAAGTCGGCCGGGACCGGACGGCATCGCGCCGACGACGAGAAGGTGACCGATACTTCGGTCGGAAAGAACGACACTCCGTCAAAGCCCTGACTTTTCGACCTGCACGCACGCGGGATTCGCCGTCAAGTACCCGTCGGTGACGTTTGTGTTTCGGCGGCCGGCCCATTCGGGCCGGCCGCCGTTCTTATTACCCAGCGTGCCGTAGCCGCTGCAATTCGCTTACTAGATGTCACGGCAAGCGTTTACAAATCGTGATCCAAGACGCGCTGTGTATGTGCCCTTCTGTCGTTTATCGTCAGGCGTCACATTCTTCGTACACAGCGCGTCCCCGACTGCTGTGTGTCGTGATTCGTAAGCCAGGAAGGCGTACGACAACCCATGGCGGACCCGACCCTGCTCGAGACCGGAAGCAGTACACCGGTCGCCCCTCCGGACAACCCGGTCAAGAGCAAGTCTCCGACGCAGATCGCGCTGGAGCGGCTTCGTAAGGACAAGATCGCCATCATCTGCGCGGTCATCGTTCTTTTCTTCGTTCTGCTCGCGATCTTCGCCGACGTCATCACCGCCGTCACCCACACCGATCCGAGTACCCCGCACATGGACCTGGTCGACGACTACGGCTTCCCGACCGTCAACCCCAGCGCCGCGCACCCGTTCGGGCTGGAGCCCCGCCTGGGCAGGGATCTGTTCGCCCGCTGGGTCGAGGGCAGCCGCCCGTCCCTGATCGTGGCGACCAGCGCGGCGGTCATCTCCACGATCATCGGCACGTCGATGGGACTCCTGGCGGGCTTCCTGGGCGGACGGATCGACCGGGCGATCTCCTGGCTGATCGACCTGATGCTGTCGATGCCGCTGATCCTCTTCGTGTTCGCGATCGTCCCGGTCGTGCAGGCGCGGTTCGCCTCCGACGACGCCACCGTCTCCAAGGTGCGCCTGTGGTCGCTGGTGGCGATCTTCGCGATCTTCGGCTGGACCGGTCTCGGCCGGCTGGTCCGGGCCCAGGTGCTGTCGCTGCGCGAGCGGGAGTTCATCCAGGCGGCCCGAGCGATCGGCGTACCGACGCACCAGATCCTCTTCCGCGAACTCCTGCCCAACCTCACCGGCCAGATCATCGTGTTCTTGTCGCTGGCGGTTCCGAGCTACATCGCTTCGGAGGCAGGGCTTTCCTATCTCGGGATCGGCCTCACGGAGCCGACTCCCTCCTGGGGGCGCACGATCAACTCCGCGCTCACCTACTACCAGACGTACCCCATCTACTTCTGGCAACCGGCACTGGCGATTCTCGTGCTGGTACTGGCTCTGAACCTTCTCGGCGACGCGATCCGCGACGCCTTCGACCCAACGACTCGTCGGTAGCACGTGCCGACGGCCACAGCAAGGAAGGCAAGTAAGTGACTCGTATGCGATGGAGAAGGTTGGCTGCGGCCGCCGGCGTGCTCGCGCTCGGCGCAACGGCCGCCTGTGGGGGAGGCTCCTCACCTTCGGAGAAGGCACAGGAGCAGCAGAAGAAGCAGCAGCAGCAGAGTGGTTCTTCTGCGGAGGCGCCCAAGGGCGGCGGCTTCGACGTCGTACAGGACGCCAACGCCAAGGGGCCGGCCAAGGACATCGCCGGCGCGCAGAAGGGCGGCACCGCGACCGTCCTCACCGCGGCGGCGCCGGAGACGTTCGACCCCACCAGGGCCTACTACATCGACTCCCTGGCGGTGCTGCGGCTGACCGCACGCACCCTCACCGCGCTGGAACTCCGCGCGGACGGGAAGTACTACCTGGTCCCGGACCTGGCCACCGACCTGGGCCAGCACAACGCGGACTACACCGAGTGGAAGTTCACGCTCAAGGACGGGCTGAAGTACGAGGACGGTTCCCCGATCAAGGCCCAGGACATCGCCTACGCGGTGAAGCGGTCCTTCGCCACCGAGGAGCTGCCCGGCGGCCCGACGTACCAGCAGAGCTACTTCCTGGACGGCGCTAAGTACAAGGGCCCGTTCAAGTCCAAGGCCAAGGGCGGCGGGCTGGACTACGCCGGGGTGGAGACGCCCGACGACAAGACGGTCGTCCTGAAGATGGCCAAGCCGTTCCCGGACCTCGCCTACTACGCGACGTTCCCGGTGTACAGCCCGATCCCGCAGGCCAAGGACACCAAGGACGCCTACGGGAACAAGCCGCTGGCCGCGGGCCCGTACAAGTTCGACAGCTACCAGAAGGGCAAGCGCCTGGTCCTGGTCAAGAACGACCAGTGGGACCCCCAGACCGACCCGGTGCGCCACCAGTACGTCGACAAGTACGACTTCAAGTTCAGCCAGAACCCGATCAAGCTGCAGGAGCAGCTGATCGCCGACAACGGCCCGGACCAGACCGCGATCACCTACGACGGTGTCGACTCCTCGCTGCTGCCCAAGATCCAGGGCAAGGAGCCGGAGAAGCGAATGATGACCGGTGACGGTACCTGCACCGACTTCATCTACCTGGACACCCGGCGGATCCCGCTCGAGGTACGCAAGGCACTGATCACGGCGTGGCCGTTCGACTCGATCCACAAGGCGGGCGGCGACAGCCCGTTCACCTACACCCCCGCCACCACGATCCTTCCGAAGGTGACGCCCGGGTTCGTCAACTACGACCTGTTCGGCAACGGCGGCAAGGGTGACGGCGACCCGGCCAAGGCCAAGAAGATGCTGGAGAAGGCCGGCAAGCTCGGCTTCGACGTCGTGTGGGCCTACTCCAACGACAACGACATCGCGGCGCAGGTCTCGGCCGTGCGGTCGCAGAAGCTGAAGGCGGCGGGCTTCAAGACCACCGCCATTCCGATGCCGCGCGACCAGGTGCGGGCGGAGTTCGACAACCCGAAGTCGAAGATCAACATCCGGCCGCTGGGCTGGTGCCTGGACTGGCCGTCGGGCACGACGGTGTTCCCGGCCATCTTCGACGGCCGGCTGATCTCCCTCAACCCGAACTCGGCGCCGAACAAGTCGTTCCTGAACGAGCCCGACGTCAACTCCGAGATCGACCGCATCTCCTCGCTTCCGCTGCAGAAGCAGGAGCCGGAGTGGGCCAAGCTCGACAAGACGCTGATGCAGAAGTACGTGCCGGTCATCCCGGTCGACTACAACAAGACCAACTTCCTGTACGGCTCCAAGCTCGGCGGCGTCGTCCTCGACCCGTTCAGCGGCGGGCCCGACTTCACCAAGCTGTACGTGAAGCAGTAGGTAATACCCGGCGGGTGGGAAGGGCGATCCCCTTCCCACCCGCCGCTCGGTCAACCGTCTTTCGGGCCGCCACCGCGAGGTTTGCCAACATGTTCGGATACATCGTGCGACGGATCGTCGCCGGCATCGCCGTGATCCTCGTGGTGATGGTCGCGTCGTTCTTCCTGTTCTTCCTCGGGCCGTCCCAGCCCGAATACTCCATCTGCGGCAACCGCAACTGCACGCCCGACCGGCTCGCCGACATCCGGCGCAGCCTCTCGCTGGACAAGCCGATACCCGAACAGTTCGCGGAGTTCTTCACCGGCATCGTCACCGGGCGGGAGATCCACTCCGGTGGCTTCGTGAAGAAGTGCGACGTTCCCTGCCTGGGTTACTCCTTCGTCGCCGACCAGCCGGTCACCACGATGATCGTGCAGGGGTTACCGGTCACGATCTCGGTCGCGCTCGGCGCGATGGTCATCTTCACGGTGTTCGGCGTCACCACCGGCGCGTTGGCGGCGATCCATCGAGGAACCCTGTGGGACAAGACACTCGTCAGTGGATCGATGGTGCTGACGTCGTTCCCGTACTACCTCGTCGCGCTGCTCGCGGCCATCTACCTGACGATCCAGTACCAGATACTTCCGCGCAGCGGGTACGAACCATTACTGCAGAATCCGTTCGGCTGGTTCAAGGGCCTGCTGCTGCCGTGGGTCGTGCTCGGGGCGGTGTACGCGACGAGCTACGCCCGCTACACCAGAGCCGCGATGGTGGAGGCGCTCGGCGAGGACTTCGTCCGGACCGCGCGGGCCAAGGGACTCACCGTACGAAAGGTCAACTTCAAGCACGCGCTCCGCGCCGGCCTGACCTCGGTGGTGACGATCCTCGGCCTCGACCTGGCCAACCTGCTCACCGGAACGGTGTTCACCGAACAGATCTTCAACGTGCAGGGGCTCGGACTGATCGCCCTCAACGCCTTCGGCAACGGCGACCTGCCGGTCATCATGGGATCGGTGTTGTACGCGTCGTTCCTGCTGGTGGCGCTCAACATCGTCGTCGACATCGTCTACAGCTTCCTCGACCCGCGGGTGCGACTCGGATGACCACGAACGACAACCCCAGGACCACCGGAACCGCGGGGGACGGCGACACGCCGTTCCTCGCGGTGGACAACCTCACCGTCCGGTTCCCGACGCCCGACGGCGTGGTCAACGCCGTCACCGAACTCTCCTACGACGTGCACCTGGGCCGGACCCTCGGCATCGTCGGCGAGTCCGGGTCGGGCAAGAGCGTGTCCAGCATGGCGATCATGGGCCTGCACGACCGGCGCCGCGCGAAGATCACCGGCAGCATCCGCCTGCAGGGCACGGATCTGATCGGCGTGGACGACGAGCGCATGCGGCGCATCCGCGGCAACGCCGTCTCGATGATCTTCCAGGACCCGCTGTCCAGCCTGCACCCGTTCTTCAGCATCGGCGACCAGATCGCCGAGGCCTATCTCGCCCACCACAAGGCGTCCAAGGGGCAGGCCCGCAAGCGGGCGATCGAGATGCTGGACCGGGTGGGCATCCCGCAGGCGGTGCGGCGGGTCGACGACTACCCGCACCAGTTCTCCGGCGGTATGCGCCAGCGCGCGATGATCGCGATGGCGCTGGTCAACGACCCCAAGCTGCTGATCGCCGACGAGCCGACCACGGCCCTCGACGTGACCGTGCAGGCGCAGATTCTCGACCTGCTGCAGGACCTGCAGCGGGAGTTCGGGTCGGCGATCATCCTGATCACCCACGACCTCGGCGTGGTGGCCGAGGTCGCCGACGACGTACTTGTGATGTACGGCGGCCGCTGTGTGGAGTACGGCACCGGGAAGCAGATCCTCACCCGGCCCGAACACCCCTACACCTGGGGACTGCTGTCCAGCGCGCCGCACCTGACCGGTGACCCGGAGAAGCGGCTGAACCCGATCAAGGGAATGCCGCCCAGCCTGATCAACCTGCCGTCGGGGTGTTCCTTCCACCCGCGGTGCCCGTACTCGTCCCGGCTGCCCGACGACCGGTGCGTCACGACCCTGCCGGAGCTACGGCCCGGCGGGCGGGTGCCGAACCATCTGAAGGCCTGCCACCTACCGGATCCCGACGAGATCTTCGTCGAAGAGATCCTGCCGCGGATCGGGTGAGGGAGAAGCCGTCATGACCGAAAGCACCACCACATCCACGTCCCAGGAGACGAGCACCGGGCCGGCCCACGCCCGGCGGCCGCTCGGTGACCCCGCGGCGCCGTTGCTGGAGGTACGCGACCTCGTCAAGCACTTCCCGGTCCGCTCCACCGGCGTGGTCCGGCGGGTGGTCGGCCAGGTCCAGGCAGTCGACGGCGTGTCGTTCTCGGTGGGCCGCGGTGAGTCGCTCGGCCTGGTCGGCGAGTCCGGCTGCGGAAAGTCGACGACCGGCCGGCTGATCACCAGGCTGCTGGACCCGACCAGCGGCGAGGTGCGCTTCGAGGGCACCGACATCAGCACGCTGTCCGGCCGCAGGCTGCTGCCGTACCGGCGCGAGATCCAGATCATCTTCCAGGATCCGTACTCCTCGCTGAACCCCCGGCACACCGTGGGCACCATCATCGGCACCCCGTTGCGGGTGCACGACATCGTGCCCCGCAACAAGGTGCTGTCGCGGGTGCAGGAGCTTCTCGAGGTGGTCGGCCTCAACCCCGAGCACTACAACCGCTATCCGGGGGAGTTCTCCGGCGGCCAGCGGCAGCGGATCGGGATCGCCCGGGCGCTGGCGGTGCGGCCCAAGCTGATCGTGGCCGACGAGCCGGTCAGCGCGCTGGACGTGTCGATCCAGGCACAGGTCGTCAACCTGCTGGCCGACCTGCAGAAGGAGTTCGGCATCTCCTTCGTGTTCATCGCCCACGACCTGGCGGTCGTACGCCACTTCTGTCCGCGGGTCGCGGTGATGTACCTCGGGAAGGTCGTCGAGATCACCGACCGGGAGCGGCTGTACTCCAGGCCGCACCACCCCTACACCCAGGCGCTGCTGTCCGCGGTGCCCGACGTGGGGCAGGCGGCGATCGGCGGCCGGCGGGAGCGGATCCGGTTGTTCGGGGACGTGCCCAGCCCGATCGACCCGCCGTCGGGATGCCGGTTCCGTACGCGGTGCTGGAAGGCGCAGGAGATCTGCGCCACCCAGGAGCCGCCGCTGGTGCAGATCGCCGGCGGGCACCGGGTGGCCTGCCACTTCGCGGCCCCGCCGACGGCGGCGGACGCCCAGGCCAGCCAGGTGGCCGCGGCCGCCGCGGCCGAGGGCGACGGAGAGGTCCACCCGGAGGACCTCACGTCCCTGCGCTGACGCTCACCGGCCGGTCGTACGGTGCCGTACGGCCGGCCGTTTGGTGCCGTACGACCGGCCGCGCCGGGTTTGCTCACGCGGCCGGGAGGATGAGGGCGGCCCCGGATAGTCTCGTGGCCGTGACCGACGAGGCGTTGTTCGAGGTGTCCGGCCGGGCCGGCGGGTCCGGCGGCCAGGGTGGCCAGGGCGCCGCAGGTCCGGCCGGCACCGCGGCCCGTGGCTCGGGGAGCCTGGCCGACACCGACCACCAGGCGGCGCCGCTGGCCGTCCGCATGCGTCCCCAGACTCTCGAGGACCTGGTGGGCCAGCGTCAGCTGCTGGCGCCGGGCGCGCCGCTGCGCCGGATGGTCGAGGGGGACCAGGCGATGTCGCTGCTGCTGTGGGGACCGCCCGGCTCGGGAAAGACCACGATCGCCTCGATCGTGAGCCGCCAGACCAACCGCGCGTTCGTGGAGGTGTCGGCCGTTTCGGCCGGGGTGAAGGAGGTCCGCACCGTCATCGACGCGGCCCGCCGCGACCTCGGCCGTGGGCGGGAGACGGTGCTGTTCGTCGACGAGGTGCACCGGTTCAACAAGGCCCAGCAGGACGCACTGTTGCCGGGAGTGGAGAACCGCTGGATCTCCCTGGTCGCCGCGACCACCGAGAACCCCTTCTTCTCCGTCATCTCACCGCTGCTGTCGCGTTCGTTGCTGTTGCGGCTGGAGCCGCTGTCCGACGACGACATCGGCGACCTCGTCGACCGGGCACTGGTCGACGAGCGCGGGCTGGCCGGCGCGGTGGAGCTGGCCCCGCAGGCGCGCGAGCACCTGGTCCGGATGGCCGGCGGCGACGCTCGGCGGGCACTGACCTACCTCGAGGCCGCGGCCGGCGCCGCGCAGTCCAAGGACTCCCGCGAGGTCGACCTGGCCACGCTGGAGACCGCGGTCGACCGGGCTGCGGTCCGCTACGACCGTGACGGCGACCAGCACTACGACGTCGCCAGCGCGTTGATCAAGTCCATCCGGGGCAGTGACGTGGACGCCGCGCTGCACTACCTCGCCCGGATGGTCGAGGCGGGGGAGGACCCCCGGTTCGTCGCCCGGCGGCTGGTGATCTCGGCCAGCGAGGACATCGGGATGGCCGACCCGACCGCGCTCGGGGTCGCGGTGGCCGCCCACCAGGCCACCCAGTTCGTCGGCCTGCCCGAGGCCGCGATCAACCTCGCCCAGGCGGTCATCCACCTGGCGCTGGCACCGAAGTCCAACGCCGTGGTCACCGCGATCGGCGCGGCCCAGGCCGACGTGCGGTCGGGGCGGATCGGCCGGGTGCCGGCGCACCTGCGCGACGCGCACTACGGCGGGGCCCGGAAGCTCGGCCACGGGGCCGGCTACCGCTACGCCCACGACGACCCGCGCGGGATCGTCGCCCAGCAGTACGCCCCCGACGAGATAGCCGGGCGGACCTACTACAAGCCCACCGGCCGGGGCGCCGAAGGTGCCGCGGCGCAGCGCCTGGAGCGGATCCGGCGCATCCTCGCCGGCGAGGAGTGAGCGGCCGGGCAGGTTCCGCGCCCGGCCCGCCTGCCCGCCCGCCTGGGCGGGCGGAATCCTCCGGGCAAACCGTGCCATGTCGACACCACGACACGGCAGCGAGGGGCGGCGCGCGCCGCGCCGTCAACCGTTATAGGTTTGGTCGCCATGACTGCCGGTGAAATCGCGGGCTTGATCGCGGCCGCGGCGCTGCTGCTGCTCGTGGGGCTTCTCGCCTACCCCATCCTCAAGCTCGGCAAGGTGCTGGACGAGACCCGCCTGCTCGTCCGGGGCGTCTCCGACGAGAGCGTACCTTTGCTGGGTGAGGTCACCACGACGGTGACGACCACCAACGCCCAGCTCGAACGCGTCGACGCGATCACCTCGAGCGTCCAGACCGTCTCCGACAACGTCGCCGGCCTGAGCTCGCTGTTCGCGGCCACGCTCGGTGGCCCGCTGGTGAAGGCGGCCGCCTTCTCCTACGGCGTCCGCCGGGCGATCGCCGCCCGCAGCCGCCGCGACGTGGAGCGCCAGGTGCGCTCGCAGATGCGCGGTGGCCGGCGCCGTAAGGAGGCCGACGTCGCATGAGGCGATTGGTGTGGGTCGTGGTGGGCGCGACCGTCGGCGTGGTCGTCGTCCGCAAGCTGTCCCGGCAGGCGGAGGCGTTCAGCCCCCAGGGTCTGGCCAGGCAGCTGGGCGGGCTGGGCGACGCCGTACGCGCGTTCGGAGAGGAGATCCGGGCCGGCATGGACGCCCGCGAGCAGGAGCTGCGCAACGCGCTCGCGCTGGACGCGCCCGAGCCGAACGGACACGCGGGTCTGGACGCCGAGGCCGCCGCGCGCCTCGCCCGTGACCCCAACTCGAGCTGGAGGGACGGAAACTGATGGACACGGCGGAGATTCGCCGGCGCTACCTGCGCTTCTTCGGGGAGCGCGGCCACACCGTCGTTCCATCGGCCTCACTGCTGCTCGACGACCCCAACCTGCTGTTCGTCAACGCGGGCATGGTGCCGTTCAAGCCCTACCTGCTCGGCCAGGAGACCCCGCCCTACCCGCGGGCGACCAGCGTGCAGAAGTGCGTGCGCACCGGTGACATCGAAGAGGTCGGCAAGACCACCCGGCACGGCACGTTCTTCCAGATGAACGGCAACTTCTCCTTCGGCGACTATTTCAAGGAACAGGCGATCGAGTACGCCTGGGAGCTGATCACCCGCCCGACAGGCGAGGGTGGATTCGGCCTGCCGGAGTCCCGCATCTGGGTGACCGTCTACCACGAGGACGACGAGGCCGCCGACATCTGGCGGCACCTCATCGGGCTGCCCGAGCACCGCATCGTGCGCCGCGGCATGGCCGACAACCTGTGGTCGATGGGCGTGCCCGGCCCGTGCGGACCGTGCAGCGAGCTCTACATCGACCGCGGTCCGGAGTACGGCCCCGAGGGCGGCCCGGAGGTCGACGAGGACCGCTACCTGGAGTTCTGGAACCTCGTCTTCATGCAATGGGTGCGCGGCGAGGGGCCGGCCAAGGAGGGCTACGAGCTGCTCGGCGACCTGCCGGCCAAGAACATCGACACCGGCATGGGCCTGGAGCGGATGGCCGCGCTGCTGCAGGGCGTGGACAACATCTACGAGAACGACGAGATCCGGCCGGTTCTCGACCGCGCGACCGAGCTGAGCGGACGCTCCTACGGCGCCGACCACCAGACCGACGTACGCCTGCGGGTCGTGGCCGACCACGTGCGGTCGGCGCTGATGATCGTCAGCGACGGCATCTCGCCCAGCAACGAGGGACGCGGCTACGTCCTGCGCCGGATCATCCGCCGGGCCGTCAACCAGATGCGGCTGCTCGGAGTCGACGAGGCGACCATGCCCGCGCTGCTGCCGGTGAGCCAGTCGCGGATGAAGCTGTCCTACCCCGAGCTTGAGAGCGACTGGCAGCGGATCAGCTCGGTGATCTACGCCGAGGAGGAGACGTTCCTCGGCACGCTCAAGACCGGTGCGCAGATCTTCGACCTCGCGGCCACCGAGACCAGCCGGTCCGGCGGTTCGGTGCTGCCTGGAACCAAGGCGTTCCAGCTGCACGACACCTACGGCTTCCCGTTTGACCTGACCATGGAGATGGCGGCCGAGCGCGGCCTGTCGGTGGACGAGGAGGGCTTCCGCCGGCTGATGGCCGAGCAGCGCACCCGCGCCAAGCAGGACGCCGCCGCCCGCAAGACCGCACACGCCGACCTGTCCGCCTACCGCTCGGTCGCCGACACCCTCGGCCGCTCGGTGGAGTTCACCGGGTACGACGAGGTGGAGTCGGAGGGCCGCGTGGCCGGCCTGCTGGTCGGCGGCGAGCCGGTCACCTCCGCCCGCGAGGGCGACACGGTCGAGTTGGTACTGGACCGTACGCCGTTCTACGCCGAGTCCGGCGGCCAGCTCGCCGACGAGGGCGTGGTCGAGCTGGCCAACGGCGCGCGGCTGGTCGTCCACGACGTCCAGTCACCGCTGTCCGGCCTGATCGTGCACCAGGCGAAGGTGCTCGAGGGCGAGGTCGTGCCGGGCACCGTCGCACAGGCCCTGGTCGACGTGGAGCGCCGGCGGGCGATCTCCCGCGCGCACACCGCGACCCACATGGTGCACAAGGCGTTCCGGGAGGCGCTCGGGGAGACCGCTGCGCAGGCGGGCTCGGAGAACGCACCCGGCCGGTTCCGGTTCGACTTCACCGCCACCGGCCCGGTGCCGGAGAGCGTGCTGGCCGAGGCCGAGGAGCGGGTCAACGACCTGTTGCTCGCCGACCTGCCGGTGACCGCGGAGGAGATGCCGCTGGTCGACGCGCGCCAGGCCGGTGCGATGGCGTTGTTCGGCGAGAGGTATCCCGACGTGGTGCGGGTGATCTCCGTCGGCGACTGGGCGCGGGAGCTGTGCGGCGGCACGCACGCCGGTCGTTCCGGGCAGCTCGGCGTGGTCAAGCTGCTGACGGAGTCCTCTGTCGGTGCCGGCATCCGCCGGGTGGAGGCGTTGGTCGGCGCGGACGCCTACCGCTTCCTTGCCCGCGAGCACGTGCTGCTCGGCCAGCTCGCCGAGGCGGTCAAGGCACGCCCGGAGGAGCTTCCCGAGCGGGTGGCCGGGATCATCGACCGGCTGCGCACCGCCGAGAAGGAGCTGGAACGTATCCGGGTGCAGCAGGTGCTCGCCGCGGCCGGGCAGCTCGCCGCCAACCCCAAGGACGTGTTCGGCGTCGCGCTGGTCGCCCACCGGGTGGACGGCGCCTCGGCCGGTGACCTGCGCAAGCTGGCACTGGACGTGCGTGGCCGGATGCCCGCCGACCGGCCCGCCGTGGTCGCCGTCGTCGGCGCCAGCGGCGGCCGGCCCTCGGTGGTGGTGGCGGTCAACGACGAGGGCCGCAACTGGCGGCTCTCGGCCGGAGCGCTGGTCAGGGTCGCCGCCGGGGTACTCGGCGGTGGCGGCGGGGGCAAGGACGACGTCGCGCAGGGCGGCGGCACCGACCCCGGCAAGGCCGACGAGGCCCTCCGCGAGGTCGAGTACGCCGTCGGCACGCGGGTCACGAGCAGCTGAGCGGACGGCGACGATGCGCGGCGGCGTACGGCTGGGTGTCGACGTGGGTGACGTCCGAATTGGGGTGGCCCGCTGCGACCCGTCCGGATATCTCGCCGTTCCGGTGGAGACGGTCCGGCGCGGCCCCGGTGACTTCGACCGGCTGGCCGCGCTGACCGAGGAGTCGGAGGCGGTCGAGGTCGTCGTCGGGCTGCCGGTGTCGCTGTCGGGCCGGGAGGGGCCCGCCGCGGCAAAGGCGCGCGAGTTCGCCGCAGAGCTCGCCGAGCGGCTGGCACCGGTCCCGGTGCGGCTGTTCGACGAACGCCTGTCGACGGTGGGTGCACAGCAGGGGTTCCGGGCGCAGGGGCGGTCCACCAAGAGCACCAGGGACCGCATCGACCAGGCAGCGGCAGCGGTCATCCTGCAGAACGCACTCGACACCGAGCGTTCCACCGGAAAGCCGCCGGGCTCGACCGTAAGGAGAAGGACAGCCAGTGAGTGAGCTCGGATTCCAGACCTCCTCGGGCCGCGTACGCCACCGCCGCGGGCGAGGCTGCATCGCCGTCCTGCTTGCCCTCGCCGTGATCGGCGGTCTGGGCGCCGTCGCGGTGGTCAAGGGCCGCGCCCTGCTCTCGGACGTGTTCAGCGTCCCGGACTACACCGGATCCGGCGAGGGCGAGGTCGTCGTCCAGATCGAGCAGGGGGAGTCCAGCACCGACATCGCCGACACCCTGGAGCGCAAGGACGTGGTGAAGAGCGCCGAGGCGTTCACCCGGGCGGCCCGCAACGACTCCAGGGCACTGTCGATCCAGCCCGGCTACTACCGGCTGCGCGAGCAGATGGCGGCCAAGAACGCGCTCGGCCTGCTGCTCGACCCCGACGCCCGGATCATGGAACGCGTGACCGTGCCCGAAGGCCGGCGCGTCTCCCAGATCGTGTCGATCCTTTCGGACAAGACGAAGATCCCGAAGTCGGAGTTCGACAAGGCGCTGAAGGACCCGTCCTCGCTGGGGCTGCCGAAGTACGCCAAGGGCAAGGCGGAGGGGATGCTGTTCCCCGCGACGTACGACATCGACCCGGGGACCACGGCCGTCTCGCTGCTCGGCGACATGACCAAGAGGCACACCCAGGTGAGCGCGCAGCTCGGCCTGACCGACAGCACCGCGAGGTCCGACTTCGACCCGCTGCAGGTGGTCACGGTCGCCAGCCTGGTCGAGGCGGAGGCCCGCCGGCCCGCGGACTTCCCGAAGGTCGCCCGGGTGATCTACAACCGGGTGGCGAAGAACCAGCGGCTGCAGCTGGACTCGACCGTGCACTACGCGATCAACCGGTACGACACCCCCTCGACCACCCCGGCCGAACGCGCCAACCGCTCGCCGTACAACACCTACGTGCATCCGGGCCTCCCGCCGGGCCCGATCAACTCACCCGGTGAGCGTGCGCTGCGCGCGGCCATCCATCCCGCCGAGGGTTCCTGGATGTACTTCGTCACCGTCAACCCCGACACCGGTGAAACGAAGTTCGCCACCACTCTCGCCGAGCACGAGAGATACGTACGGCAGTTCCAGAGCTGGTGCCGTACGCACTCCGACCGGTGCTGACGCCGTGAAGCCGGAGAAGACGCACGTACGCCGGTGCGCAGTGCTCGGCTCGCCGATCGGGCACTCGTTGTCGCCGGTGCTGCACCGCGCGGCGTACGCCGAGCTGGGTGTGCCGTGGCGCTACGACGCGTTCGAGGTGGACGAGGAGGGGCTGGCCGGCTTTCTCGACGGCCTGGACCCTTCCTGGCGCGGCCTGTCCCTGACCATGCCGCTCAAGCGGGCGGTCATCCCGCTGTGTGACGAGGTGGCCGAGCCCGCCCGGATGGTCGGCGCGGTCAACACCGTGCTGCTGGCCGCTGGCCGGCGTACGGGCACCAACACCGACGTGCCCGGCGTGATCGAGGCGCTGCGCGAACGCGGCGTCACGACCGTCCGCGAGGTGCTGCTGGTCGGCGTGGGCGCCACCGCCTCCTCCGCCCTTGCCGCCGCTGCGGCGATGGACGCGACCCGGGTGTGGGCGCTGGCCCGCGACCCCGCGCGCGCCGAGAACCTGCGCCGGCTCGCGGCCGACCTCGGCGTCGACCTGCGCGTCGTCGCCTGGGGGGACGCCGCGGCCGACCTGCCGGCGGGGCTGGACCTCGCGGTGTCCACCGTCCCGGACTCCGCGGCGGCATCGGTCGCCGCCGAGGTCGCCCGGCGGGCCGAGGTGGTCTTCGACGCGCTGTACGACCCGTGGCCGACCCGGCTGGCCGAGGCCGCCGGGCAGGCTGGGCGGGTGGTGCTCGGCGGGCTAGACCTGCTGGTCCACCAGGCCGCGCTGCAGGTGGAGCAGATGACCGGCAAGACGCCCGTTCCCGTGGCGGCGATGCGGGCCGCCGGCGAGCAGGCCCTGCTCAGCCGGGCGGGCTGAGCAGGGGGCGGCGGGCCCGGCCCCGGCCGCCCCTGTGGACAACCGGCCGCGACGCCGCGCCGGCCGCTAGGCTCCGACACCGTGACGGCATGGAACATCGCGTTCGTGGCGGGTTGCGTCGCGGTCGGCGGTGTCGCCGGGACGCTGGTCCCGCGCTGGGTGTCGTGCCTGCCCGATCCGGCCCGGCTGGACGACGAGGACGAGCCCGTCTCCTACGCCGAGCTGGCCCGCTGGCCGGCGCTGCCCGTGGTGGCCGCCGTCACGACCGGCCTGACCTGGGGTCTGCTGGCGTGGCGGCTGGGACCCGACGCGGCCCTGCCGGCCGTTCTCTACCTTGCCCTGGCCGGGATCCTGCTCGGCTACGTCGACCTGCGGGTGCGGTTGCTGCCCAACGCCGTGGTGCTGCCGTCGTACGCCGTGGTGGTCGCGCTGCTCGGCGGCGCCGCGCTGGTCACCGGAGCCTGGTCCCGGCTGGCGTGGGCGCTGGTCGGAGGGGCGGCGCTGTGGGTGTTCCTGGCGTTGCTGGGGATGCTCACCCCGTCCGGGCTCGGCTTCGGTGACGTCAAGCTGGCGGGGGTGCTCGGAGTGGGGCTGGGCTGGTTCGGCCTGCCGTACGTCCTGGTCGGCACGTTCGCGGCATTCGTGCTCGGCGGGCTGGTGAGCCTCGGGCTTGTGGTGGCCGGGCGCGCGCACCGCAAGACCGCGATCCCGTTCGGGCCGTTCCTGCTGGCGGGATTCCTGCTCACGGTCATGTACGGCGAGCCGGTGCTCGGCTGGTACCTCACGCGCTGAGCCGTCGGGTGCCGTGAAAGACTCTCCGGCATGCTTCGGTGGCTCACCGCGGGCGAGTCGCACGGCCCCGCCCTGGTCGCAATTCTCGAGGGACTGCCGGCAGGCGTCCAGATCACCACCGACGACGTCAGCCGCCAGCTGGCCCGTCGGCGGCTGGGCTATGGCCGCGGCGCCCGGATGTCGTTCGAACGTGACGAGCTGGACTTCCTCGGCGGCGTCCGGCACGGTCGCACGCTCGGCGGCCCGGTCGCGGTGCGGGTCGGCAACAGCGAGTGGCCCAAGTGGTCGCAGGTGATGGCCGCCGACCCGGTGGACCCCGACGAGCTCGCCAGCCTGGCCCGCAACGCCCCGCTGACCCGTCCCCGCCCCGGCCACGCCGACCTGGTGGGCATGCAGAAGTACGGCTTCGACGAGGCCCGCCCGGTGCTCGAACGCGCCAGCGCCCGGGAGACCGCGGCCCGGGTCGCACTCGGGTCGGTCGCCACGGCGTTCCTGCGCCAGACGCTGGACGCGTCGGTGCTCAGCCACGTCGTCGAGCTCGGCACGGTGCGCGCCCCGGCGGGCAGCGTCCCGTCCGCCGGTGACCTGGAGCGCATCGACGCCGACCCCGTGCGCTGCCTGGACCCCACGACCAGCCAGGCGATGGTGGCCGAGGTGGACACCGCGCACAAGGAGGGCGACACCCTCGGCGGTGTGGTCGAGGTGGTCGTGTGGGGGCTGCCGCCCGGACTCGGCAGCCACGTGCACTGGGACCGGCGGCTGGACGCGCGGCTCGCTGCCGCACTGATGGGCATCCAGGCGATCAAGGGTGTCGAGGTCGGCGACGGGTTCGAGCTGGCCAGGACCCGCGGCTCGGCCGCCCAGGACGAGATCGAACGCCGCGACGACGGACTGCGCCGCACCTCCGGGCGTTCCGGCGGGACCGAGGGCGGCATGTCCACCGGTGAGCTGCTGCGAGTACGCGCGGCGATGAAGCCGATCTCCACTGTGCCGCGCGCCCTGCGGACCGTCGACGTGGCCACCGGCGAGGAGGCCCGGGCCCACCACCAGCGTTCCGACGTGTGCGCGGTGCCGGCCGCCGGCGTGGTCGCCGAGGCGATGGTGGCGCTGGTCGTCGCCGACGCCGTACTCGAGAAGTTCGGCGGCGACTCGGTGCCGGAGACCCGGCGCAACGTCACCGCCTACCTCGACCAGCTGAGCATCCGTTGACCGCGCCCAAGGTCGTCCTCATCGGCCCGCCCGGTGCCGGCAAGAGCACCGTCGGCACGCTCGTCGCCGAGCTGCTCGGCGTGACCTTCCGCGACACCGACACCGACGTGGAGACCGAGACCGGATCGGTGATCGCGGACATCTTCGTCGACCGGGGCGAGGCCGCGTTCCGCCGGCTGGAACGCGCTGCCGTCCGCCGGGCGCTGACCGAGCACCCGGGCGTCCTCGCCCTGGGCGGCGGTGCGGTCCTGGACGCCGACACCCGCCGCGACCTGTGCAGCCAGCACGTGGTGTTCCTGGACGTCTCGCTCGCCGACGCGGCCCGCCGGGTCGGCCTGGACACCTCCCGGCCGCTGCTGCTCGGGAACGTCCGTGGCCAGCTCAAGCAGCTGATGGACGCCCGGCGCCCGCTCTACGGCGAGGTCGCCTCGGTGGTGATCTCCACCGACGGGCGCGAGCCGGCCGACATCGCCGCCGAGGTGCTCCGCACGGTGCGGGGCACCGGCCCGGCGGGGGAGTGCCGGCCGTGAGCGAGTCCGTCCGGATCCCGGTCCGCACCGCCCGTCCCTACGACGTCGTCGTCGGTACGAACGTGCTCCACGAGCTGCCCGCACTGCTCGGCGACGGCGTACGCAAGGTCGCCGTCGTGCACCAGCAGGCGCTGACCGCGACCGGCGAGCGGATCCGCGACCTGCTGACCGGGCGCGGCTTCTCCGCCTACCTGCTGGAGGTGCCCGACGCCGAGCAGTCCAAGACGGCCGAGGTCGCCGCCCGCTGCTGGTCGGCCCTCGGCGCGTGGGGCTTCACCCGCTCCGACGCGCTGGTCGGCGTCGGCGGGGGAGCGACCACCGACCTCGCGGGGTTCGTCGCGGCCACCTGGCTGCGCGGCGTGGCGGTCGTACAGGTGCCGACCACGTTGCTCGGCATGGTCGACGCGGCCGTGGGCGGCAAGACCGGCATCAACACCGCCGAGGGAAAGAACCTCGTCGGCGCCTTCCACGAGCCGAGGGGCGTGCTCTGCGACCTGGCGTCCCTGCGCACGCTGCCGGGGCCGGACTACGTGAGCGGGCTGGCCGAGGTGGTCAAGTGCGGGTTCATCGCCGACCCGGTGATCCTGGACCTGATCGAGGCCGACCCCGCTGCCGCCGCCGACCCGGCCGGCGACCTCACCGCCGAACTCGTCGAACGCTCGGTCCGGATCAAGGCCGGTGTCGTCGCCGACGACCTCACCGAGACCTCGGCCACCGCAGGCGGCGGCATCGGCCGCGAGGTGCTCAACTACGGGCACACCATGGGGCACGCGATCGAACGCGCCGAGCACTACCGCTGGCGGCACGGCGCCGCGGTGTCGGTGGGCCTGGTCTACGTCGCCGAGCTCGCCCGGCTGGCCGGGCGACTGGACGAGCACACCGCACGGCGCCACCGCGACATCCTGGACCGGCTCGGCCTGCCGACCGCCTACCGCGGCGCCGACTGGCCCGCCCTGCTGGCCGGGATGCGGCTGGACAAGAAGGCCCGCGGCGATCTCGTCCGCTTCGTCGTCCTGGACGGCCTGGCCAAGCCGGGCCTGCTGGAAGGCCCCGACGCCGACCTGATGCGCTCGGCGTACGACACGATCGCGGGCTGACGCCCGGCGACCGGACCGCTCAGCCGGGGCGTACTCCCGCGGCGTCCCGGATCTCCTTGCCGTGCGCGGCGCCGGAGCCGCGGGCACAGTGGGCGCAGCAGAAGAACCTGCCGTCGACCTCCACCCCGTGCCCGATGATCCGGCAGCGGCACTGCTCGCACACCGGAGCCAGCCGCTGCACCGCGCACTCGAAGGAGTCGAACGTGTGCACCGCACCGCTTCCGGTGTGGACCTCGAACGACATCCAGTAGTCGTTGCCGCAAACTTCGCAGGCGCTCATGGCCGAAGACTTCCCGGCTGTGCGCGCCCGCACACCCGCACACCCGCTAGGAAGCCGGTCTCGGCTCTGGCGGTGCCGCGGACAGCACGTGGTCCAGCATCTCCCGCGAGGTGGCGAGCTCGTCGATGGCCCGGCTGATGCGTTCGCGTTCCCGGTGGAGCCGGGCGACCAGATCGGGGCAGGTGGGGACGAGCCGGTCGTCGTCGGTACTCACACACGGAAGCACCTGGGCGATGGTGGCCGTGGGCAGGCCGGCGGCCAGCAGGCAGCGGATCCGCCGGACTGCCTCCACGTCGGCCTCGCTGTAGACCCGGTAGCCGCTCGGCAACCGGTCGGGGGCGAGCAGGCCCTGCTGCTCGTAGTAGCGCAGCAGGCGCTCGTGCACCCCGGTCCGCGCGACCATCTCCTTCATCCGCATCAGCGGGGCACCTCCGGTCGACGACTCGTGCGGGTCGTGGGGGTCGGGCTCGTGGGGCTGCGCCGAACGTGGGTTCGGGTTCAGCCGAGCGCGCGGACGAACCGCTGCGCGTCGGCCAGGCCCATCCCGGTTTCGGCCCGGACCAGTTGGACCGCCTCGCTCTCGAGGCCCTGCGAGCGCAGCGAGCGGGCGCGTCCGGCCAGGTCCGCCGGCGACGGGCCCGCCGACTCCTGCGACACCGGTGACCCGTGCGGGTCCCGGGCCGAGGTGGGCGGAGTGACGTCGACCGCGTCGCCGCGCAGCACGACCGTGGGCGGCCGGTGCCCGGCGGCGATCGCCTCCACCAGCGCCTTGGCGTCGGCGAGGCCCAGCCGGGTCGACTCGCGCAGCTCCTTGACGGCCTTGATCTTCTTGTTCTGGCCCAGCAGGGACACCACCACGGCCACGACCATCGGGTCGACGGGCTGGTTGAGGATCCGCGCGGTGCCTGTCCGGGCGGGCTGCCCGGACCCCGGGGTTCGCCCCTGCTGGTCCTGCTGGCCCGGCTGTGCCTGCTGCCCCGGGAGGCCGGATCCCGCGTACGGCCGGCTCCCGGGCACCGCCCGGTCGGCCTCGGGCCCGCGTCGCCGGAAGAGCACCATCCCCACGAGGACGGCGAGTCCGGCAAGGATCACCACCAGGACGTCGTTCACGTGAGGATGCTATTCCCGTACGCACGGTTCGTCAGCCCTGGCCGCCGACGGCGCGGCCGCGCGGGGCGGCTGCCGGGCGATGCCCTAGCCTGACCGCGTGCGTGTTCTCGTCCTGAACGGCCCCAACCTCGGCCGCCTCGGTTCGCGCGAGCCGGACGTCTACGGCTCCACGTCGTACGCCGACCTGGTGGCCTCCTGCGCCAAGACCGGCGCCGAACTCGGCCTGGAGGTGGAGGTCCGCCAGACCGACCAGGAGGCCGAGCTGGTGCGCTGGCTGCACGAGGCCGCCGACGCCTCGACGCCGGTGGTGCTGAACCCCGCCGCGTTCACCCACTACTCCTACGCCGTCCGCGACGCCTGTGCCCAGCTCACCGCCCCGCTGATCGAGGTGCACCTGACCAACCCGGCGCGGCGGGAGGAGTTCCGGCACACCAGCGTGGTGGCCGGGGTGGCGACGGGGACGATCGCGGGATTCGGGTTCGAGTCGTACCGCCTGGCGTTGTCGGCGGTCGCGGCGACCCACCGTCCCTGACCTACGTTCAGGACGTGATCACCTCCGGGGGTTGCTCCGGGCGGGCCGGGGCGCGAGGGTGGAGCGGTGCCTGACATTCACGCCGCCCGCCGGGCCCGGCTGCGCGACCTGCTCGCCGCCAGGGACGTTCCCGCCGCTCTGATCACCCACCTCGTCAACGTCCGGTACCTCTCCGGGTTCACCGGCTCCAACGCCGCGCTGCTGGTTCGCGCCGACGGCACCGAGGGCGACGACGCCGCGGTGCTGGCCACCGACGGCCGGTACGCCGACCAGTCCGCCGCCCAGTGCCCGGACCTGGAGATCGTCGTCGACCGGCAGTTGCTGGCGGCGCTGGCACGGCGCGCGGCCGCGTGGGGCGTCTCCCGGCTCGGTGTGGAGACGCACTCGCTGACCGTCGACGCACTGGAGGCCCTGCGTTCGCTCGAACCCGCTCTCGCGCCGGGCTCGCTGCACCGTGCTGTGGAGGGGCTGCGGGTCGACAAGGACAGTGTCGAGCTCGACCACCTGCGGCAGGCCTGTGCGGTGTCGACGAAGGCGCTGGCCGACCTGTTCGCCGGCCGGCTGGTGGGCCGGTCCGAGCGCGACATCGCCCGCGACCTGGAGGCACGGATGTTCGCCGCCGGGGCCGAGGCCGTCGCGTTCGACACGATCGTCGCGGGTGGGGAGCACTCGGCCATTCCGCATCACCGGCCGACCGACCGGCTGCTGGCCGCTGGTGACTTCCTGAAGATCGACTTCGGCGCTCGTTACGAGGGATACCACGCCGACTGCACCCGGACCGTGGTCGTGGGGGCCGAGCCGGCGGACTGGCAGCGGGAGATCTACGACGTCGTGCGTACTGCCCAGCGAGCCGGTCGGCACGCCCTGGCGCCCGGTGTCGCGCTGTCGGAGGTGGACGCGGCGGCCCGGGACGTGGTCGACGCCGCCGGCTACGGCGAGCGGTTCACCCACGGCCTGGGGCACGGGGTGGGGCTGGAGATCCACGAGGACCCGTTCTTCGCCCGGACGGCGGAGGGTAAACTCGGCACTCGCACTCCTGTCACCATCGAGCCGGGCATCTACCTGCCGGGCCGCGGTGGTGTCCGCATCGAGGACACGCTGATCGTCCACGACGGCGAGGTGGAGGTGCTCACCAAGTCCGGCAGGGATCTCCTCGTCCTGGCCTGACGGAAGGCGGCTCCGGCCGGTTCCCGCCAGGCGGCGCCGGCCGGCTCCGCCCGAACGGGTCGAAGCGACACGAAACGCACGCAGCTGAGAGGCGAATACCGCAGTGGCAACCACGAACGACCTCAAGAACGGCATGGTGCTCAACCTCGACGGCCAGCTCTGGGGCGTGGTGTGGTTCCAGCACCACAAGCCCGGCAAGGGCGGTGCGGTCGTGCGCACCAAGCTGAAGAACGTGCTGTCGGGCAAGGTGGTCGACAAGACGTTCAACGCCGACGTGAAGGTCGACGTCGCCACCGTCGACAAGCGCGAGATGACCTACTTGTACAACGACGGCGAGTCCTTCGTCTTCATGGACGCCACCACCTACGACCAGCTGCCGATCTCCACCGAGACCGTCGGCGACGCGGCCCACTTCATGCTGGAGAACCAGACCGCCACGGTCGCGGTGCACGAGGGCGTCCCGCTGTACGTCGAGCTGCCGGCCTCGGTCGAGCTGACCATCGAGTACACCGAGCCGGGCCTGCAGGGCGACCGCTCGACCGGCGGCACCAAGCCGGCGCGGCTGGAGACCGGCTACGAGATCGCGGTGCCGTTGTTCATCACCACCGGCGAGAAGGTCAAGGTCGACACCCGGTCCGGCGACTACCTCGGACGGGTGTAGTGCCCGCACGATCGAAGGCACGCAAGCGGGCGGTCGACGTTCTCTACGAGTCCGAGCTGCGCGACCGCGCCCCGCTGACCACCCTGGCCGACCGGATCGAGCTGGCCGACCCGCCCGTGCCGGACTACACCGCCCGGCTGGTGGAGGGCGTGGTCGAGCACGCCGCCCGGCTGGACGAGCTGCTGGCGGCGCACGCGCAGGGGTGGACCCTGGACCGGATGGCGCCGGTCGACCGCAACATCCTTCGGGTCGGTGCGTACGAACTTCTCTACGCCGACGACGTGCCCGACGCGGTGGCGGTCAGCGAGGCGGTCCGGCTGGCCCGGGAGCTGGCCGGTGAGGAGTCCCCGGCCTTCGTCAACGGCCTGTTGGCACACCTGCTGGAGCTGAAACCGACCCTGCCGGTCTGAGCCGGCGTCCCGGGTCGTGATCCGGTGCCGTGACCCGGCGTCTCGTCCTCACCCCGTTCTGTGTCCCTCTCGGTGGCCCCGCGCGCTGGTTCCGGCGCGCGGGGCCACCGAGCGTTCTGGGAAATTTGCACTTCGGCCCTCACTTCGGTAGGAAAGAGCCTCTGCGCCGGACCTGCCCGCCTCGCGGTGCGCACCGGCACCGCAGACCTGTGCCACGGCTCGGAGAATGCTCTCCGGGACGGTCCCGAACGACCTGACCGTGGCTCATGTCCTCCCCTGCGGGGCACAGTCCGCTCGCGAGGAAACGCACGGGGAGTACGCCCGATCCGGTGGCAAGGCCGGGTTGCCTGCCGCAAGTCCGGGTTGGCAGCCAGGGGGCCGAGTCCAATGAGGAGGAGACCGCCCCGTGAACCTGTGGGATTTCCTCGTCGACCGCCGTGAAGTGCTGGTGTTCCAGGGCTTCCAGCACGCCTCGATGGTGGCGCAGTGCGTGGTCGTCGCCACGCTGCTCGCCCTCGTGGTGGCGGTCCTCGTCCAACGCAACCGGCATGCGGTCGGCCTGGCCACCGCCACCAGTGCCGTAGCCCTGACCATTCCGTCGTTCGCCCTGCTGGGGCTGCTGATCGCACCGCTCGGCATCGGGGTGGCACCGGCCGTCACCGCGGTCGTCTTCTACGCCAGCCTGCCCATCCTGCGCAACGCCGTGGTCGGGCTCGCCGGAGTCGATCCGGCGCTGGTCGACGCGGCCCGCGGCATGGGGATGGGCCGGCTGACCACGCTCGTCCGGGTCGAGATCCCGCTCGCCTGGCCGGTGATCCTCGCCGGCATCCGCGTCTCCACCCAGATGGTGATGGGCATCGCCGCCATCGCGGCGTACGTCTCCGGCCCCGGCCTGGGTGGGCTGATCTTCACCGGCCTGTCCCGGCTGGGCGGCGCCAACTCTGTCAACTCCGCGTTGGCAGGCACGCTGGGCGTCGTCGTGCTGGCCCTGATCTTCGACGGCATCCTCGTGCTCGTCGGCAAGTACACGACCTCGAGGGGTATCCGTGTCTGAGTCCACACAGCAGTCCGCCGGGTCCACCGGCGCCGGCAGTTCCGGCAGTGCCGAGCGCTCCGACAACGGCCACGGGGTGCCCATCGACCTCGTCGGCGTCACCAAGCGGTATCCCGGCCAGCGGGCCGCCGCCGTGGAGGACGTCAGCATGCACATCCCCGCCGGGGAGATCGTCGTCTTCGTCGGTCCGTCCGGCTGTGGCAAGACGACGACGATGAAGATGATCAACCGGCTGATCGAACCCACCGGCGGGCAGATCCTGCTCGGCGGCGACGACGTCAGCCGGCGCAACGCCGACGAGTTGCGCCGGGGCATCGGTTACGTCATCCAGGCCGGTGGCCTGTTCCCGCACCTCACCGTGGGCGCCAACATCGGCCTGGTGCCGGGCCTGCTGAAGTGGAAGAGCTCCCGGACCGCCGAACGCGTCGAGGAACTACTGGACATGGTGGGCCTGGACCCGGTGCAGTACCGCGACCGCTATCCGCGGGAGCTGTCCGGCGGCCAGCAGCAGCGGGTCGGCGTGGCCCGGGCACTGGCTGCGGACCCGCCGGTGCTGTTGATGGACGAGCCGTTCGGCGCGCTGGACCCGATCACCCGCCAGCACCTGCAGGACGAGCTGTTGCGGATCCAGGAGGAGCTGGGCAAGACGATCGTCTTCGTCACCCACGACTTCGACGAGGCGGTGAAGCTCGGTGATCGGATCGCGGTGCTGGCCGAGCGTTCGCGGATCGTGCAGTACGACACTCCCGCCGAGATCCTCGCCAACCCGGCGGACGAGTCGGTTGAGGGCTTCGTCGGCGCGGGCGCGGCGCTGAAACAGCTGACCCTGCGGCGCGTCGGGGGAGTCGACCTGGACGAGGCGGTGACCGCCACGGTGGGGGAGCAGGCGAAGGAGGCCGCGGCCCGGGTTCGCGCGGGCAACCGTGAGAACTGCATCCTGCTGGACGAGCGCCGCCGGCCGATTCGGTGGCTGTCGCTGCGAGATCTCGCCCGGGAGCCGGGCGCCCTCGCCGCGCGCCGCCGCGACGACAACCTGGCGGTCATCGGCACCCAGGCCACGCTCAACGACGCACTGGACTCGATGCTCACCTCCAGCCACGGCGTGGTCGTGGTCACCGGGCGGCGCGACACCTACCAGGGCGTCATCAGAGTGGAGACGGTGATGCACGCCATCCAGGAACTCCAGTCGGGCAACAACGGCAACAGCGGGGCCGGCTCCGCCGGCCCCGGGACCGCCGAGGTTGCGCAGTGAGTGCCACGACGGCCAACCCGGACGCACTCGAACTCGCCGAGGACGCCCCCGGCAAGCCCGCGCGCCTGCGCTGGATCGGCCAGCCGCTCGTGGTCGTCGCGATGGTCGCGGGCGTGGTGGCCTACGTCCAGCTCGCCCACCTCGACGCCGTGGCGGCCCGTCAACTCAACCTTGCGGCGCTGCTGCAGCGCACCTGGGAGCACATCGTGCTGGCCGCGGTCTCCACCGCCGTCGTACTGGTGATCGCCCTGCCGCTCGGGGTGCTTCTCACCCGGCGGCGGACCCGCGTCGCCGCTCCGGTGATCATCGCTCTCGCCAACGTCGGCCAGTCCGCGCCCGCGATCGGCCTGCTGGTCCTGCTCGCGTTGTGGCTCGGCCTCGGCTTCACCACCACGATCATCGCCCTCGCGGCGTACGCGATTCTGCCGGTACTCCGCAACACGATCACCGGAATCCAGGGTGTCGACCCGAACCTCGTCGAGGCCGGCCGCGGCATGGGGATGTCCGCGACGCGGGTGCTGTTGCGCATCGAGGTGGTGCTCGCCGTGCCGGTGATCCTCGCCGGGGTCCGGGTCGCCCTGGTGCTGCTGGTCGGCACGGCCACGCTCGCCACGTTCATCGACGGCGGCGGCCTGGGCAGCCTGATCACCACCGGCATCACGCTGCAGCGCACGAGTGTGCTGGTGGTCGGTGCGGTCCTTGTTGCCGCGCTGGCTCTGTTCATCGACTGGCTCGGCCGGGTCGTCGAGGAAGTCGCCCGCCCCAAGGGCATGTGAAGGGAGGCCGGTCAGATGTCGCAGAACCATCCGGGTCGAACCCATCCGGGCCCTACCGGGCGCAGCCGGCCCCGGCTCGGGCGCCGGGCGCCTGTGCGAGCGGTCGCGCTGGTCGTGCTGGCCGGCCTGCTGCTGGCCAGTGGGTGCGGGCTCAAGGGGGCCTCGCAGTTCGCCCCGGCGGCCGACCCCGGTTCGATCAAGCCCGAACCCTCGCTCAAGGACGCCCGCATCGTGGTGGGGTCGAAGGACTTCACCGAGCAGTTGATCCTGGGCAAGATGGCGGTGATCGCCCTGCGGACCGCGGGCGCCGACGTCGTGGACCAGACCAACATCACCGGCAGCGTCGCCGTACGCCAGGCACTGCTGCGCGGTGACGTCGACGCCAACTGGGAATACACCGGGACGGCCTGGATCAGCTATCTGGGCAAGACCAAACCGGTCATCGGCCGAGAGGCGCAGTGGAAGGCCGTACGGCAGGACGACCTTGCCAAGCACCACCTGGAGTGGTTCGCGCCGGCTCCCATGAACAACACCTACGCGTTCGCGATCCGTTCGGAGGAAGCGAAGAAGCTCGGGGTGTCGAAGCTCTCGGACCTGAAGAAGCTGCCGAAGAAGGACCTGACGTTCTGCGTGGAGTCGGAGTTCGCCAGCCGCGACGACGGTTTCGAGCCGATGCTCAAGACCTACGGCGTCCCGCTCGGCTCCAAGGTGCCGCGCGGCAACATCCGCACGATGAGCACCGGCGTCGTCTACGACGCCACCGACAAGGGGCGCTGCAACTTCGGCGAGGTGTTCACCACCGACGGCCGGATCAAGGCGCTGGACCTGAAGGTGCTCGCCGACGACAAGCACTTCTTCCCCAACTACAACGTGGCTTTCAACGTACGTGAGGACATCGCCCGCAAGTACCCGCGGCTGCGCGCGGTGATGGAGCCGCTGACCGCGAAGCTGACCACCGCCACGATGCTCGAGCTCAACGCGAAGGTCGACGTCGACGGGGAGGACCCCGGACTCGTCGCCCGCGACTGGATGCGCGCCAAGGGATTCGTCAAGTAGGGCTTGTCACGCAGGGCCCCCATGGCACGAGCACATGTCGGTACGTCCGTCGGGACGCGTTCGGCCCGGCCGCGGAGCAGGAAGCTCCACGACCGGGCCGGAACAACGAGCCGAACCAGACGAGCTGCGACGTTTCGTCACCGACCACCGCGAACCGTCGTGGATCAGCCGATCCACGACGGCCCGCGAGAAGCGGCGGCGAGAACGCTGTCGAGCACCCGGGCGGTGTGTTCGACGGTGCTCAGGCCTCGTCGTCGGAGACCGCCTCGGCCGCCTCGGCGTTCAGCACGCCCCAGGCGACGAGCCGGTCGGCGAGCACGCTCGGGCGCTCGTCGTAGATCACCGCGAGCGTCCGCATGTCCTCCTTGCGGATGGACAGGACCTTGCCGTTGTAGTCGCCGCGCTGGGCCTGGATGGTCGCGGCGTACCGCGCCAGGGGTGCGACCTCGACGCCCTCCAGTTCGCCGAGGCGCTCCAGGTCGAGCACCAGCTTCGGCGGCGGCTCGGCGGCCGCGCCGATCGGGCCGACGCCCGGAAGGAGCTCGGTGATCGGCACACCGTAGAACTCCGCCAGCTCGGAGAGCTTCTGGACGGTGACGGCCCGGTCCCCGCGTTCGTATGAGCCAACAACCACCGCTTTCCAGCGGCCCTTCGACTTCTGCTCTACCCCGTGGAGAGAAAGTCCCTGCTGCTGCCTGATCGCGCGAAGCTTCGCGCCCAGGGACCGTGCGTAGTCACTCGGCATCCGTGCTCAACCATCCTTAGATCATCGACGGACACGGTAATGCCGCGCCCAAAATAGTCACGGAGCGTGACGGTAACCCGGAGCGACTCCCACGTCAAGCCAGCCGGGCCAGGACTTCGTCCGGACCGAGATCATCCGGCGGCCGTCCACGCCCGGCCGGGCAGCGGCCCGGAGCCCGGAAGACGTCCGGCACGTGATCACGACGCCGGCCGAGAATCCGCCGGCACCGCCCGCGTGGGTGCCCGGGTGGTGGACTGGTAGTCTCGGGACCGGTTGGGCCGCGGTCCGCACCGGCAGCGCGAGCCGAGGCCGGCCACCCAGTACGACGTCCTTTAACGGCCCGTCCAGAGAGGCGGGGAAGGAGGTCACCTCGATGCCTGCTGCCCGCGATCCGAACCCCCAGCCGAGTCCGGACCCCGATCCGGCCCGGCGCAACGGCCGCCGAGCGGTGCTCGACGAGGCCGACATCACCAGGGCGCTGACCCGGATCGCCCACGAGATTCTCGAACGCAACAAGGGCGCCGGCGACGTCGTGCTCCTCGGCGTTCCCACCCGCGGGGTCCAGCTGGCCCGGCGCATCGGCGAGCGGATCGCCTCGGTCGAGAGCCGTTTCGGCGGCGTCGGCGCGCTCGACGTCACGATGTACCGCGACGACCTGCGGCTGCGGCCCACCCGGGCGCTCGGCCACACCGACATCCCCGAGGGCGGCATCGACGGCCGGATCGTGGTGCTCGTCGACGACGTGCTCTTCTCCGGCCGCACCATCCGGGCGGCGCTGACCGCCCTGGACGACATCGGCCGCCCCCGCGCGGTCCAGCTCGCCGTCCTCGTCGACCGCGGCCACCGCGAGCTGCCCATCCGGGCCGACTTCGTGGGCAAGAACCTCCCCACCGCGGCGCACGAGCGGGTCGCGGTCTACCTCAGCGAGTCCGACGGCCGCGAGGCCGTGGTCATCACGAAGGAACCATCGACCGAGGGAGGTGTGTCGTGAAACACCTGTTGTCCGCGGGCGATCTCGACCGGGACGAGGCACTGCTCGTCCTGGACACCGCGGAGAAGCTGCGCGAGCTGGCCGACCGGCCGATCAAGAAGCTCCCGACGCTGCGCGGTCGTACGGTCGTCAACCTGTTCTTCGAGGACTCCACCCGCACCCGCATCTCCTTCGAGGCGGCGGCCAAGCGGCTGTCGGCGGACGTGATCAACTTCTCCGCCAAGGGTTCCAGCGTGGAGAAGGGCGAGAGCCTGAAGGACACCGCCCTGACGCTGGCCGCGATGGGCGCCGACGCGGTGGTCGTACGCCACCAGGCCAGCGGCGCACCCCACCGGCTGGCCGCCTCCGACTGGATCAGCGCGAGCGTCCTGAACGCCGGCGACGGCACCCACGAGCACCCCACGCAAGCGCTGCTTGACGCGTTCACCATGCGCCGCCACCTCGGTGACCTGGAGGGCCGGCGAGTCGCGATCGTCGGTGACGTCCTGCACAGCCGGGTGGCACGGTCCAACGTGCTGCTGCTGCAGACCCTGGGCGCCGACATCACGCTGGTGGCGCCGCCCACCCTGCTGCCGGTCGGGGTCGAGCAGTGGTCCTGCTCGACGTCGTACGACCTGGACGCGGTGCTGCCGAAGACCGACGTGGTGATGATGCTGCGGGTGCAGCGCGAACGCATGAACGCCGCCTTCTTCCCCAGCGCCCGCGAGTACAGCCGCCGCTACGGCCTGGACGCGACCCGGATGGCGACCATGCCCGAGCACGCGCTGGTGATGCACCCGGGCCCGATGAACCGCGGCATGGAGATCTCCGCCGACGTCGCCGACTCCACCCGGTCGGTGATCGTGGAGCAGGTCACCAACGGCGTGGCCGTCCGGATGGCCGCGCTGTACCTCCTCCTGGCCGGGGGCGGCCAGGCCGTCGACGACACCGTGCCCGAGCAACGCAGCAGGGAGACGCCATGAGTGAGACCTACCTCCTGCGTGGGGCGAGCCCGCTCGGCGCGAAGCCGGCCGACGTCCTCGTCCGCGACGGGCACGTCGCCCAGATCGGTGGCCGTCCGTCGGCCAGGGGCGCGACCGTGGTCGACGCCGCCGGCCTGGTGTTGCTGCCCGGCCTGGTCGACCTGCACACCCACCTGCGTGAGCCCGGCCGCGAGGACGCCGAGACGGTGGACTCCGGCACCGTCGCGGCGGCGGTCGGCGGTTACACCGCGGTCTGCGCGATGCCCAACACCCTTCCGGCCGCCGACACCGCCGGTGTGGTCGAGCAGGTCTACCGGCTCGGACAGCAGTACGGCCGCTGCGACGTCCAGCCCATCGGCGCGGTCACCGTGGGACGCGGCGGCACCCAGCTCGCCGAGCTCGGTGCCATGGCCGACTCCGCGGCCGGCGTCCGCATGTTCAGCGACGACGGCGACTGCGTGTCCGACGCGGTGCTGATGCGCCGTGCGCTGGAGTACGTCAAGGCGTTCGACGGCGTGATCGCCCAGCACGCACAGGAGCCACGCCTCACCGAGGGCGCGCAGATGAACGAGGGCGCGCTGTCCGGCGTTCTCGGGCTGCGCGGCTGGCCCGCCGTCGCGGAGGAGGCGATCATCGCCCGGGACGTGCTGCTGGCCGAGCACGTCGGGTCCCGCGTCCACATCTGCCACGTCTCCACCGCGGGCTCGGTGGAGATCCTGCGCTGGGCGAAGAGCAAGGGCTACCCCGTCACCGCCGAGGTGACGCCCCACCACCTGCTGCTCACCGAAGACCTGGTGGCGAGCTACGACCCGATCTACAAGGTCAACCCGCCCTTGCGTACCGGTGAGGACGTCGAGGCACTGCGGGCCGCGCTGGCCGACGGCACCATCGACGCGGTGGCCACCGACCACGCGCCGCACCCGGTGGAGGACAAGGAGTGCGAGTGGCTCGCCGCGGCGATGGGGATGACCGGTCTGGAGACCGCGCTCGCCGTCGTCCAGCAAGCCATGGTTGACACCGGGCTGCTCGACTGGGCCGGGGTGGCCGACCGGATGTCGTCGCGTCCCGCCCGGATCGGCCGCCTCACCGGCCACGGACACGACGTCGAGGTGGGCGCGCCCGCCAACCTCACGCTCTACGACCCGGCCGCGCCCTGGGAGGTCGACCCGGCGCAGTCCACCAGCCGCTCGCGCAACACCCCCTTCGCCGGCAGGACGCTGCCGGGCCGGGTGGTGGCGACCTTCCTGCGGGGCCGGGCGACGGTCCTGGACGGGAAGCCGCAGTGAGCGGCGCCCGGCCGGTCCGCCGGGACCAACACCTGATCAGCGAAGAAGCACGCGCGTGAGTGGAGGACGGTTGTCGAGGAACGCCCAGCCCAGTGCCCTGCTGGTCCTCGAGGACGGCCGCGTGTTCCGCGGCCGGTCCTACGGCGCCGAGGGTGAGACCTTCGGCGAGGCGGTCTTCTCCACGGGGATGACCGGCTACCAGGAGACCCTGACCGACCCGTCGTACCACCGCCAGGTGGTCGTGCAGACGGCACCGCACATCGGCAACACCGGGATGAACGACGAGGACCCGGAGTCGCGCCGCATCTGGGTGGCGGGATACGTCGTCCGCGACCCGGCCCGCCTGCCCTCCAACTGGCGTTCGCGCCGCAGCCTGGACGACGCCCTGCGCGCCGACGGCGTGGTCGGCATCAGCGGCGTCGACACCCGCGCTCTCACCCGGCACCTGCGCGAACGCGGCGCGATGCGGGTCGGCATCTCCAGCACCGAGACCGACCCGAACGCACTGCTGGAGCGCGTGCTCGCCAGCCCCCGGATGGAGGGTGCGGAGCTGGCCGCGGAGGTCACCGCCCCCGAGCCGTACGTCGTACCCGCCGTCGGCACCCGGAAGTTCACCGTCGCCGCGGTCGACCTCGGCATCAAGTCGATGACCCCGCACCGGCTGGCCGAACGCGGTGTCGAGGTGCACGTGCTGCCCGCCACCACGACGCTGGAGCAGGTGCTCGCGCTCGGACCCGACGGCGTGTTCATGTCCAACGGCCCGGGCGACCCCGAGACCGCCGACCACCCGGTCGAGGTGCTGCGCGGCGTCCTCGCCCGCGGCATCCCGTTCTTCGGCATCTGCTTCGGCAACCAGGTGTTCGGGCGGGCGCTCGGCCTGGGCACGTACAAGCTGCGCTACGGCCACCGGGGCATCAACCAGCCGGTGCAGGACCTCACCACCGGCAAGGTCGAGGTCACCGCGCACAACCACGGCTTCGCGGTGGCCTGGCCCACCGGAAGCGACGACAGTCCTGACGACGCCGGGGACGCCTCGGCCGCCGGCACGGCGAGACGGCACGCGCACGCCGCGATCGAGACCGACTTCGGGCCGGCCCGGGTCACCCACGTGTGCCTGAACGACGACGTGGTGGAGGGCCTTGCCCTGCAGGACCGGGACGGCCGCCTGCGCGCGTTCTCCGTGCAGTACCACCCCGAGGCCGCCGCCGGCCCGCACGACGCGGCGTACCTCTTCGACCGGTTCGTCGGCCTGATGGCCGACTCCACGGGGACGACCACCCTCCCGGAAGGAGCCGCCTGATGCCCAAGCGGACCGACATCTCCTCGGTACTCGTCATCGGCTCCGGCCCGATCGTCATCGGCCAGGCCGCGGAGTTCGACTACTCCGGCACCCAGGCGTGCCGGGTGCTGCGCGCGGAGGGCCTGCGCGTGATCCTGGTCAACTCCAACCCGGCCACGATCATGACCGACCCGGAGTTCGCCGACGCGACCTACGTCGAGCCGATCACCCCCGAGCACGTCGAGAAGATCATCGCGCTCGAACGCCCGGACGCCCTGCTCGCGACCCTCGGCGGCCAGACGGCCCTCAACGCCGCGGTCAAGCTGCACGAGTCCGGCGTCCTCGCGAAGTACGACGTCGAGCTGATCGGCGCGTCCATCGACGCCATCCAGCGCGGGGAGAACCGCGAGTCGTTCAAGAAGATCGTCGACGAGCTCGGCGCGGAGTCCGCGCTCAGCCGGATCTGCCACACGCTGCAGGAGTGCCTGGCGGCCGCCGAGGAGCTCAACTACCCGGTGGTCGTCCGCCCGTCGTTCACGATGGGCGGCGCCGGATCCGGTATGGCGTACGACGAGGACGACCTGCGCCGCATCGCCGGCGCCGGGCTGCAGGCCAGCCCCACCACCGAGGTGCTGCTCGAGGAGTCGGTGCTCGGCTGGAAGGAGTACGAGCTCGAGGTCATGCGCGACCGCGCCGACAACGTGGTCATCGTGTGCTCCATCGAGAACCTCGACCCGATGGGCGTGCACACCGGCGACTCGATCACCGTCGCGCCGGCGATGACGCTCACCGACCGCGAGTACCAACGCATGCGGGACGTCGCCATCGGCGTCATCCGCGCCGTCGGCGTGGACACCGGCGGCTGCAACATCCAGTTCGCGATCAACCCGGCCGACGGGCGGATGATCGTGATCGAGATGAACCCCCGGGTCTCCCGGTCGAGCGCGCTGGCGTCGAAGGCCACCGGCTTCCCGATCGCCAAGATCGCCGCCAAGGTCGCCCTCGGCTACACCCTGGACGAGATCCCGAACGACATCACCGAGCAGACCCCGGCCTCCTTCGAGCCCACGCTGGACTACGTGGTGGTGAAGGTGCCGCGGTTCGCGTTCGAGAAGTTCCCGCACGCCGACCCGACCCTCACCACGCACATGAAGAGCGTCGGCGAGGCGATGGCGATCGGCCGCAACTTCACCGAGGCGCTGAACAAGGCCCTGCGGTCGATCGAGAAGTCCGAGGCGGCGTTCGTCTGGGCGGGGGAGCCACGGGCCAAGGACGACCTGCTGGCCGCGGTCGCCACCCCGCACGACGGCCGGCTGCGCGAGGTCGTGGAGGCGATCCGCTCCGGGGCGACACCGGAGGAGCTCCACGAGGCGACCAGGATCGACCCGTGGTTCCTCGACCAGCTCTTCCTGCTGTCCGAGGTGGCCACCGAGATCGAGGAGTCGCCCGAGCTCACCCCCGACGTGCTGCGCGCGGCCAAGCGGCACGGCTTCGCCGACCGGCAGATCGCCGCGATCCGCGGGATGCGCGAGGACGTCGTACGCGGGGTCCGCTGGGCACTCGGCATCCGCCCGGTCTACAAGACCGTCGACACCTGCGCGGCCGAGTTCGCCGCCCGTACGCCGTACCACTACTCCAGCTACGACGAGGAGACCGAGGTCGGCCCGCGCGAACGCCCCGCGGTGATCATCCTCGGCTCCGGCCCCAACCGGATCGGGCAGGGCATCGAGTTCGACTACTCCTGCGTGCACGCGGCCCTGGCCCTGCACGAGGCGGGGTACGAGACGGTGATGGTCAACTGCAACCCCGAGACCGTCTCCACCGACTACGACACCAGCGACCGGCTCTACTTCGAGCCGCTCACGCTGGAGGACGTCCTGGAGATCGTGCACGCCGAGCAGCAGGCCGGCCCGGTGGCCGGGGTGGTGTGCCAGCTCGGCGGGCAGACCCCACTCGGGCTCGCGCAGGGACTGGAGGACGCGGGCGTCCCCATCGTCGGCACCCCGCCGGAGGCGATCCACCTGGCCGAGGAGCGCGGCGCGTTCGGCCGGGTGCTCGCCCAGGCCGGGCTGCCCGCCCCCAAGCACGGCACGGCCACGTCGTTCGCCGAGGCCAAGCTGATCGCGGACGAGATCGGCTACCCCGTGCTGGTGCGCCCGTCGTACGTCCTGGGCGGGCGTGGGATGGAGATCGTCTACGACGACTCCGCGCTGGAGGGCTACATCGCCCGGGCCACGGCGATCTCGCCCGAGCACCCGGTGCTGGTCGACCGGTTCCTCGACGACGCGGTCGAGATCGACGTGGACGCGCTCTACGACGGCCAGGAGCTGTTCCTCGCCGGCGTGATGGAGCACATCGAGGAAGCCGGCATCCACTCCGGCGACTCCGCCTGCGCGCTGCCGCCGATCACCCTCGGCACCGAGGAGATCGCCCGCATCCGCCGCTCCACCGAGGCGATCGCCGCCGGGGTCGGCGTCCGCGGCCTGCTCAACGTGCAGTACGCCCTGGCCGGCGACGTCCTCTACGTCCTGGAGGCCAACCCGCGCGCCTCGCGGACCGTGCCGTTCGTGTCCAAGGCGACGGCGACGCCACTTGCCAAGGCCGCCGCCCGGGTGATGCTCGGCGCGTCCGTGGCCGACCTGCGCGCGGAAGGGATGCTCCCGGCCACCGGCGACGGCGGCCAGCTGCCTCCCAACGCGCCGATCGCGGTGAAGGAGGCGGTGATGCCGTTCAACCGGTTCCGCTCCGGTGACGGCCGCGCCATCGACACCCTGCTCGGGCCGGAGATGCGTTCCACCGGCGAGGTGATGGGCATCGACGCCGGCTTCGGGGTGGCCTTCGCCAAGTCCCAGGCCGGCGCCTACGGCGGCGCGCTGCCCACGAAGGGCCGGGTGTTCGTGTCGGTCGCGAACCGCGACAAGCGGCACATGATCTTCCCGGTCAAGCGGCTGGCCGATCTCGGGTTCGAGATCCTGGCCACCGAGGGCACCGCCAACGTGCTGCGCCGCAACGGCGTCGTGGCAAGTGTCGTACGCAAGGCGACCCAGGGCACCGGCCCGCACGGCGAGCCGACCATCGTGCACCGGATCGCGGCCGGGGACCTCGACCTGATCGTCAACACCCCGCGCGGCACCACCTCCGGCGGCAGCCCGCGGGTGGACGGGTACGAGATCCGCACCGCGGCGATCATGGCGAACATCCCGTGCATCACCACCGTGCAGGGCCTGGCGGCGGCGGTGCAGGGCATCGAGGCCCTGCGAGCCGGCGAGGTGACGGTCCGTTCGCTGCAGTCGTGGGCGAAGGACGAGTGGGCCGCCGACGACGAGGGGAAGGCCTGACATGACCGAGACGTTCGGCGCCCGGCTGCGGGCGTCGCTGGACCGTCGCGGCCCGCTGTGCGCGGGCATCGACCCGCACGCCTCCCTGCTGCGGTCCTGGGACCTGCCCGACGACCCGGACGGCCTGGAACGCTTCGCCCTCACCGCCGCCGAGGCCCTCGCGCCCCGGGTCGCGGTGGTGAAGCCGCAGTCGGCGTTCTTCGAGCGGTTCGGCAGCCGCGGCGTCGCGGTGCTCGAACGCGTGATCGCCACCAGCCGGGCCGCCGGCGCGCTGGTGCTGCTGGACGCCAAGCGCGGCGACATCGGGTCCACCGTGCAGGCGTACGCCGACGCCTACCTCGACCCCGCGTCGCCGATGTTCGCCGACGCGCTCACCGCGAGCCCGTTCCTCGGCTTCGAGTCGCTGCGCCCGCTGCTGGACACCGCGGCCAAGCACGGCAGCGGGGTGTTCGTGCTCGCGCTGACCTCCAACCCCGAGGGCGCCCAGGTGCAACGGGCGCGCGGTGAGGACGGCCGCACCGTGGCCGGAGGCATCCTGGACCGGCTCGCGGCCGCCAACGAGGGCGCCACGCCGCTGGGGTCCTACGGCGCGGTCGTCGGTGCGACGGTGGGCGACAGCGGCGAGGACTTCGCCGCGGTGAACGGCCCGCTGCTGGCGCCCGGGCTCGGCGCCCAGGGCGCGACACCGGCCGACGTGCGGCGCGTCTTCGGTGCGGCGGCGCGCAACGTCGTACCCGCCACCTCGCGCGAACTGCTGCGAACCGGTCCGTCCCCGCAGGCCCTGGCCGACGCCGCCGATCGTACGAACGACGCGCTGCGCGCCGCGCTGGACGCGCCGGGCTGAGCACCGGCCGCGACGTGCGGCCGGTCTGCCACGATAGGCACCATGCCTGCCGATCCCGTGAACACCACCGACCCCGCGACCTCGACCGGCTCTCCGACCGGCAACTCGATCAGCCAGTCCACCGGTCTCGCCGCGCTGGTCGACCGGATCCGGACGCTCGCCGAGCGCGCCGGTGAGGAGATCCTCGCGGTCTACGCCGCCGACGACCCCGGCGCCCGGGAGAAGGCCGACCGCACCCCGGTGACCGAGGCCGACCTGCGCGCGGAGGCGGTGATCGTGGCCGGCCTGGCCGAGCTCTCGCCCGACCTTCCGGTGGTGGCCGAGGAGGCCGTCGCCGCCGGCGACGCGCCGGACGTGGACGGTACGCCGTTCTGGCTGGTCGACCCGCTCGACGGGACGAAGGAGTTCCTGTCCCGCAACGGCGAGTTCACCGTCAACATCGCCCTGGTCGAGGCCGGCACGCCCGTGCTCGGCGTGGTGCACCTGCCCGCGATGGGCGTGACGTACGTCGGCGGCCCCGGGCGCGCCGAGCGCCTCGAGGGCGGCCACAGCGCCCCGCTCGCGGTCGTACCGACCCCCGGCACCGGCGCGCGGGCGCTGGTCAGCCGCAGTCACCTCGACATGGAGACGCAGCGGTGGCTGGAAGGGGTGGAGGTGGGCTCGTTCGTCCAGGCCGGCAGCTCGCTGAAGTTCTGCCGGATCGCCGAGGGCGCCGCCGACGTCTACCCGCGGTTCGGCCGGACGATGGAGTGGGACACCGCCGCCGGCCACGCCGTCCTGCTGGCGGCCGGGGGAGCGGTGGTCACCCCCGACGGTGCCGCGCTGCGCTACGCCAAGCCCGGATTCGCCAACTCGCCGTTCGTCGCGTTCGGCGGCACCCGGCCCGCTCCGCTGCGGTGAGCAGGTGACCCCGGTTTGCCGCACTCGTCCACGCTGGGTAGGTTCGCGTCCATCGTGGGTGTTCGCGACGCACGGACGGTTTTCGGGACCCCGGCCGCCGAGCACGTGGCCCTCCGAGCAAGAATCGCTGCACCCAAGACCCGTCGTACAGCCTCGAGGTGACCGTTCGTGCCGCTACCTCACCTGACCCCCGAAGCCCGGCAGGCCGCGCTGGAGAAGGCCGCACAGGCCCGGCGTGAGCGTGCCGAGGTGAAGAACCGACTCAAGAATTCCGGCGCCTCGCTCGGCGAGGTCGTCAAGCTCGGGCGTGACTCCAACGAAGTGATCGGCAAGATGCGGGTGTTCGACCTGCTCTGTTCCATGCCCGGCGTGGGCAAGGTCCGCGCCCAGCAGATCATGGAACGCATCGGAATCTCCGAGAGCCGCCGCGTGCGGGGGCTCGGAGACAACCAAGTGGCTGCGCTGAAGCGTGAGTTCGGCGAATCCTGAGACCGTGTACGACCGGACCGCGGCGGGGAAGACCCGACGTCCGGTGGCTCGGCTGACCGTGCTCGCCGGCCCCACGGCCGTGGGCAAGGGCACCCTCGCCGCGGCGATCCGGCGTACGCACCCGGAGGTGTGGATCTCGGTCTCGGCCACCACCCGCCGGCCGCGGCCGGGGGAGATCCACGGGGTGCACTACTGGTTCGTCTCCGACGAGGAGTTCGACCGGATGGTCGCCGACGACGCCCTGCTGGAGTGGGCGGTCGTGCACGGCACCCACCGCTACGGCACCCCGCGGTCGGCGGTCCAGGACAAGCTCACCGAGGGCCGCCCGGCGCTGCTGGAGATCGATCTGCAGGGCGCCCGGCAGGTCCGCCAGACCATGCCGGACGCGCTGTTCGTGTTTCTGGCCCCGCCCAGCTGGGAGGAGCTCGTCCGCCGGCTGATCGGCCGGGGCACCGAGTCGGCCGAGGAGCAGCAGCGCCGGCTGGAGACCGCCCGGGAGGAGCTGGCCGCGGAGAAGGAGTTCGACGTCACCGTCGTCAACACCGAGGTGGGCGTCGCCGCGGAGGAGTTGGTAGCCTTGATGCGCTCCTACCCATATTCTCCGGAGGCCTGAGCTTGTCTGGGACCCAGCCTGCTGCCGAGGGCATCACCTACCCGCCCATCGACGACCTGCTCGAAAAGAGCGACTCGAAGTACAAGCTCGTCTTGTTCTCCGCCAAGCGCGCCCGGCAGATCAATGCCTACTACGCCCAGCTGGGCGAGGGCCTGCTGGAATACGTCGGCCCGCTCGTGGACACCCACGTCCAGGAGAAGCCGCTGTCCATCGCGCTGCGTGAGATCAACGAGGGCCTGCTCACCGTCGAGGACATCGAGCCCACCGACGAGGGCGGCCAGCCGGCGGCTTCCTGACCGCCCCGGTGACGGCGGACGTTCCGCCGTCACCGACCCACTCACCAGCGGCCCTGACGACCGCGTTCTCCCGACCGGAGTTCGGAGCTGACGATGCCGGGTGCCCCCAGACCTCGAGTGGTGCTCGGCGTAGCGGGCGGCATCGCCGCCTACAAGGCCTGCTCGTTGCTGCGGCTGCTGGTGGAAGTTCCCTACGACGTCCGGGTCGTGCCCACCGAGAGCGCCCTGCGCTTCGTCGGTGAGGCCACCTGGGCGGCGTTGTCCCATCAGCCGGTCCACACCACGGTCTGGGACGACGTCCACGAGGTTCCCCACGTCCGGCTCGGCCAGCAGGCCGACCTGGTCGTGGTCGCGCCGGCCACCGCCGACCTGCTGGCCAAGGCGGCACACGGGCAGGCCGACGATCTGCTCACCTCGACCCTGCTGACCGCTCGCTGCCCGGTCGTCTTCGCGCCGGCGATGCACACCGAGATGTGGGAACACCCCGCGACCCGGGCCAACGTCGCCACGTTGCGCGAGCGGGGCGCCCTGGTCCTCGAACCCGCCGAGGGGCGCCTGACCGGCGTCGACACCGGCAAGGGCCGGCTGCCGGAGCCGGAGCAGATCTTCGACGTCTGCCGCGGCGTCCTCGCCCGCGGCACCGAGCCGCTGCTGTCCGACCTCGCCGGCCGGCACGTCGTGGTGAGTGCCGGTGGCACCCGGGAGTACCTCGACCCCGTCCGCTACCTCGGCAACCGCTCCTCCGGGCGGCAGGGCTACGCGCTCGCCCGCACCGCGGCCCTGCGAGGCGCCTCGGTCACCCTGGTGGCGGCCAACGTCTCACTGCCCGATCCGGCCGGGGTGAAGGTCACCCGGGTCGGCTCGACCCGGGAGCTGCGCGACGCCGTCCTCGCCGCCGCGCAGGACGCCGACGCGGTGGTGATGGCCGCGGCCCCTGCCGACTTCCGCCCGGCCACCTATGTCGACGCCAAGATCAAGAAGGCCGACGACGGGTCGGCGCCGACGGTGGAGCTGACCCAGAACCCCGACATCCTCGCCGAGCTCTCCCACGCCCGGCCGCGGCCGGGCCTGGTGGTGGCAGGCTTCGCCGCCGAGACCGGCGACGCCACCGCGGGTGTCCTCGACCACGGCCGGGCCAAGCTGGCGCGCAAGGGCTGCGACCTGCTCGTGGTCAACGAGGTGGGGGCGGACAAGGGGTTCGAGAGCCCCGACAACGAGGCGGTCATCCTGGGGGAGGACGGCTCGCAGACCGCGGTGCCGCGCGGCCCCAAGGAAGCGCTCGCACACCGCATCTGGGACCTCGTGGCCGCCCGTCTGGCGGCCGGCGCACCGCCCTCCGTGCCGGGTCGCTGACTCCCCGGGCTCACCGGTCGGCACGCCCGGCACGAGGTTCATGGGAGTTCTGTCATCCGGCGTGTCACGGACCGGCCGGACCGGCCGACCATGGCTACTCTCCCGGGGTGGCCGAAATCGCTACCGTCCTGATCCTCGGCGCGGCGGTGATCGCATTCCTGGCCGGGCGGCGCTACCAGCACTTCGTCCGTACGGTGAACGACACCAAGGTGGCCCGGGCCAACGTCCGCCGCTACGGCGCCGCCCGCTGGCCCGCCCTGCGCGCCCTGGTGATCATGCTGGCGTGCCTGGTCGTCTACCTCGTGGCGGCCAGGGCGTTCACCGGCTGAGCGCCCCACGAGGTCGGCGCGTCCGCACCTCGAACGCGCGTTCGATAGGCTGGCCCGGTGAGATGGGAGAGCCAACGACTCGCGGGCGGCACCGGCGGGGGAGCCGGCCAGCCGGCCGAGCTGGCGTTGTTCGGGCTGGACGCGTGCGCCCGCACGTTCGACACCCCGGAGTTCCGGGGCATGACTTTCTACGAGATCCATGCCAAGTCGCTGCTGAACAAGGTGCCCTCGGCGGCCCGGGTGCCCTTCGACTGGACGATCAACCCCTACCGCGGCTGCGGGCACGCCTGCGTCTACTGCTTCGCTCGGCGCACCCACGAGTACCTCGACCTCGACGCCGGACACGACTTCGACACCAAGGTGATCGTCAAGGTCAACGCCGCGGCGGTGCTGCGCCGTGAGCTTGCCCGGCCGAGCTGGCGGGGGGAGCCGGTGGCGATGGGCACCAACGTCGACTGTTACCAGCGGGCCGAGGGCAGGTACGCCCTGATGCCCGAGATCATCGCCGCGCTGCGGGACGCGGGCAACCCGTTCTCCATCCTCACCAAGGGCACGCTGCTGCTGCGCGATCTGGACCTGCTGCGCGAGGCCGCGCAGGTGACCGACGTGGGGCTGAGCGTCTCGGTGGGTTCGGTCGACGCCGACCTGTGGCGACGGGTGGAGCCGGGGACGCCCAGCCCGCAGGCGCGGCTGCGGATGGTCCGGACACTGACCGACGCGGGCTTTCGGGTCGGCGTGCTGATGGCGCCGATCCTGCCGCACCTCGGCGACGCGCCGGACCGGCTGGAGGAGACCGTACGCGCGATCGCCGCGTCGGGGGCGAGCAGTCTCACTCCCATCGTGTTGCACCTGCGGCCCGGCGCCCGGGAGTGGTATCACCAGTGGCTCGGCCGGGAGCATCCCGAACTGGTGCCCGTCTACCGGGACCTCTACGGCGCCGGTTCCTATGCTCCGGCGGCCTACCGGAAGCGGATCGCCGCGACCGTCGCAATGCTCGCCCGACGCCACGGAGTGGGCACAGAACGCGATTCTCGTCAAAACGCACCCCAGAGGCGCACCCTGCCCAGCTGACCTGGTTAGGCTTGCGGACACCGCACCATCGCGAGCGGGTCGCTCGCGGCCTCCGCGCGTCCGCCTACCTGACCGTGCCTTGGCGCCCCGAAGGCAGTGCCTAGAAGAAAGGATGGCCGTGTCCCGACGACTGTTCACATCCGAGTCGGTTACCGAGGGCCACCCGGACAAGATCGCCGACCAGATCAGCGACTCGGTGCTCGACGCACTCCTCGCCGAGGATCCCGGCAGCCGGGTCGCAGTGGAGACGCTGTTGACGACCGGGCTGGTCGTGGTGGCCGGTGAGGTCACCACGAGTGCCTACGCCGACATCGCCTCGCTGGTCCGCGAACGCATCCTCGACATCGGCTACGACTCCTCGGCCAAGGGTTTCGACGGCGCTTCGTGTGGTGTCACGGTCTCCATCGGCTCCCAGTCGCCCGACATCGCCCAGGGGGTGGACACCGCCTACGAGGGCCGCGCCGACGGCTCGGTCGACCCGATCGACCTTCAGGGCGCCGGCGACCAGGGAATGATGTTCGGCTTCGCCTGCGACGAGACTCCCGAGCTGATGCCGCTGCCGATCACGCTCGCGCACCGGCTGTCCAAGCGCCTCACCGACGTCCGCAAGGACGGGACGCTGCCCTACCTCCGTCCCGACGGCAAGACGCAGGTGACGATCGAGTACGACGGCGACCGGCCCACCCGGATCGACACGATCGTGCTGTCGACGCAGCACGCCGCCAACATCGACCTCGAGAACATGCTGACCCCGGACATCCGCCAGCACGTGATCGAGCCGATCATCGGCGAGCTCGACATCGAGACCGCCGGCTACCGGCTCTTCGTCAACCCGACCGGCCGGTTCGAGCTGGGCGGGCCGATGGGCGACGCGGGCCTGACCGGCCGGAAGATCATCGTCGACACCTACGGCGGGTACGCCCGGCACGGTGGCGGCGCCTTCAGCGGCAAGGACCCGACAAAGGTCGACCGGTCCGCGGCCTACGCCATGCGCTGGGTGGCGAAGAACATCGTCGCCGCGGGGCTGGCGAAGAGGTGTGAGTGCCAGGTCGCCTACGCCATCGGCAAGGCGCAGCCGGTCGGTTTCTACGTCGACTGCTCCGGCACCGAGGCCGCACCGATCGACGTGATCGAGAAGGCCGTGCAGCAGGTGTTCGACCTGCGCCCGGCGGCGATCATCCGCGACCTCGACCTGCGCCGGCCGATCTACGTCCAGACCGCCGCCTACGGTCACTTCGGCCGGGAGCTGCCCGATTTCACGTGGGAGCGGACCGACCGCGCCGAGGAGCTGCGCAGCGCCGCCGGCCTGCAGTGATCCGCTGACCCACGAGAGGGGCAGGCCACCTGTCGGTGGCCTGCCCTACTCTTTGCAGCCGTGACCGAGGACGACACAGGCCAGCTGGCGCTGGTGCGGGGGAAGGTGCGCAAGCCGCGCGCCACGAGTCCGCAGCAGCCGGCTCCGGAGCTCCCGGTCGCGCGCGTGCTGGTCGACGTGCCGCTGGCGCACCTCGACCGGCCCTTCGACTACCTCGTGCCCGAGCGGATGCACGCCACCTGCGTGCCCGGGGCCCGGGTCCGGGTCCGGTTCGCCGGGCAGGACCTCGACGGTTTCGTGCTCGAGCGGGTGGCCGAGTCCGACCATCGCGGCCGGTTGGCGCCGCTGCGCCGGGTGGTGTCCGCCGAGCCGGTGCTCGCCCCCGAGATCGCCCGGCTGGCTCGCCGGGTTGCCGACCGTTACGCCGGCACGCTCGCCGACGTCCTCCGGCTGGCCGTGCCGCCGCGGCATGCGCGGGTGGAGTGCGCCGCCGCCAAACCCGCATCGGATTCCGCTCCCGGATCGGACCCGGAGTCCGCTCCGGATTCCGCGCCGGAGTCCTCCGACAAGGTCCCGTCCGCTCGCCCGGCCGACGCCGTGCGGCCCGGACCGTGGGGCGCCTACCAGACCGGCGTCGCCTTTCTGGAGGCTCTGCGCCGGGGCGACGCGCCGCGCGCGGTCTGGACCGCCGTACCCGGCGAGGACTGGCCGACCGCACTCGCCCACGCCGCCGCCGCGACCCTCGACGGCGGCCGTGGAGTGCTGGTGGTGGTCCCCGACCAGCGCGACGTGGCCCGGCTGGACGCCGCGTTCGGCGAGGTGCTCGGCCCCGACCGGCACGTCGTCCTGACCGCCGATCTCGGTCCGGCCGAGCGCTACCGCCGTTTCCTGGCCGCCCGACGCGGCAGCGTGCGGTGTGTCGTCGGCACCCGGTCGGCGGCCTTCGCGCCGGTCGCCGACCTCGGCCTGGTCACCTGCTGGGACGACGGCGACGACCTGCATGCCGAGCCGCGCGCGCCCTACCCGCACGTGCGCGAGGTCTTGTTGCTGCGGGCGCACGAGTCCGGGTGCGCGGCGCTGCTCGGCGGGTTCGCGTGCACGGCCGAAGGCGCTCACCTGCTGGCCACCGGATGGGCGCGGCCACTGGCTCCGGAGCGCGCCGTCGTCCGCGACCGCGGGCCGCGGGTGGTGGTGGCCGGCGACAACGACACCGACCTCGCCCGCGACCCGGCGGCCCGCGCGGTACGCCTGCCGCACCGGGCGTTCGAGCAGGCCCGGGCCGCCCTGGGTTCCGGGCCGGTGCTGGTGCAGGTGCCCCGGTCCGGCTACCTCCCCGCGCTGGCCTGCCAGACCTGCCGGGGCCCGGCGCGGTGCGTGACCTGCTCCGGTCCGCTCCAGCTCGGCTCCGCCGGCGCACCCCCGAGCTGCGGATGGTGCGGCCGGCCCGCGGTGTCGTGGCGGTGCCCCACCTGCGGCGGCGGCCGGTTGCGTGCACCCGTGGTGGGTGCCGGGCGGACGGCCGAGGAGCTCGGCCGGGCGTTCCCGAGGGTTCCGGTGCGCACGTCCGGCGGCTCCCGCGTGCTGTCCACGGTCGGCGCCGAGCCCGCCCTGGTGGTGGCCACGCCGGGCGCGGAGCCGGTGGCCGAGGGCGGATACTCCGGTGCTCTGCTGCTGGACTCCTGGCTGGCACTGGCACGCGCGGACCTGCGGGCGGGGGAGGAGGCACTGCGCCGCTGGTTCAACGCCGCGGCGCTGGTCCGGCCGGCGCGTGCGGGCGGTTCGGTCGTCGTCGTCGGCGACCCCGGCTCCCCGGCGATCCAGGCGCTGGTCCGGTGGTCGCCGCAGGACCAGGCCGACCGCGAGCTCGCCGAACGCGAGGCCGCGAGGTTCCCGCCGGCCGCCCGGCTGGCCACTCTGACCGGTGCGCCGGACGCCGTTCGCGACCTGGCCGGGCTGGTGGAGCTCCCACCGGGCACCGAGGTGCTCGGCCCGGTGCCCCAGGCCGGCGAGGACGAGGTCGTCCGGCTCGTCCTGCGGGTCCGGTGGGCGGACGGCGCTCGCCTGTCCGCGGCGCTGAAGGCGGCCCAGGCGGTACGCAGCGCCCGCAAGGCGCCGGGCCCGGTCCGGGTCCAGGTCGACCCGGCCGTGCTCGGGTAGGCCCGCGGGGCAGCCCCCCGCGCGGGTAGGGTCGGCGTTCGTGACGCACGCAGACACCCCACCCTCCTCGCCGTCCCGCATCCCGCCGTCCCGGACACCGCTGGAGGCAGTCGTGTTCGACGTGGGCGGGGTCCTGCTGGACTGGAACCCGCGCTACCTCTACCGCACGCTGCTGACTGACGAGGACGAGGTCGAGAGGTTCCTCGCGCAGGTGTGCACCCCGGAGTGGAACGCCGCGCAGGACGCCGGCCGGACCTGGGCCGAGGGTGTGGCCGAACTGACCGCCCGGTTCCCCGAGCACGGCGCCCTGATCCGGGCCTACGACGAACGCTGGGCGGAGATGGTCGCCGGCACGTTGGAGGAGACCGTCGCGGTGCTGGACACCCTGCGGGCGGCCGGCGTCCCGACGTACGCGCTGACGAACTTCTCCGCCGAGAAGTGGACGGTCGCCTGCGAGAAGTGGCCGTTCCTCGCCGACCTGGATGGTGCGGTCGTGTCCGGTGTGGAGCGGGTGTCCAAGCCGGACCCCGCGATCTACCGGCTGCTCCTGGACCGGCACGGCCTGACCGCGGACACGACGTTCTACACCGACGACGTGCCGGTCAACGTGCACGCCGCCCGCTCGGTGGGGCTGCGTGCGGAGGTGTTCGTGGACGGGGAGACGATGCGCGGCCAGCTGAAGGCGGCCGGCCTGCCGGTGTGAGCCCCGCGGCGGGTCGGCGGACCGCCCGGGTGACACGGGCGGAAGCCCGCCGACGAACTGTCAGCCGAGCGCGTCGAACGCCAGCGCGTACAGCACCGCGGTGAAGGACAGTCCGTCCCGCATCCGCCCGTCGCGCACGATCCGGCGTACCTCCGGCACCGGCACCCACTCGACCCGCTCCGCCTCGCTGGGGTCACTGGGCGCTCCCACCCGGGTCGCCCCGTCGGCGAGGAAGAGATGGAACCGCTGGTCGGCGATCCCGTTGCTCGGGTGGTACGCCGCCAGCTCGCGCAACGGGCCGGGCCGCCAGCCGGTCTCCTCCAGGACCTCCCGCTCGGCGGCCTGCGCCGGGCTCTCGCCCGCGTCGACGCCGCCTGCCGGAATCTCCCAGCCCCAGGTGTCGGTGATGAACCGGTGCCGGTACAGCAGCAGCAGGCCTCGCCCGGGGTCGTGGACCACCACGCCGGCGGCTGGGCGCGGCATCCGCAGGACGTGGTGGTCGAACCGGCGCAGTCCGGGCACCTCCACGTCGGCCAGGGTGAGCCGCACCCAGTCGCTGGAGTAGATCTCGCGCTCGCCGTGCACGGTCCATCGCATGGCGCCGACCCTATGGGCGGCTTGCGAATGGTGGGGAAATGGCCCGGTCGGGCCGGATCCGGGGCGTCCGTAGACTGGCGGGGACGTCTGTGAGCTGATCGAGGAGACCTGCGTGGCTGTCCAGCCCATTCGACTGTTCGGTGACCCGGTGCTGCGGACCCCGGCCGAGCCCGTGCGCGACTTCGACAAGGAGTTGCGCAAGCTCGTCGCGGACCTCACCGAGACCATGCTCGACGCGCCCGGCAGCGGCCTGGCCGCACCCCAGATCGGCGTCGGGTTGCGGGTCTTCACCTACCACGTCGACGACGTCATCGGTCACCTGATCAACCCCCAGCTCGACCTGTCGGAAGAGGAGCAGTTCGGGCCGGAGGGGTGCCTGTCGATCCCCGGGTTCACCTTCGACTGCCGGCGCGCGCTGCGGGTCGTGGCCAAGGGCTACGACATGCACGGTGAGCCGGTGACCGTCGAGGGATCGGACCTGCTCGCGCGGTGCGTCCAGCACGAGACCGACCACCTGGACGGCGTGTTGTTCGTCGACCGGCTCGACCGGGAGGCACGCAAGGCGGCCCTGCGGGCGATCCGCGAGGCGGAGTGGGCCGGCCAGACGCCACCCGCCGTTCGGGTGTCGCCGCATCCCACCCTGGGCCGGGCGCTGTAGTGCCGGCCGTGAACGCGGGGGAGTCCGCGGTGCCGGAGGCCAACGGTGCGGCGGCGGACGGCGCCCGGATGCGGTTGCTGTTCGCGGGTACGCCCGAGGCGGCGGTGCCCGCCCTGGAGGCGATCCTTGCCGGCCGACACGAGGTCGCCGCCGTACTGACCCGGCCGGACGCACCCTCGGGCCGGGGGCGCAAGCTGCATCCGTCGCCGGTGGCCGAACGCGCCCGCGCCGCCGGGATCGAGGTGCTCACTCCGAAGTCCGCGAAGGACCCGGCGTTCGCCGAACGCCTGCGCGAGATCGCCCCCGACGCCTGCCCGGTGGTGGCCTACGGTGGACTGCTCCCGGCGAGCGTGCTGGACATCCCCCGGCACGGCTGGATCAACCTGCACTTCTCGGTGCTGCCGGCCTGGCGCGGTGCGGCGCCGGTGCAGCACGCGATCCGCGCCGGTGACGACGTCACCGGGGCGTCGACGTTCCAGATCGTGGAGGAGCTGGACGCGGGCCCGGTGTACGGCGTGCTCACCGAGCCGATCGGCCCGACCGACACCGCGGGCGACCTGCTCGACCGGCTGGCCAGCAGCGGCGCCCGGCTGCTGGCCGACACCCTGGACGGCATCGCCGCGGGCACGCTGGTGGCCCGGCCCCAGCCCACCGACGGCGTGACGTACGCGCGCAAGGTCGACGTGGACGACGTACGCGTGGACTGGAAGGCGCCCGCGTTCGCCGTCGACCGGCTGGTCCGCTCGGCCACACCCGCCCCCGGCGCGTGGACGACGTTCCGCGACGAACGCCTCAAACTCGGCCCGGTCACCGTCGTCCCGGACGCCGAGGTGCTGCCGCCCGGGCAGCTCCGAGCGGAGAAGTCCAGGGTTCTCGTCGGCACCGGCAGCGTTCCGGTGGCGCTCGGTGAGGTACGCCCGCCGGGCAAGCAGGCGATGGCGGCGGCCGACTGGGCGCGCGGCGTGCGGCCCGATGCCGAGGAGACGCTCACCTGATGGGGTCCGAGTCCGGCACCCCTGCCAGGTCCGGCAGACCCGGAGGCTCCGGCATGTCTGGAGGCGGCGGGAAATCAGGCGGCGCCCGGCGCACCGGGCCGGCCGCCGGGGCCGGCCGGCGAGGTGGAGCGAGCACCGCGGGCCGGCGGCAGCCGCGTCCTTCCGGTGGCTCGGGTGAGTCCGGCGGGCAGCGGCGTGGCGGGATCGATCCCGCCCGGCTGGCCGCCTACGACGTCGTGCACGCGGTGTCGGTCCGAGACGCCTACGCCAACCTCGTGCTGCCCTCGTCCCTGCGGGAGCGCGGCCTGTCGGGCCGTGACGCCGCCTTCGCCACCGAACTCGCCCACGGCACATTGCGGCGCGGCGGCTACGACGACGTGCTCGCCCACTGTGTCAACCGGCCCTTGACGAAGCTGGACCCGGAGGTCCGGGACGTCCTTCGCCTTGGTGCGCACCAGATTCTCGGCATGCGGGTGCCCGCGCACGCGGCGGTGGCGACCAGCGTCGACCTGGCCCGCAGGGTGGCCGGCATCGGCCCGTCGAAGTTCGTCAACGCCGTATTGCGGAAGGTGGCGGCCCGCGACCTGCCCGGCTGGCAGGCCGAGCTCGCCCCGGCGTACGAACAGGATCCGGTCGGCAACCTGGCCGCGGTGCACGCGCATCCGCGGTGGGTGGTGGAGGCGTTCGCGGCCGCGCTCGGCGGTTCGCTGGCCGAGACGGCCGCCGTGCTCGCGGCCGACAACGAGCCGGCCCGCGTGACGCTCGCGGCCTGGCCGGGCCGGTCGAGTGTGGCGGACCTTCGCGCCGACGGCGCCGAACCCGGCCGGTGGTCTCCGTACGCCGCCGTCCTGACCGAGGGCGGTGACCCGCACCGGATCCCGGCGGTGGCCCAGGGCCGCGCCGGCGTCCAGGACGAGGGCAGCCAACTCGTCGCGGCGGCGCTGGCGGAGGCGCCGCTGGCCGGCGACGGCACCACCGGCGGTGACGGGATCAGCGGCACCGGTCCGGACGAGCGATGGCTCGACCTGTGCGCCGGGCCCGGCGGCAAGTCCGCCCTGCTGGCGGGCCTGGCCGGACGGCGGTCGGCGGCGTTGCTGGCCGCCGAACTCCAGCCGCACCGGGCCGACCTGGTCGCCCGGGCACTGACCCCGCGCGGACGGCGCACCCGCGGCGTGCTCGGCACCGTGGTCGCGGACGGCACCGTCCCGGCCTGGCGGCCCGGCACCTTCGACCGGGTGCTCGTCGACGCGCCGTGCACCGGACTCGGTGCGCTGCGCCGCCGGCCGGAGGCGCGCTGGCGGCGGGCGGCCGAGGACGTCGCCGGGCTCACACCGCTGCAGGGCAGGCTCCTGGCCACCGCCCTGGACTCGGTGCGGGTGGGCGGCGTCGTCGCGTACGTCACCTGCTCACCGCACCTGGCGGAGACCCGGGACGTCGTGGCCGGCGTGCTGGCCACCCGCTCCGACGTGGAACGCCTGGACGCCCGCCCACTGCTGCCCGGCGTACCCGACCTCGGCGACGGCCCGTACGTACAGCTGTGGCCGCACCGGCACGGCACGGACGCGATGTTCCTCGCCCTGCTGCGACGCACCGACGGTGACAACGGCGACGGCGGCACCGGCGGCACCGGCGCAGCGCACCAGTAGAGTCGCGACCACCATGGGCGTTCAGATAGCACCGAGCATCCTGTCGGCCGACTTCGCGCGGCTGGCCCAGGCGGCCGAGTCGGTCCAGGCGGCCGACTGGCTGCACGTCGACGTGATGGACAACCACTTCGTCCCCAACCTCACGCTGGGACTTCCGGTGGTGGAGTCGCTGCTCGCCGCGACGGACCTGCCGATCGACTGCCACCTGATGATCGAGGACCCCGACCGCTGGGCACCCGCGTACGCCGAGGCCGGAGCGGGCAGCGTGACCTTCCACGTGGAGGCGGCGCACGCACCGGTACGCCTGGCCCGCGAGCTGCGCGCCCTGGGCACCCGTGCCGGGATGGCGCTGAAGCCGGCGACGCCGGTCGACCCGTACGCCGACCTGCTGGGCGAACTGGACATGCTGCTGGTGATGACGGTCGAGCCGGGGTTCGGCGGGCAGAAGTTCCTCGACCTGTGCCTGCCGAAGATCCGGCGCGCACGGGAGCTGGCCGGCGGGCGCGGGCTCGACCTGTGGCTTCAGGTGGACGGGGGAGTGTCGGCGGAGACCATCGAACGCTGCGCGGACGCCGGCGCCGACGTGTTCGTCGCGGGCTCTGCGGTCTTCGGCGCCGAGGATCCCGACAGGGCGGTCACCCACCTGCGTGCGCTGGCGGCGGAGGCGTCCAAACCGGTCGGGTAGGAATCCTCCATGACCTTTCCCGAGTACGACCACTCCGACGTGCAGTACCCCACGCCCCGCTACGCCGGCACCGGCGGCGAGGTCAGCGCGACCTACCGCCCGGCGGACCACCCGCCGGAGTTCACCTACCGATCGGGCGGCAGCGTCCACTACCTGTCCACCGGCGCGTCCACCAACGGCGAGTTCGGGCTCTACCGCTGGGAGATGGGACCGGACCCCTCCGGCCCGAGCGAGCACTTCCACCGGTCGATCTCGGAGTCGTTCTACATCCTGGCCGGATCGGTCCGGATCTTCGACGGCTCCCGCTGGCTCGACACCGAGCCCGGCGACTACGTGCACGTCCCCGAGGGCGGCATCCACGCGTTCCGCAACGAGTCCGGCGAACCGGCCAGCATGTTGCTGCACTTCGCACCCGGCGCTCCGCGGGAGGGCTACTTCGAAGGCCTGCCCGACCTGTCGAAGACCGACCAGGCCGAGCGCGCTGCGTTCTTCCTCCGGCACGACACGTTCTGGGTCTGACGCCGGGCCCGGGCCTGGGCCCAAGCCCGCTCCGGGACTGCCGCGCCCGGTCTCGCCCGGCCGTGCAAGACTGAACGTCGTACGAGCTGACAGCTCGCGCGTGCTCCGGGGTCGGTGAAAGTCCGAACCGGCGGTGACAGTCCGCGACCCGTGCGAAGCCGTTCCGACGGCCTCGCACGGTTGACCAGGTGGAACTCCTGGACCGACGGTTAAAGTCCGGATGGGAGGCAGCACGCGGGCCACGGCATGCGTACCCGCCGTGCGGACGAGGGCACCCCTCGTCTGCGCCGACGGGTCGTCACGTGCCATGACCTCGCCTTTTCCCCGGTGCCCGCTCGGGCGGACCGGAAGGCGAGGGAGTAGCCGGTGTTCACCGGAATTGTCGAAGAACGCGGCGAGGTCGTCGACCTCGTGCGCCTGGGGGACTCCGCGCGGTTGACCGTGCGCGGGCCCGTGGTGACCAGTGACGCGCGGCACGGCGACTCGATCGCCGTCGACGGCTGCTGCCTCACCGTCGTGGAGGTCGAGCCCGGCGAGGGCCGGTTCACCGCCGACGTGATGGCCGAGTCGTTGTCGCGGACCAGCCTCGGCGGCCTGGCGCCCGGCGACCTGGTCAACCTCGAGCGTTCCGTACCCGCCGGCGGGCGGCTCGGCGGCCACATCGTGCAGGGTCACGTCGACGGCACCGGCCACATCCTGTCCCGCCGGCCCACCCCCCGCTGGGACCTGGTCGAGATCGCCCTGCCGCCGGCACTGGCCCGCTACGTCGCGGAGAAGGGCTCCGTCGCCGTGGACGGGGTGTCCCTCACCGTCGTGGAGGTCCGCGACCTTCCCGAGCCGGCGTTCACCGTCGCACTCATCCCCACCACCCTCGACGTCACCACGCTGGGCGCCCGGCAGCCAGGCGACGCGGTCAACCTCGAGGTCGACGTCATCGCGAAGTACGTCGAACGACTCACCGTCACCAACGCCGACCGGGCCACTGATCACGTAGCCGGGCGGTCGCACACCCAAGGAGCACACGCATGAGCTGGTTGACCTGGCTGATCGACGCGAAGCTGCAGATCGGCGGTTCTGAGATCCTCTGGCGCGAGATCGTCGGCAACGGCTTCGGCCTGGCCAGCGCGCTGTTCGGGATGCGCCGCCGGGTCGCGGCCTGGCCGGTCGGCATGATCGGCAACATCCTGCTGTTCACGGTCTTCCTCGGCGGCGTGTTCCACGCCCCGCAGGACAAGGACCTGTGGGGGCAGGCCGGCCGGCAGGTGTTCTTCTTCGCGGTGAGCGCGTACGGCTGGTGGCGGTGGCGCCAGGCCCGCAACGGCGCCGGTGACGGCGGCGCGGTCGCGCCGCGGTGGGCGACCTGGCGCGAGCGCGCGGGCATCCTGGTCGGCGCGGCCGTCGGCGTGGCGGTGTTCACCTACGTGCTCGGCCTGCTCGGCTCGTGGGGCCCGCTCGCCGACGCCTGGATCCTGACCGGCAGCATCCTCGCCACCTACGGCATGGCCCGCGGGTGGGTGGAGTTCTGGCTGATCTGGATCGCGGTGGACGTGGTGGGGGTCCCGCTGCTGCTGAGCGCGGGCTACTACCCGTCGGCGATCCTCTACATCGTCTACGGCGCCTTCTGCGTGCTGGGCTTCGTCACCTGGATCCGCGTCCGGGCGAGGATCGCGGCGATGCCCCAGCCTGCGGACACCGTGGCGGCAGGTGATCCCGCATGAGCCCGGGCCGCGACCCGGTCGAGCGCGCACTGGCCGACCTCGCCGCCGGCCGGGCGGTGGTCGTGGTCGACGACGAGGACCGCGAGAACGAGGGCGACATCATCTTCGCCGCCTCGGCCGCGACCCCGGAGCTGGTGGCGTTCACCGTGCGGCACACCAGCGGGGTCCTGTGCGTACCGATGGAGGGCGCCGACCTGGACCGGCTGGCCATCGGCCCGATGACCGCGGACAATCGCGACGCCATGCGGACGGCGTTCTGTGTGACCGTGGACGCGGCCGCCGGAATCACCACCGGCATCAGCGCCGAGGACCGTACGCACACCATCCGGCTGCTGGCCGACTCGTCCACCGGCCCCAACGACGTCGTACGACCGGGTCACGTGTTCCCGCTGCGCTACCGTCCCGGCGGCGTGCTGGTCAGGCGGGGGCACACCGAGGCCGCCGTCGACCTGGTCCGGCTCGCCGGCCTGCCGCCGGTGGGCGTCCTCGCCGAACTCGTCGAGGACGACGGCTCGATGATGCGCGGGGACGCGCTGCGCCGGTTCGCCGGCGAGCACGACCTCGCGCTGATCACCGTCGAAGATCTCGTACGCCACCGCCGCCGGCACGAACCGCTGGTGGAACGCGTCGCGCAGACCCGGATCCCGACCCGGCACGGCGACTTCCGTGCCGTCGGCTACCGCTGCACGGTCGACGGCTCCGAGCACGTCGCCCTGGTCCGCGGGGAGCCGGGCGCCAAGGACGGGGCCGGTGCGCCCGGCACCCCTGGCGCCACAGGCGGCGAGCCCCTGGTGCGGCTGCACTCCGAATGCCTCACCGGCGACGCGTTCGGTTCGTTGCGCTGCGACTGCGGACCCCAGCTGGACCGTGCGCTGGCGGCGGTCGCCGCCGACGGCACCGGGGTGGTCGTCTACCTGCGCGGCCACGAGGGACGCGGCATCGGCCTGCTGGCCAAGCTGTCCGCGTACGCCCTGCAGGACACCGGGCACGACACGGTGGAGGCCAACCTCGCGCTGGGGCTGCCGGTCGACGCCCGCGACTACTGGATCGGCGCGCAGATCCTCGCCGACCTCGGCGTGGAGCGGATGCGTCTGCTCACCAACAACCCGGCCAAACGCGCCGGGCTGGAGGCGTACGGCCTGACCGTCACCGCCACCACACCACTGACGATCACACCGAACGGCGACAACGCCCGTTACCTCGCGACCAAGCGGGATCGGCTCGGGCACGCGCTGCCGGCCGAGGCGGGCGTCCTTCGGCAGACCACCGGGAGGGCTTCATGAGCGGATCGGGCGCACCGGGCGCCACCCGGATCGACGGTGCCGGCCTGCGGGTCGGCGTGGTCGCCGCGTCGTGGCACGAGGAGGTGATGGGCGGCCTGCTGGACGGCGCGCTGCGAGCGCTCGCCGAGGCAGGGGTGAGCGACCCGGTGGTGGTGCGGGTGCCGGGATCGTTCGAGCTTCCGGTGGTGGCCGCGCGGCTCGCCCGGTCGGGCCTGGACGCCGTGGTGGCCCTGGGCACCGTCATCCGCGGCGGCACACCGCACTTCGACTACGTGTGCCAGGCGGCGACCGCCGGGCTCACCGACGTGAGCGTCCAGACCGGGGTGCCGGTCGGCTTCGGCGTGCTCACCTGCGACACGGCCGAGCAGGCGCTGGACCGCGCCGGGCTGCCCGGGTCGCACGAGGACCGGGGCTACGAGTGCACCCAGGCGGCACTGCGCACGGCGCTGACCCTGCGGAACCTGGCGGGCACGCTCCCGCCGGCCGGTGGCCACCGCGTCGTTCCGGTCACCGGGTGAGCTGCGGGGAAGGGGTGCTCTGCGGGGAAGGGGTGATCCGGTGAGGAGCCTCCGAACGAACCGGCGGTTGCTGCTCCTGCGCCACGGCAAGGCGGAGTCACCGTTGGGGGTGGCCGACGCCGACCGCCCGCTGGCCGGCCGTGGCCGGGCACAGTCCGGCTACGCCGGGCGGCAGGCCAGGGAACTCGGCGTCGTGCCCGACCTGGCAGTCGTGTCGCCCGCGCTGCGGACCAGGCAGACCTGGGCGGAGTTCGCCGGCGCGATCGCGGCGAACTCCGCGGGCGGCGCCCCTCGTTCAGGAAAGTCTCAACCTGAAGTTGAGGTCGAGACAACTGCACCTCAGGTCGAGGTGGAGGTCGACCTCGATCGGCGGGTGTACGACAACACCCTGGACGACCTCCTCGACGTGGTGACCGAGGCGCTGCACGACGCTCGCACCCTGCTGGTGGTGGGGCACAACCCCTCGATCGCGAGTCTCGCCGCCGTACTCGACGACGGCTCGTCCGGAGCGGACCGGAGCGTGCTGGCCGGCGGATATCCCACCGGCACGCTCACGGTGTTCGACGTCGCGGGCTCGTGGAAGACGGTGGGCCCGGGGTCGGGCCGGCTCCGCGCGGTGATCCGGCAACCGTCCTGACCCCGGGTCCGGGACCTCACACCGAGCGCTGGTAGGAGCGGAACGCCCGCGCCGCCAGCCAGCCCATGACGGCCACGAGCGCCACCAGCAGCCCGAGCCGGCCACCGACCAGCCCCCAGTCCGGTGCCGCCGAGACCGCCGACCGGGCGGCGAGGGCGGCCCAGTCCACCGGGTTGAACCTCGCCACGTCGCCCACCCAGGCAGGCATCAGCGCGGGGGCCATCATCACCGACGACAGGAACGACAGTGGCAGGATCAGGAACTGCGAGATCCCGATCAGCGCCTCCTGCTGGTGCACCAGCAACGCGATCGCGTCCGACAGCGCGGCGAACACGACCGCCAGCAGCACGGCGCACACCAGGACAACCAGCACGCCCGTGACCCCGCCGGCGAAGCGCGCACCGGCCGCAAGCCCGACACCGAGGACGATCAGCGACTGGATCACGGTGGTCACCGCCTGGAACGCCAGCGAACCGGTGATCAGCGCGCCGCGGCTCATCGGAGAGGTGAGGTTGCGGTCCATCACGCCGCGTTCCATGTCCTGGATGAACGACGTGCCCGCCCAGCCGGCGGAGAACATCGCCGTCATCACCACCACGCCGGGCGTGAGGTACTCCAGGTAGGAGCCGGTGCCGAAGCCCGGTAGCCGGGCGACGTTCCGGAACAGCTGGCCGAACAGCAGCAGCCAGATCATCGGCTGGATCAGGGTGAACGCGAGGTACGCCGGCTGCCGGGTCAGGGTGCGCAACGACCGTCCGGTGAGGTACGCGGAGTGGGCCAGGAACGTGCCGGCCGAACCGGCCCGCCGCTCGGCCCGTACGCCGGTGCGGGCGTCCGTCCGGCCGTCGACAGGGGTTTCGGGGAGGGTGGTCATCGGTTCGTCTCCTGCCGGGGGAGGGACGCCGTGTCGGCTCGGTCGAAGGACCGGCCGGCGTGGCGCAGGTACACGTCGTCGAGGGAGGGCCGGGCCACTGTCACCGCGGTCAGGCCGACCCGGGCGCCGTCCAGGGCGGTCAGTACGGCGGGCAGCGTGGCCGCGCCGTTGCTCACCCGGGCCCGCACGGTCGTCTCCTCCACGGAGACGTCGTGGACGCCGGGCACTCCGGTCAGCGCCGACCGGGCCACCTCGGCCTGGTCGGCAGCGGCGATCTCGGCCTGGACGGTGTCGCCGTCCAGCTGGGCCTTCAGCTCCTCCGGCGTACCGGCGGCGACGACCCGGCCGCGGTCGATGATCACCAGCCGGTCGGCGAGCCGGTCCGCCTCCTCCAGATAGTGCGTGGTGAGCAGCACGGTCAGCCCGTCCTCGCGGGCCAGCCGGGCGATCTCGGCCCACATCTCGGCCCGGGCCTGCGGGTCCAGTCCGGTGGTGGGTTCGTCCATGAACAGCACCGATGGCCGGTGCACCAAGCCGGTGGCGACGTCGAGCTTGCGCTGCATGCCGCCCGACCACTTGCCGGCCAGCCGGTTGCCGGACTCGGTGAGTCCGAAGCGGGCAAGCAGCTCGTCCGCCCGGGACCGGGCGGACGGCCCGGACAGCCCGTGGACGCGGCCGGCCAGCACGAGGTTCTCCCGGCCGGTGCCCATCGGGTCGAACGCCGGTTTCTGGGAGACGTAGCCGATCGCCCGGCGTACCCGCGCGGGGTGGCGGTGCACGTCGATCCCGGCGACGCTCGCCGAGCCGGCGTCGGCGCGGGAGAGCGTGGTGAGGATCTTCACCGTGGTGGACTTGCCGGCGCCGTTGGGCCCGAGGAGTCCGAAGACCGAGCCGGCGGGCACGGAGAAGGTGATTCCGGCCAGCGCACGGACGGCCTTGTCGCCGCTGCCGTAGGTCTTGGCCAGGCCGGCAGCCTCGATGGCGGGCCGGCCGGAGGGGAGTGGTGCGGGGTCGTCGAGGACCCCGGACGCCGCGTACGCGGACATGGTGCTCCTTCGCGTGGAGGGGTGAAGGAGTCGAGTGGTCGCGGTACGCGGATATCCTGCGCTGTGGAGGCCTTGGGATCCGCGCCCGGCGACGGGCTCGACTCGAGGTTGTGCCGCCGGCCCCTGACCGTGGTGTTGCCGCACCTGGTCGGGGGTCGCGTGCTTGTCGGCGCGGGGCGCCGAAGCCGGCTAGATCGTGCGGCGGTCCTCCGTCCAGCTCAGTTCCTCGCGGAACTCCTCGTGCAGGATCGCCGAGGCCTCCTCCGGGGAGAGGTCGCCGGCACGGAGTTCGTGCATCCGCTGCCAGAGCCGGTAGCCGCCGAGCTCCTGCGTGCGCATGTCGGCGACGAGGGAACGGACGAACTCGATCTCCGCGTCCAGCAGGGCGGAGGTGAAGTCGTACTCGATCATGAAGATCCGCGGGAAGTTGGGTGGTGCGGCCGCCCTGACCGCCTCACCTGCCGCCCGCTGCATCGTCAGCGCGCTCAGCCGCAACTCCAGCAGCCGGAGCACCTCCTCGGGATCGAGCGCACCCATCAGCGACAGTGCCGCCTCGAAGTTGGTGAACTCCTTCTTCGGCACGCTGACCAGTTCGCTCAGCCAGTCGGTCATCCGGGCCTTGCCGGGCTCGGTGATCGCGTAGATCGTCCGCTCGGGCCGGTTGCCCTCCCGCAGCGTCTCCCGCGCCTCGATCAGGCCGGACTTGTGCAGCGAGGCGACCACGGAGTACAGCGAGCCGTAGTTGAGCTTGATGCTGTCCTCCTTGCGCCGCTCGCGCAGCGTGGTGGACATCTCGTACGGGTGCATGGGCCGCTCGTAGAGCAGGACGAGCACGGCCAGGGCCAGCGGGTTCGTCAGACGCGGCGTGGCCATCGCTCCTCCGGTCGGTTCCGCCGCCGGCTCGGGGCAGCGATCTCTACTCGGGCTCGTTTACTCGAACCAGAGTATTCGCCGCCGGATGGTGGTCCGTCAAGCTGTTTCGGTGGTCTCCGCGTCCGCGGCGTCCACCTCGTCCCGGGTGATGCCGAGCAGGTAGATGATCGCGTCCAGGTAGGGCACGCTGACCGCGGTGTCGGCGGCCTCACGGACCACCGGCTTGGCGTTGAACGCCACCCCGAGCCCGGCGGCGGCGAGCATGTCCAGGTCGTTGGCGCCGTCCCCGATCGCCACCGTCTGCGACAACGGGACGCCGGCCGCCGCGGCGAACCCCCGCAGCGCCTCCGCCTTTCCGGGGCGGTCCACGATCGGTCCCTCGACCCGGCCGGTGAGCCGCCCGTCGGCGACCTCCAGCCGGTTGGCGGCCACGAAGTCGATGCCGAGCTCGGCGGCGAGCGGCTCCACCACCTGGGTGAACCCGCCGCTGACCACGCCGATCTGGTAGCCCAGCCGGCGGAGGGTACGGGTGAGCGTGCGGGCGCCGGGGGTGAGCCGGACCTCGCGGCGTACCTCCGCCAGTGCTCCGGCGTCGACTCCGGCGAGCAGGGCGACCCGCCGGCGCAGCGACTCGGCGAAGTCGAGTTCTCCACGCATCGCCTCGGCGGTGACCCGGGTGACCTCCTCCTCACAGCCGGCGTGCGCGGCGAGCATCTCGATCACCTCGCCCTGGATCAGGGTCGAGTCCACGTCCAGGACGACCAGCCTCTTGGCCCGGCGGTACAGGCCCGCCGGCTGGACGGCCACGTCCACGTGCGTGGCGGCGGCCTCGATGGCCAGCGCCTGGCGAAGCAGGTCGGGATCCACACCGGACACGTCCATCTCGATGGCGACCACCGGATAGCGGGCGATCCGGACGATGCGGTCGATGTTGGCGCCGGTGTCGGAGATCCGCCCGGCGATCGCCGCGACCGCCTTCGGCCGCAGCGGCTGGCCGAGCACCGTGACGTGGCTGCGGCCACTGCGGCGCGGCCGGTTGTCGCCGGCACCGTCCTCGGTCTCGACGTACATCCCGAGGCCCCGGCCGACCTTCTCCACCTCCTGCCGCAGCCGACCCACGTCACGCGGCGCGGTCACCAGGATGCCGAGGACCAGCCGGCCACGCAGGACGACCTGTTCGACGTCGAGCACCTCGACCGGGTACCTCGCGAGGGTGTCGAACACCGCGGAGGTGACGCCGGGGCGGTCCCGGCCGGTGAGGGTGACGAGCAGGGTGGAGACGGGCGGCTTCGACGCGGGCGGATCGGTCGCGGGCACGTCGGCAACGTTAGTGGGGCCACCGCGGTGCTCCGGCGCCGGGCGGGTCCGGCTCAGCCGCGGCCGACGTAGGGCATCCGGGTCGCCATCACCGTCATCGTCGGCACGTTCGCCGAAAGCGGCAGGCTCGCCATGTAGACCACCGCGCGGGCGACGTGGGCGACGTCGATCGTCGGCTCGGGCCGAACCGAACCGTCCGGCTGTGCCACGCCCTCGGCCATCCGGGCGGTCATGTCGGTCGCGGCGTTGCCGATGTCGATCTGTCCACAGGCGATGTCGTACGGGCGGCCGTCCAGCGCGGTGGCCTTGGTGAGCCCGCTGATCGCGTGCTTGGTGGCGGTGTAGGCGGCCGAGTGCGGGCGCGGCGTGTGCGCGGACAGAGAACCGTTGTTGATGATCCGGCCGCCCAGGGGGCGCTGCGCCTTCATCAGCCGGACGGCGTGCTGGGTGCACAGGAACGCGCCGGTCAGGTTGACGTCCACCACCGCGCGCCAGTCGGCCAGGGACACCTCCTCGACGGAGGTGGCGGGGGCGTTCCGCCCGGCGTTGTTGACCAGTACGTCCAACCGGCCGTGGTGGGTGCGTACCGCGTCGAACAACGCGGCCACCGACTCGGGGTCGGCGACGTCGGTGGGTACGGCGAGCGCCGGTTCGCCCGACGTGCTGGAGACGCTTGCCGACCGGGCGGCATCCCGCCACGCCCGCGTACACTCCGCCGCCACCTCCGCCAGCGGCTCGGGCCGCCGCCCGGCGAGCACCACCGCGTAGCCGTCGGCGGCCAGGGCGACCGCGACCGCCCGGCCGACGCCGGACCCGGCCCCGGTGACCACCGCGACCGGAGCGGCCGCGCCCGACTCGCCGGGACCGCCCGCGCCGGTGCTGCCGTCCTCGTCGTTCCTGCCGACCGCGTCGTCCGCCATCCCGCCAGGATGCCGCACCGTACGCCGTCACCCGGATACGCGGCGACGAGCAAGCTGACCGCTATGGGACGAGTGGGCGCGGCTGGGTTGTCGAGACATCAGATCTCTATCGACGCTGGTCGCATGACAACCCGAATCGCGATGCTCGGCGCCGGATCACTCGGCTTCACCCGCCGCCTGGTGCGGGACATCCTGTCCGTACCCGAACTCGCCGACACGACGTTCGCGTTCCACGACATCAACGAACGCAACCTCGACATGGTGACCAGGCTGATCCGCCGCGACATCGAGGCCAGCGGACTGCCGGCCACGATCGAGCCGAGCCTGGAACGCCGCCGGGCCATCGCCGACGCCGACTACGTGTTCTCGGTGATCCGGCAAGGTGGGCTTGACGCCTTCCGGACCGACATCGAGATCCCGCTGAAGTACGGCGTCGACCAGTGCGTCGGTGACACGTTGTGCGCGGGCGGTGTCATGTACGGACAGCGCACGATCCCCGCGCTGCTGGACTTCTGCACCGACATCCGCGAGGTCGCCAAGCCGGACGTGCTGTTCCTCAACTACTCCAACCCGATGGCCATGAACACCTGGGCCTGCAACGAGTACGGCGGTGTGCGGACCGTCGGCCTGTGCCACGGCGTCCAGGGCGGCCACTGGCAGATCACCCGGTGCATCGAGCACTGGGCGAAGCGGGAGGGCCTGATCGGCCAGGACGAGACGCTGCACCGCAGCGAGGTCGACATCGTGGCCGCCGGCATCAACCACCAGACGTGGTACATCAAGGCGCAGTGGCGCGGCATCGACATGATCCCGAAGATGCTGGAGCTGTTCGAGGGGCACCCGACGTACCCGCAGACGGAGAAGGTCCGCATCGACGTGCTGCGCCGCTTCGGCTACTACAGCACCGAGTCCAACGGCCACCTGTCGGAGTACCTCCCGTGGTACCGCAAGCGGACCGACGAGATCTCGCGGTGGATCGACCTGTCCAGCTGGATCAACGGCGAGACCGGCGGCTACCTCCGGGTGTGCACCGAGGGACGGAACTGGTTCGAGACCGACTTCCCGAACTGGATGAAGGAGGACCCCAAGCCGATCACCGCCCAGGACCGCAGCGAGGAGCACGGCTCGTACATCATCGAGGCGCTGGAGACCGGACGCGTCTACCGCGGCCACTTCAACGTGCCGAACGACGGCGTGATCACCAACCTGCCGCAGGGCAGCGTGGTGGAGGTGCCGGGCTACGTCGACCGCAACGGCATCAACATCCCCGTCGTCGGTGACCTGCCGATGGCCTGTGCGGCCACCTGCGCGGCCAGCATCCGGGTGCAGGAGATGGCCAAGGAGGCGGCGGTGCACGCCGACACCACCCTGCTCAAGCAGGCGATGCTGCACGACCCGCTGGTCGGCGCGGTCTGCGACCCCGAGGAGGTGTGGCAGATGACCGACGAGATGCTCGTGGAGCAGGCGCGGTGGCTGCCGCAGTTCGCCGAGGAGATCCCCGCGGCCCGGGAACGCCTGGCCACCGCCGAACGCGACGGCACCCGGGTCAAGACCGTCACCACCGAGGGCGCGGCCCGGCTGCACACCAAGACCGTGGAGGAGATGGCCGCGGACCGGGAGGCCGCGCGGTCCAACGCCGCCGCCGCCGACAAGGCGGGCATGACGAAGACCGGCTGACCTCGCCGGCCAGGCGTCCGGGACGTCGGGTGAGCGGGAGTGGTTACGGCGATACCCGGCCGGTTGTCGGTGCTGACCTCTAGGGTCAGCCCAACGGCCGGCCGGGAGTCGCGACGCCGGCATCCGACACATTCCCTGGAGGCATCCATGCCCGACGTTCACCCTGGCGCCGCACGCCGCGTGGTTCTGCTGGTCGGCACGACCAAGGGAGCCTTCTTCCTGCACTCCGACGAGCATCGTCAGGACTGGACGCTCACCGGTCCACACCTGGGCGGCTGGGAGGTCTTCAGCCTGCTCGGCGACTCCCGACAGGGCCGCCGGCGGATCTATGCGGGCACCCACCACCAGTCCGGAGGCGCCACGATCCAGGTGAGCGACGATATGGGCGCCTCCTGGCGCCCGGTCGAGGAGGGGCCGCGGTTCACCCCGATGGGCGACTTCGACTGGGAGAAGGGGCGGTGGATCCCCAACCAGCCAGGCACGCAGCGGGAGTGGCGGCTCAACCGCTTCTGGCAGCTCGTCCAGGGTCACGACTCCCAGCCGGACACGGTGTTCGCCGGGTCAGAGGAGGCGGCGTTGTTCGTCAGTCACGACGCCGGCGAGCACTGGACGGAGCTGTCCGGGCTGACCGCACACCCCACCCGGCCCGACTGGGGACCCGGTGCGGCCGGCATGGGCCTGCACACGATCCTGGTCCACCCCGACAACCCCGACCGGATGTGGGTGGCGGCATCGGCGGTCGGGGTGTTCCGAACCGACGACGCCGGCGCGACCTGGCAGACCTGCAACGCGGGGCTGGACCGCCAGCCGGTGGCCGGCAGATCTGCGGAGATCGGCTACTGCGCCCACAAGATCGTGCTCGACCCCGACGACCCGGAGGTCCTCTACATGCAGGACCACGGCGGCGTCAACAAGTCGGTCGACGGTGGCGACAGCTGGTTCCCCATCGAAAAGGGCCTCGGCGCCGAGGGAGACGAGCGGTTCGGCTTCCCGATGGCCGTCGCCCGCAGCGGGGAGCTCTACATCTTCCCGTTGAAGAACAGCGAGCACCGGGTCGCTCGGGACGGCCGCATGATGGTCTACCGCTCCGACGACCGAGGCGAGTCCTGGCAACCGGTCCCGGGCGACTTCGCTGCCTCCACCAGCTATGTCAACGTCCTGCGTGACGGCATGGCCGTCGACTCGCTGGAGCCGCACGGCCTCTACTTCGGCACCAGCTCCGGGGATCTCTTCTACTCCCTCGACCGCGGCACCAGCTGGTCCGCGATCGAAGGCCGCTTCCCCCGCATCACCTGTGTCAAGACCTGGTTGCTGCCGGCATGACGACCACCGAGCCGCCAACCCGGCGCGACGCATCGGCCGGAGGGGCCGAGATCACGGTGCGAGTGCCGTCCCTTCTGCGCGACTGCACCGGCGACCGGACGCGGTTTCCGCTCACCGCCGGCACGCTCGCGGAGGCGGTCGAGGTGCTGCTGACCACCTTCCCTCTTCTGCGCCAGCACATCGTGGACGAGCAACGCCGCCTGCGTCCGCACGTACTCATCTACTTCAACGGCGACAACATCGCCTTTCTCGACCAGTCGGAGGTTCGGCTCGCACCTGGCGACGAGCTGACCGTGCTGCAGAACGTCTCCGGGGGCTGACATGGCAGGAGTGCCGTCCAGTTCCCCGGCCAGCACCGACGCCGCCCCGGTCCGTGACCAGGGGGGCACGGTCGTGCTGCTGGTGGGGACCACCAAGGGTGCCTTCGTGTTCTGCGCCGACCGCGGCCGGATGTCGTGGCGGTGCCTGGGGCCGATCCTGCCCGGATGGCAGGTCTACGACCTGACGGTGCTGCCCACCACCGGCCGGCTGTTGGCCGCGACCAACCACCAGGCCTACGGACCCACCGTGCGGGTGAGCGACGACTTCGGCGCCGGCTGGCGTCCGGTGCAGGGGAGCCCGCGATTTCCGGACGGAGGTGGGCGTAGCGTCCGGGAGATCTGGCGGTTCGGCGGCCCGGAGCGCGGGCCGGGCACGCGCTTGTACGCCGGCACCGCAGACGCCGGGCTGTTCACCTCCGGCGACGAAGGTGAGTCCTGGACGCTCGTGGAGAGCCTGGAGGCGCACCCGACGCGGCCCTTCTGGGACGTGCCCGCCACCGCCGGCAGTCTGCACAGCGTGGTGCTGGACCCCGCCGACCCCCGCCGGATGTGGGTGGGTGTCGCCGGCGCCGGCGTGTTCGGCTCCGAGGACGGCGGCGCCACCTGGGAGCCACGCAACTCCGGTCTGCCACCCGCACCGCCCGGACATCCCCATCCGGAGGTGGGCCGGCACGTGCACAAGCTCGCGATCGACCCGACGCCGCCCCACCCGCTCTACCTCCAGCACCGCGGCGCCGTGTCGACGTCGACCGACGGTGGACATTCCTGGCGGCCCGTGCCCGGGAGACTCCCCGGCACGTTCGGCTTCCCGCTCGCCGTCGACCGGCGCGGAGCTGTCTACGTCGCGCCGCTGGCGGGTCCGGCCGAACGCTACATGCCAGACGGCCGGCTCGGGCTGTACCGCTCGACCGATGCCGGGACGACCTGGACCGAATGCCGGCAGGGACTTCCGGCGACACCGCAGTACGTTTCCGTCCTCCGCGACGCGGTCGCGGTCGACGACCTCGACCCGGTGGGGGTCTACTTCGGCACGACGTCAGGGGAGCTGTACGCCTCCGCCGACGGTGGCGACACCTGGCGTCGGATACCCGGACAGTTCACCCGGGTCACCAGTGTGCGAGCTCGTGTGCTCGACGCCGGTGTCGACACGTGGTTCGACGCCGAGGCCCTCACCGACCGGCTCGGCGGTGGCACACCCTGAACCGGCATGGAGGGACCATCCACCAAGGGGGGTCCCTCCAAGCCGGCTAGGGACCGGGCGGGCCGGCCGCGGGGCGGGGCCGGGCACACGCGGCGACCAGTGCACGCCGCGCGGCGTGCTCGAGCCGGCGCAGCGCCCGCCGCCGGGAGTCGGCTTCGTACGCCGACGCCGAGCCGCCCTCGTCGACCAAAGCGAGCTCGCAGACCAGCAGGCACCGCCGGGCCCGGGTGGCCAGCGCCTCCGCGCGCGGGGCGTACCCGGGCGGCAGCCCGTCGCGGGAACGGCTGCCCACCTCGCGCAGGTCTGTCAGCGCCTCGGCCATCTCCGGCCGCCACCGGGCGACGTCGAGGTCGGCGAGGGTGTCAATCACCTCTTGCAGGGTGTGCGCGAGCTCCAAGGAGGCGTCGCCGAATCCCTCCGGAGGCGCCGGCGTCGCGGCGTACACGCGCCACTGGACGCCGGCCCCGATCACATGCGGCACCAGGCCGAGGCCCGCGCCCTCGCACACGACCGCCTCGCCCGCCTCGATCGCCGCCTCGGTGAACGCGGGCGGCCCGGCCAGCCCGAGCGGGTCGCCGGGCACCGGCAGGGCGGGGGAGACGGCCCGGGTGCCGAGGTTGCGCAGGGTGCCCAGCGACAGCAGCAGCGGCACCGGCTCGTCCTGACCCGGCAGGCCGATGACGTGGTGGGCGGCGTCGTCGCCCCGGACGGCCTCGTCGGCCTCGTCCAGGCTGGTCGCGCCGAGCAACCAGGAGTTGGCCCACGTCGCCAGCCGGACCGCGCGGGGCACCATCGACATGGTCGACATGGGCTCCAGCGTAGGGTCCCGCTCCGACAGGCGCAGACCGGTGCCCGACCGGTGCCGGCCGGGCGGTGACGCGCTGATCCGCACGCGAGCACGGCGGCGTCGTGCCGTAGGTTGTGCACCCATGGGGTCTGTACTCGAGCTCACCGACGTCACGATCACCCGTAACGGCACCAAGCTTCTCGACGCGGTGACCTGGTCCGTCGAGGACACCGACCGCTGGGTGGTGCTCGGTCCCAACGGTGCCGGCAAGACGACCCTGCTGCAGATCGCCTCCGCCCGGATGCACCCCACCAGCGGCACCGCGACCATCCTCGGGGAGACCCTGGGGCGGGTCGACGTGTTCGAGCTGCGTCCCCGCATCGGCCTCACCAGCGCGGCGATCGCCGACCGGATTCCCCGGCACGAACGCGTCGACGACGTGGTGGTGTCGGCCTCCTACGCCGTGCTCGGCCGCTGGCGGGAGGCCTACGACGACGTCGACCACGAACGCGCCCGGCAGTTGCTCGCCTGGCTCGGTGTGGGTGAGTACGCCGACCGTACGTTCGGCACGCTGTCCGAAGGCGAACGCAAGCGGGTGCAGATCGCCCGGGCCCTGATGACCGACCCCGAGCTGCTCCTGATGGACGAGCCCGCGGCGGGTCTGGACCTCGGTGGGCGAGAGGCGCTCGTGCGCACCCTCGACGAGATCGCCTCGGACGACTTCGCCCCGGCCACGGTGCTGGTCACCCACCACGTCGAGGAGATCCCGCCGAGCTTCACCCACGTCCTTCTTCTGCGGGGAGGCAGCGTGGTGGCGGCCGGCCCGATCGCGGAGACACTCACCTCCCCGGCGCTGTCGGAGACCTTCGGCCTGCCGCTGAAGGTGGTCCGCTCTGATGATCGCTGGACGGCGCGCGCGGACCGCTGAACCACTGGTTGTCCACAGATCGCGACCTGCCGGTGGGCAGACGTAGGCCGTGATCATTTAGCTTTGAGCATGGGCGGCGTCGGTCTCCATGGTGGAGACGTTCTCACGATGGCGGGCGTCATCGCGCGGTCCATGAATCGGGGCAGCCGTGGAACCCCTGAGCTTCCTTCTGATGTTGGCGATACTCGTTGTCATCGCCCTCGCCGGTTCGGTCCGGATCGTCCCGCCGGGACGGGCCGGCATCGTCGAGCGACTGGGACGGTTCTCTCGCACCCTCCAGCCCGGCGTGTCGATCATCGTGCCGTTCGTCGACAAGGTGCGACACACCGTCGACCTGCAGGAGCAGGTGGTGTCGTTCCCGCCGCAGCCGGCGCTCACCAAGGACGACCTCGTCGTCTCCATCGGCACGGTGATCCACCTCGAGGTGACCGACCCGGTGGCCGCGACCTACGAGATCGCCAACTACGTCCATGCGATCGAGCAACTGACCACGACCACCCTGCGCAACATCGTCGGCGGTATGGACCTCGAGCGCACCCGGGCCAGCCGCGAGCAGATCACCATCACGCTGCGCGGTGTCCTGGACGACGCCACCGGCAATGGGGCGTCCGGGTCACCCACGTGGAGCTGAAGGGCATCGACTGATCTGCGGGTTGTCCACAGATTGTGACCTGCCGGTGGGCAGACGAAGGCCGTGATCGCATAGGTTTTGAACATGGGCAATCTGCTCGCCTGGATCAGCGAACACCTGTGGTTGGCCTGGGCGATCCTCGCGGTGGCGCTGGCCGCCGTCGAGCTGCTCACGCTCGACCTGGTGTTCCTGATGGTGGCCGCGGGAGCGGCTGCCGGGGCTCTCGCGGCCCTGGTCGGCGGCGGACCGGTCATCTCGATCGTGGTCGCGATCGTGGTCGCGATGGGAATGCTCGCGGCGGTACGCCCGGTCGCCCTCCGGCACCTGAAGGAGGCTCCGACGATCCGCACGGGTATATCCGCGCTGGTGGGCAAGACGGGTGTGGTCGTCGAAGAAGTCAATCCCCATGGTGGGAGAGTCAGAATCGGGGGAGAGGTCTGGACTGCGCGTCCCTACGACGAGCATTCGAGGATCGAACCCGGCAAGTCCGTCGACGTTCTCTCGATCGAGGGCGTCACCGCGTACGTCCATGAATCGGAGCAGCCGTGGGACCTTTGATCTTCGTTCTCGTATTAGCGATTCTCGTCGTCACCGTTCTGGCCAGGTCGGTCCGGATCGTCCCGCAGGCGCGGGCCGGCATCGTCGAGCGCCTGGGCCGGTTCGCCCGAACCCTGGGCCCCGGCCTGTCGATCATCGTGCCGTTCGTCGACAAGGTGCGCTACACCATCGACCTGCGGGAGCAGGTGGTGTCGTTCCCGCCGCAGCCTGTGATCACCGAGGACAACCTCGTCGTCTCCATCGACACGGTGATCTACTTCCAGGTGACCGACCCGGTGGCCGCGACCTACGAGATCGCCAACTACATCCAGGCGATCGAGCAGCTCACCATGACCACCCTGCGCAACATCGTCGGTGGCATGGACCTCGAGCGCACCCTGACCAGCCGCGAGCAGATCAACACCGAGTTGCGCGGCGTCCTTGACGAGGCCACCGGCAAGTGGGGCGTCCGGGTCAACCGCGTGGAGCTGAAGGGCATCGACCCGCCGCCCTCCATCCAGGACTCGATGGAGAAGCAGATGCGCGCCGACCGCGACAAGCGGGCCGCGGTTCTCACCGCGGAGGGCACGCGCCAGTCGGCGATCCTCACCGCCGAAGGTGAGAAGCAGAGCGCGATCCTCACCGCCGAAGGTGAGAAGCAGTCGCAGATCCTGCGGGCACAGGCCCAGCGGGAGTCGCAGATCCTGCGGGCACAGGGTGAGGCGCAGGCCATCGAGACCGTCTTCAACGCGATCCACGACGGTGAGCCCGACCAGCGCCTACTGTCCTACCAATACCTCCAGATGCTGCCGAAGATCGCCCAGGGCGACGCCAACAAGCTGTGGATCGTCCCGAGCGAGATCGGCAAGGCGCTGGAGGGCATCGGCTCGATGGTCGGCCAGTTCACCGAGGACAGCGAGCCGAGCCCGCGGCCGGCCGACCGCACCCGCCGGCGCACACCCAAGCCCCACGCGGTGGAAGCCGCCCAGGCCGAGGAGGCCACCGACACCGCCCTGCAGGACGCGGAGTCGGAGGTGCAGGCGGCGATCGCCGCCGCCGAGGACGCCGCCAAGGGCGGCCTGGGCGGGCGGCGGAACGAGACCGAGGCCAACGGGGATTCGGCGGGACCGGCGCAGCCGGCCGCGCAGGAGCCCCGGCCGGAGTGAGTGAACTCGGATACCTCGCCGTCTTCCTCGCGGGGGCTGCGGCCGGCACGATCAACGCCATCGTGGGGTCGGGAACGCTGATCACGTTCCCGACCCTGATCGCGTTCGGGATCCCACCGGTCACCGCCAACGTCTCCAACACGATCGGGCTCGCCCCAGGGTCGGCCGCGGCCGCCTGGGGCTACCGCGCCGAGCTTCGCGGGCAACGCACCCGGCTGGTCCGGCTGGGTTCGATGTCGGTGCTCGGCGCCATCACCGGTGCGATCCTGCTGCTCACGCTGCCGTCGAGCGCGTTCGACATGATCGTGCCGGTCCTGGTCGGCCTCGGGGTCGCGCTGGTGATCCTCCAGCCGTGGCTGTCGCGCCGGCTCGCCGACCGCCGTAAGGAGCCCGTACGCCGCCACCACGGCGGCTGGCTGCTGATGGTGCTGGTCTACCTGACCGGCGTCTACGGCGGCTACTTCGGCGCCGCCCAGGGCGTGATCCTGATGGCCATCCTCGGGATCGGGCTGGACGAGGCGCTGCAGCGCGCGAACGCCGCCAAGAACGTCCTCGCCGGCCTCGCCAACGCCGTCGCGGCCGTCGTCTTCATCATGGTCGCGCACGTGGCCTGGATTCCCGCCGTCCTGATCGCGGTCGGTTCGGTCGTCGGCGGCCTGGTCGGCGCCCGGGTGGGGCGCAGGCTGTCCCCGCTGCTGCTGCGGGGCGTGATCGTCACCGTCGGCGTGATCGCGATCATCATGTTGCTCCGGCGGTAGTGCGGCCGGAGCAGCTTCGAGCCGAGCCCAGCACGACCGGGCCGACTGGGCCGACCGACCCCCGACCCGCCGTCCTCGTTGCCTTCCGGGACGCACCCGAACCCGATAGCGTTCGGGACGAGTGTCCAGCGAATGGGGGAGCGGTCATGACGGACATCGAGGACCGGCCGGCCCGGTCACGGCTCACGCTCACCGGCGTCAGCTCCCGTGCATGGGAGCACCCCGCCGACCGCGGCGCCCTGGTCGCGGTCCGCCAGCTCAGGGGCTTCGACGTCGTGCTCCGCAAGCTGTCCGGGCTGATCAACGAGCGTGCGCTCCGGCTGATCTTCCTCGGCTCGGCGGTGCGCGCGGGGGACCGGCAGTTCCCCAAGGTGCACCGGTTGTACGCCGAGGCCGCCGCCACGCTCGACGTGCGGGAGCTGCCGGAGCTGTACGTCATGACCGGGCCGATGCCCAACGCCATGTGCATCGGGCTGGACAAACCGTTCATCGTCGTCAACAGCGGGTTGATCGACCTGCTGGACGAGGAGGAGCTGCGGTTCGTCCTCGGTCACGAGCTCGGTCACGCCCAGAGCGGGCATGCGCTCTACCAGTCGGTGCTGGTGTTCCTGATCCGGCTCAGCGGCGCGATCGCCTGGGTGCCGCTCGGCGTCCTCGGGCTGCGGGCGATCATCGCGGCCCTGATGGAGTGGTCGCGCAAGGCGGAGTTGTCAGGTGACCGGGCGGGCCTGCTGGCCTGCCAGGACCCGGCCGCCGCGCTGCGCACCCACATGAAGCTCGCCTCCGGCGGGCACCTGGAAGACGTCGACGCGACCGCGTTCCTCGCCCAGGCGGCGGAGTACGACGCCAGTGGCGACCTGCGCGACAGCGTTCTGAAGCTGCTGCTGCTGGAGGCCCGCAGCCACCCGTTCCTCGCCGTCCGCGCGGCCGAGCTGCGGCACTGGGTGGACCACGGCGACTACCGGCGCATCCTCGACGGCAACTACCCCCGGCGCGAGGACGACGCCAACGCCAAGATGAGCGAGGAGGCCCGGCGGGCGGCCGACTCCTACCGCGAGGCCTTCGCCCGGTCGCAGGACCCGCTGGCGAAGATCTTCGCCGACCTGGGCGGCGCGGTCGACGGCGTACGCGACAAGGTGAACGGCTGGTTCGGCAACCGGTCCGGCTCCGGCTCAGGTTCCAGCCCCAGCTGACCGTCGTCGGCCCGCGGCTCCTCGGCCGAGACGTCGGCGTCGGCGTCGGGCAAGCTCAGGTTGGCAACCCGAGGTCGTCCAGCACCTCCGCACCGCGGAGGTCGGTGAGCGCCCGCCCGGGCACCAGCAGCTTCGACCGGCGCAGGCCGCTGCCCACGATGACGCCCGCCGACTCGGCCACCCGCCGGTCCACGAGCACCGGCCAGTCGGCGGGCAGGCCGAACGCCGTGATTCCGCCGTACTCCATGCCGGTGCGGGCCACCGCGTCGTCCATGGGCGCGAACGACGCCTTGCGGGCGTCCAGCCGGCGCCGTACCACGCCGTTGACGTCCGCCCGGGTGGTGGCGAGGACCATGCAGGCCGCGTAGCGGGTCTCACCCCCGCGCTTCCCGGCGATGATCACGCAGTTGGCGGAGGCGTCCAGCGCGACGTCGTACGCCGCACAGAAAGCGGCCGTGTCGGCGAGTTCGGGATCGATCTCGGCGACCTGGAACTCCCCGGTGCCGATGCCGCGGTGGTCCCACTCGCGGATGGCGGCGGTGACCGGTGGGGCCAGCAGGTCGGTTCGGTCGAGCGCGGGCACGGCCTTCAGCGTGCCGAACGTGGAGTCGGTGCTCATCGTCCTCATTGTGCCGTCACCGGCCAGGTCAGGTCGCACGGCACCGGCACCGGCTCCGGTCGACCGCCCGGACATCGGGCGGAGGTCCCACGGATCTTGGGCAGGTTCCGTCCCGGCGCACGGACGTGGGGGACCGGAGCTGTCCTGCACGGGTCGTACGGTCAGGGCCATGAGCAGGCGAACGGACCACGACTCGTGACGGCTGTCCTCCGGATCACCCGCGCCCGGGCGGTCGCCCACCGGCTGCGGGCACACCAGCTGGTCGACCGGCTGCCCGCCGGCAGCTACGTCGAGGCCGCGCGGCACGGACTGCAGGACTCGGCCCCGCGAGCGGCGCTGGTGGCCCTGCACGCCCGGGTCGAGTCCTGCGAGCCCCATGCGTGGGAGGCCGACGGCCTGCTGCAGACCTACAGCCCGCGGCTGGCCGTGCACGTCCTGCCGGCCGCGGACTTCGGCGTGTTCACCGTCGGGCGGCTGCCCGACGATCCGGTCGTCAGGCGGGAGGTCGACGACGCCGCGGAGGAGGTGTGCCGGATGCTGGCGGGCGGTCCGGTCCGCGCCACCGGGCTTTCGCGGGACCAGGGCCAGCTGGTGCGGGTGGGCGCGGCCAGTGGCCGGATCGCCGTGCGGTGGGACACCACGTCGCTCACCGTCCGGGAGGTCGAGGCGCCCGACGTCGACCCGGCCGCGGCCCGGGCCGAGCTCGCCCGCAGGCACGTGCACGCGTTCGGGCCGACGACGCCGCGGACGTTCGCGTGGTGGGCGGGGATGCATCCACGAGGTGCCCGGCAGGTGTGGGAGCAACTGGCGGGCGAACTGCTGCCGGTCGACTTCGAGGGGCAGCAGGCCTGGATCCTGGCCGGCGACGAACAGTCGGTACGCCACGCCGGTGAGGTACGCGGGGTGCGGCTGCTGCCGACGGAGGACCTGGGCCTGCTCGGCGCGGACCGGGCAGGACTGTACGTAGGCCCGTCCGCGCGCCGCAGGACCACGTCGTACGACTGGTACCACCCCAACGGCGTGCTGGTCGACGGTGAACTCGCCGGTCAGTGGGGCCGGCGCGGAGGCCGGGTGGAGATCGGTCTGGACCGCGCGATCCCCGCATCGGTGCGGGACGCGGTGGCCGCCGAGGCCCTGACCATGCCGATCCCGAACGCCTCCATGAGCGTCGAGTTCCTCGACCGGTAGGGATGAGGGCCGTGGCGGTTGTTCTGCTGGCCGGTGGAAGGTTCAGCATCCCTGGCGGACCTGAGCGCCGTCGGCAAGTGCGTCGGCGACCCGGTTCACACCGGCCCGCACAGCGAGCAATCTCTTCAGATCTGCTCCCTGGCACAGCACATTCACCCGCTCGCCGGCATGCCGAGCAACAAAGGTCATCCACCTTCGCGCGTGGGTATACCGACCGGTATGGCTAACCAGCTGCTAGCCTCACTCGGATAAACCGATCGGTTTAGTCGAAAGGGAGCGGCATGCGCCAGTCACTGACCACGGCCGGGCCGGAGCCGAGGACAGCAGAGCCCCAACGGCGCCGGGCCGGCACGGGGAGGACCGGAGACGCTGTCGGACTGGCGGCGGCCGGCATGTCGCTGATCGCCGTCTGCTACGGGTTGGCCCGGTTCGCCTACGGCCTGTTCGTGCCGGCCTTCCGGGCGGAGTTCCACCTCGGCGCCGCCACCGCCGGCGCGGTGGCGGCCGGCAGCTACGCCGGCTACTGCGTGGCCATCGTCGTGGCCACGCTCGCCACCTCGCGGTGGGGCGCGCGCCCCGTCGCGGTGGCAGCCGGAGCGTGCGCCACTGCCGGTACGGCGGTCATCGCGTCCGCACCCGGGACCGTCGTACTCGCCCTCGGCGTCGTGCTCGCCGGGTCGAGCACCGGGCTCGCCTCGCCTCCGATGGCCGAGGCCGTCGCCCGGTCCGCGCCGTCGAGACTGGAACCCCGGATGCAGGCAGTGGTCAACGCGGGCACCGGTCTCGGGGTGCTCGTGTCCGGACCGGTCGCGTTGCTGTTCGCCGGGAGCTGGCGCTGGGCCTGGGCGGCGTTCTCCGCCCTCGCGTTCGCGATCACGCTGTGCGTGTGGTTCACGGTGCCGCGACGTGTCCGCCACACAGACAGGCCGGCAGGGCCGGCAGCGCAGGACGGGCCGGTGGCGTCGGCCGGCGACTCACCGGAGGGGCAGGGACGTGGGGCACTCCGCGCCGGGACCCGCATCCCTCCGGGCGGCTGGCGCCTGCTCGCCGCCGCGTTCTCGATGGGGCTGGCCAGCGCGGTGACCTGGACGTTCGGCCGCGACCTCGTCACCGCGGCCGGCAACAGTGCTCTCACCGGCGTGACCATGTGGATCGCCCTGGGTGCCGCGGGGCTCCTCGGCGCGTTCGCCGGTGACCTCACCACCCGGATCGGGCCGGCGCGCTGCTGGACCGGCGGGATGCTGCTGCTGGGCGCGTCCACGGCCGCACTCGCGCTGGCCGCCGGCAGCGCTGTCGTCGCCGTCGCGGTCGGTGCCGCCTTCGGCGCGCTCTACATCGGGCTCACCGGGTTGCTGCTGATCTGGGGTACGCGGATCCTGCCCCGGAGGCCCGTGGTCGGCGTCGGTGCGGCGTTCTTGTTCCTCGCCTTCGGTCAGGCGGTCGGCGCACCCGTTCTCGGCGCCGTGTCCGATGCGGTCACGCTGCCCGGCGCCTTCCTGGTCACCGCGGCTGTGGCGGTTCTCGGTGCCGTGATCCGGCCGCGGCCTCTCCAGGGCTAGGACAGACCCTGGGCAGGTCCTCCACTCAGGGAGTGTTCTCCGCCGGCGCGGCGTACCACCGCCACCGGTCGAGTTTCGCCTTGTCCGGCAGGGAAATCCGCCCCGTCGCCCACAGTGTCGCTGCCCACGGGTCGGCTCCCTGGTCGACGTCGGGGAACAACCTGGTCAGGATGCGGGCACACAGGTCCGGGTCGGGCTGCCAGCCAAGCCCGAGCCCGGCGGTCACGTCGTACATGTGCACGAGCACCTCGAGGATGCCCATCGCCGCGAAACCCTCCGGGTCGGCCAGTCCGAAGACGTGGTGGGCCCGCACCGTCGACGGCACGGTCTTCACCATCGCCGACAGGAATGCACCGCTGGCCTCCAGCACCTGCACCAGACCGGCGTTGCCTGCCTCCGGGTCGGCGAAGATCGTGTTCGCCGGTCCGCCCGGGCGCCGCCGCTCACACCCGAACGGAACGTGCGTGTCGCGCGGGGGCCGGCGCGGTCCGAGCTGAGCGGCGTAGGCGAACAGATCGTCCGCGGTGTGCTCGATCGTCTCCCAGCAGGTCCACTCCAGGTCACCGGCCGGCACGTGCCAGTCCTGGCCCTCGGCCTGGGCAAGGGTGTCGGCCGCGTCGGCCACCACGGTCTCCACGTCGGCCGCACCGATGCTCGTTCCCACGTTCGTCGTCAACCTCTTCCTGCAGCAGTCAGTCGGCCTTCGGTGTGTTCGGTGTGTTCGGTGATTCGGGTGACGCGGGAGAGGCGGCGAGGAACTCCCGGGCGCCACGCAGCCGGGTGCGAAGCAGACCCTGGGTACGCCGGCAGTCCAGCCGGACGTCGAGCGGCCCGGGCACCGGCAGGTCGGCCCGCAAACCGGTGGGCAGCCGCGAGGGGTCCAGCCCGTCGCGCGCGGCCACCAGACGTCCCAGCTCGTGACGGCTGATCGCATCGGGACCGGCGACGTGGGCCACTCCGGCGTGGCCGGATTCCGAGAGCTCGAGCAGGGCGGCCGCGAGGTCGCCCACGTGCACCGGGCACCGCACGTCGTCGGTGAACAACACGCCCTCCTGGGCACCGGCCGCGACGGCGTGCACGAACGTCTCGTGTCCTGAGGTCCCGTCGCCGAGGATCAGCGAGGTCCGCACCACCAGGGCGCCGGGGTCGATCGCGGCAACCGCAGTCTCCGCCGCCGCCTTCGCGGCGCCGTACGGGTTCAGCGGGTCGGGCATGGCGTCCTCGGCATATGAGTCCGCGGCTCCGGAGAACACCGCGTCGCTGGACACCTGCACCAGCCGCGCGCCGATCCGGACCGACGCCACGGCCACGTGCGCCGCGCCGTCGGCGTTGGTGCGCCAGTCGGTCTTCGCGTACGCGGCGTTCACCACCACGTCCGGCCGCACGTGGGAGATCAGCGCCGAGACGTCGTCACGACGGCGGATGTCCAGTGCCTGCCACCCGACGGCGGGGGAGGAGGCCGGCCGGCTGGCGTACGTCGCGAACACCACGTGGCCCGCGTCCACCCACCGGCGGACGAGCTCGGCTCCCAGGTAGCCGGAGCCGCCGACGACCAGAACCCGGCTCACGTCCACTCCTCGGTCAGCCGGACGATGCGTTCGGGATGGCCCAGCTCCACCTGGTCGCAGACGTTCTCCGCCCGCAGCGCGACGACCGCGGCGCGTACGTCCACCGGGCGGCCCGTCCGGCGCTGGTAGGCCTCCGCGAGCCGGTGCAGAAGGTCCGGCGAGCCGTCGGCGAAGTACCGCAGGTCGGCGGTCGCCCGGCCATGCGCCACGCAGGAGAAGTCCCACACACCGGTGAGTACGCCGACCGGCGCGTCGAGCACGAAGTTGCCGGCGTGGAAGTCGTTGTGCAGCAGAACGTCGGGACCGGGAACACCACCGTGCTCCCAGGCCTGCGCGTACTCCTCGATCAGCGCTTCCACCGGCTGCCAGCTGTGCTCGGCCGCCGGGATCGTCGCGGTAGCAGGGACACCGGCGGGGTCAGACACCGACGGTGCCGTCGATTCCCTCGCGGAGGAGGTCGGCGTGGCCGCTGTGCCGGGCGTACTCGTGGATCATGTGCAGCATCACCAGGCGCAACGACACGTCCTCGCCCCAGCGTGGGACGTGCACCACGAGGTCGAGGGATTCGGCGGCCGCCTCGATGCGACGGGAGTGCTCGACTTCGGCCTGCCAGGCCGTGAACGCCTCCGACCTGGTGGAGCCGGTGGCGTCGTAGGCCACCTGGAAGTCGCCTTCGTCGGACCAGACCAGCGGCACGTCCTCGCCGTCGATCACCCGGCGGAACCACGCCCGCTCCACCTCGGCCATGTGCCGCACCAGCCCCAGCAGGGACAGCGTGGACGGTGGCATCGACTGGCTGCGCAGGTCCTCGTCGGACAGCCCGTCGCACTTCATCGCGATCGTGCCGCGGTGGAAGTCGAGGAAGGCACGGAGCATCTCCCGCTCGCCGGCGATCGAGGGCGGGTCAGGTCGTTCGGTCGTCACCGGCGCATCCTCCCCTTCGCCGGTCCGCGGCCGCAACCCGGGTACACGCGCGGGGGCGTACGGGAAGCCCCGGTCACTCCCCGAGCCACAGACAGAACGGATGCCCGTCCGGGTCCAGGCACACGCGTACGTCGTCCTGGGGCTGGTGCTCGGCGAAGGTCGCACCGCACTCGGCGGCATGCGCCGCCGCACCCGCCAGGTCGTCGACCCTGATCTCCAGGTGCATCATCATCTGCTGCTCGGTGGGTGTGGACGGCCACACCGGGCGGACGTAGGCGCGGTCGTACTCGAACGACAGCGCGACGCCACCGGCCGGGTTGTCCAGCTTGACCCAGTGCGGCTCCTCGGCGGTGATCTTCCAGCCCAGCAGCCGTTCGTAGAAGCGGGCCAGGGCGGGCGGGTCCGGTGTGGCGAGGTTGACGGTGGTCAGGGTCAGTTCCGTCATCGCGGCCTCCCTTGTCCAGGCGCCGCCCGGTGGGCGATGCCGGCGTGGCGCAGCCGACGGTACACCTCGGGCCACTCCGCGCCGGCCCGCTCGACGGTCCGTTCGTGGGACCCTTCGTGAGTCCGCTCGACGGTCCGCGACTTACCGCCGACGGCGCGGTCCTTGAACCCGCTGGAGGTGGACACGCACACCACCGGCCCGTCCGGGTCCGGCAGGTCCCCACCGGCCCGGCCGGCCCGAAACCCGGCCAGGCCCGCGGCGGCGGACAGCTCGGCCCACAGGCCGGCCCGTGCCAGCTCGGCCCGCGCCGCTGTCAACCGCGCGTTGTCGACCAGGATCGCCTCGCCGCCGCTCTCGCGCACCGCCACCACACCGCGGTAACCGCCGACCGGACAGGCGATCCCGTACGCGTCCGTCGGCCCCACGTCGACATTGGCGGCCGGAACGCCGTCCCGCAACGCCTTCGCCAGCGGTCCGCCCGCCGCCGGCTCGCACGCGTACATCACCGGAACGCGGTCGGTGACCCCGAGCCGGCGCAACTCGGCGAACCCCTTCCACACCCCGAACAGCAGTTCGCCGTACCCGGTGGGCACGAACACCGCTGCCGGTACGCCGAGGTCGGCGTGGATCTCGTACGCGATCGTCTTGTAGCCCTCGGGTCCGAACGCGTGCCCGGTGTGTGTCGACGTCAGGTTGCTCACCGGGTGCAGGCCGAACTCGTCCACCACGCGGCGCACCAGCGGCCACCGAGCGGCCACCGGCACCGGCAGCACCTCCGCGCCGTAGGCATGCAGGAACGCGTCCACGGCCGGCGGGAGGTCCTCCCCGGTGAACACCACGCACCGCAGCCCGGCCCGGGCCGCGTACGCCGCCGCCGACGCGCCGTGGTTGCCGGTGGAGGCGACGACCACACCCGGTGCGCCGATCCGGGCCGCGGCACTGACCGCGACCCGGTTGTACCGGTCCTTGTGGCTCCACGTCGGATTGCGCGACTCGTCCTTCACCCACACGCCGGGCTCGAGCTCCAGCAACGGTGTGCCGCCCTCGCCGAGGCCGGGCGCCTCCAGCGGGGGCAGGAGCGGTGCCCACCGATCCAGACCGGCGGACCGGGGCGGCCCGGACGGCGTGGCATCGGGGGAGAAGAGGGCCCGCGGCACCCGCTCGTAGGCGTAGTCCACCTCGACCGGATACGAGATCTGCTCGGTGCTCGTCCGCCGGCACCCGGCGGTCAGCGGCGGCCAGAGCGGGTAGGCGACGTCCCGGTCGCCCAGTGAGCGCTGGCAGGTCGCCAGGCTCGCCGCCTGAGGTGTCGGGTGAGCAGGTTCCGTCACGTCCACGCCGCCCGAGCGTACGCGGACGAGCCGAACCTCAGCGCCGGGCGAGCGTGTTCCACAGCTTCGTCGTACTCCGGCGCCGTCCCCACGCGATGACCGCGGACAGGACGAGCAGCGCCAGCGGCATCACGACACTGCCACCGACGACCGCGACGGTCACGATCAACGCGCCGACCATCAGTCCCACGAACGCCAGCCCGGCCAGGCCCGCAAGCCGCGGCACGAAGAGGGCAACCGCACCGAGGATCTCCAGGACTGCGATGAGATAACGGAACCAGTCGCCGAACCCGATCTCGTCGAACGTCGCCACGACCATCGGGTCCCCGCCGAACTTCCCCAGAGCGGCGAAGACGAACGCCAGTGCGGTGACGGCCTGGACCACCCACAAGCCGACGTTGGTGGCCCGGCGGGTCGAGGTACGCGGTGCGGTGTCGGTTCCGGCGGCGCCGGTTCTGTTCCCACGCGAGGACAGCGATTCGGACATCGGGTGTGGCCCTTCTGTGCGGGTCGTGGAGCGTGTCATGGCAGCCATTCCACGGCAGACGGCACAGCGACCGGCAGGGCTGGGAGTCGGCTCGGCGTACGACGAAAGAAGCGACCGCGAGGCCCGCGACCAACTTTCGTAGGGCCGCGGGCCTCGCGCGGACCGAGCACGTTCAGCGGCTCATCGCGGTCTCCTGCTGGATGCGCGACAGCTTCTCCGGGTTGCGCACGTAGTAGAACGCGGTCACCAGGCCGTCCTCGACACGTACGGAAAGAACGCCGTCGATCTCGCCGTCCAGCCGGGTGAGCAGCGCCGGGCCGCCGTTGATCTGCACCAGCTCGGCCGACATCCGGGCGCCGAACTTGCGCATCCCGCCCACGAACAGCCGGGCCACCTTGTCCGCCCCGACGACCGGCCGCGGCACGGCCTGCTTGATCCCGCCGCCGTCGCCCATCGCGACGACGTTCGGTGCCAGCTGGTCCAGCAGGCTCTGCAGGTCGCCGGTCTCGACCGCGAGCTTGAACGCCTCCAGCGCACGGCGGGCCTGCGCGGCGGACACGGACTCGCGGGGGCGGCGGGCGGCGACGTGTGCCCGCGCCCGGTGGGCGATCTGCCGGACGGCGACCGGAGTCTTGTCCACGGCCTCGGCGATCTGGTCGTACTCCACGTCGAACACCTCGCGCAGCACGAACACCGCCCGCTCGGTCGGCGTGAGGGTCTCCAGCACCAGCAGCATCGCCGTCGACACGCTCTCGGCCAGCTCGATGTCCTCGGCGACGTCCGGGGTGGTCATCAGCGGCTCGGGCAGCCAGGAGCCGACGTAGGACTCCTTGCGCCGGCCGAGAGTACGCAGGTGGTTCAGCGCCTGCCGGGTGGCGATCCGGACAAGGTACGCCCGCGGCTCCCGCACGATGTCGGGGTCGACGCCCACCCAGCGCAGCCAGGTCTCCTGCAGGACGTCCTCGGCGTCGGCCGCCGAGCCGAGCATCTCGTAGGCGATGGTGAAGAGCAGGTTCCGGTGCGCGACGAAGGCGTCGGTGAGGCGAGCAGTCCGCCTGTCGTCGTCATGCCCTGGCGGCTGCGACGAGTCCGTCGTTTGCTCACTCATGGCCGGTTCCTCCACCTCTTCGCTGTCGACCGCGGCGCACACCCACACGATGCCGGTTCCCGCCCTCCTGTGACACCCATGGCGAGTGGCGTACGTCACAATCCCCCGCCCCTCGCGGCGAACCGGGATCGGCGGAGGAACCCCTGTCACATACAGGCCGGTCGCGGTGCCTTGGGGAAGACATTCTCTTCTCGAAGGACAGGCACTCGGTTATGAACGAGCACAGCACCCAGCAGAAGGTGGCACTTGTCACCGGGGCGAACAAAGGGATCGGCCGCGCGACCGCCGAGCAACTCGCCGCACTGGGCATGACGGTTCTGATCGGCACCAGGAACCGGCAGCGTGGGGAGGAGGCCGCCGCGGCGTTGCGGCGGGCGGGCGGCGACGCGTACGCGGTGACCCTGGACGTCACCGACGCAGCCGGCGTCCGGGAGGCCGCGAAGTGGATCGAGGACCGCTTCGGTCATCTCGACGTCCTGGTCAACAACGCGGGCATCAGCGGCTCGGGGCAGGTCTCGCCAGAGGACGCCGTCGACCAGATCCCGAGCATCGTCGACCTGGAGATGGTCCGCGCGGTGTTCGAGACCAACGTCTTCGGGGTGATCTCGGTGACCAACGCGATGCTTCCGTTGCTGCGGCACTCGCCGGCGCCGCGCATCGTCAACCTCAGCAGCGGTGTCGCGTCCCTGACCATCGCCGGCGATCCGAACGGCCCGCTGGCCGGGTTGCCGGCCTCGGCCGCCTACGCACCGTCGAAGACCGCCCTGAACGCGCTGACAGTGCAGTACGCCAACGAGCTGCGCAAGGACGGCATTCTCGTCAACCTCGCCGACCCCGGCTACGTCGACACCGACATCAACAACCACCAGGGGTACCTCACTCCCGCGCAGGCAGCCGCGGTCGTGGTGCGCCTGACCACGCTCGGAGAGGACGGGCCCACCGGCGGTTTCTTCAACCAGGACGGGCCGTTGCCCTGGTAGCGGCGCCGGACGCGGCTCACCCGGTGACCGTCGTGTCCGGTGGCGTACTCACGCGGCGGCGACGTCACAGGGCTCGGGCCGCCGGCGTCTTGTGGTCGTCCAAGTACGCAGAACCCCACTAACGCGAGGGAGAACGAAGCGATGGAACCCCGGCTCAACCTGTTCGAGAGCGAAATCGGCGCGAAGTTCGCCAAGCGGTTCGCGAACGCCGGCATGGTGGTCATGCAGTCGTCTCTGCCGACGTCCACCCAGGAGCTGGTGTCGCTGCGGGCCAGCCAGATCAACGGCTGCGGCTGGTGCATCGACATGCACACCAAGGAGGCGGCGGCCGCCGGCGAGACCGCGGTCCGGCTCAACCTGGTGGCGGCATGGAGGGAGTCGACGGTGTTCAGCGAGGCCGAACAGGCCGCGCTGGCGTTCGCCGAGGAAGGCACCCGGCTCGCCGACGCCTACCAGGGCGTCTCCGACGAGACCTGGGCACAGGTACGCAAGCACTACGACGACGAGCAGCTCGCCGCGCTGGTCTGCCTGGTCGCCCTGATCAACGCGGCCAACCGGATGGCCGTGATCGTGCACCAGCAGGGCGGCTCGTACGAACCCGGGATGTTCGCCGCCGCCGCCGGCTGACCGGCGGGGAGTCGGCCCGGCCCGGGGTACCCGACCCGAGCCGGGCCGACAACGGTGAAGTCCTGCCGGTGTGCGTTCAGGGGCCGGGAACCATCGAGGTGGTGACGTTCGGAGCCGACCATCCGGGCACAGTGGCCAGTGGCGCACGAGTCTTCTACGAGTCGTTGGGTTTCGTCCCGGCCGAGCCCACCGATCCTGGCCCCCATTTGCCCGATATCCACATTTCCAGTTGGGCCGGCGCAGCTCGATTTTCAGGGTCCGGGCGCTATCCCAGCTGGTCGCGACGCCTTGTCAGGTAGGCGATCTCGGCGGAGTTGCCCGCCAGCCCGATCGCCTTGTCGTACGCAGCACGCGAGTCCTCGCTCCGGCCCAGCCGGCGCAGCAGGTCCGCGCGGGTCGCGTGGTAGGCGTGGTAGCCGGCCAGCCTGTCCTCGAGCCGGTCCACGGCAGCCAGTGCCACCTCCGGACCGTCGAGTTCGGCGACCGCGATCGCCCGGTTGAGCGCGACTACGGGGGAGCGGTCGAGACGTACCAGCTGGTCGTAGAGAGCGACGACCTGGGACCAGTCGGTGTCGCGGGCGTCCCCGGCGTAGGTGTGCACGGCGTTGATCGCCGCGAGGATCTGGTAGCGACCCGGTGCCACCCCGGAGGCCAGGCGCTCGCGGACCAGCCGGTGGCCTTCGGCGATGAGCGCGGTGTTCCACGATCCACGGTCCTGTTCGCCGAGGGAGACCAGTTCACCGCGTGCCGACACGCGGGCTGGACGGCGGGCCTCAGTGAGCAGCATCAGCGCCAGCAGCCCGGTCACCTCACCGTCGTCGGGCATGAGGGCATGGACCAGCCGGGTGAGCCGGATCGCCTCGGCGGTGAGTTCGTGGCGTACGGGATCGGAGCCGGGACCGGTCGCCAGGTAACCCTCGTTGAACACCAGGAACAGCACGGCGAGTACGCCGGACACCCGGGCCGGGAGGTCTTCCGCGGACGGCACGCGGTAGGGGATACGTGCCGCCTTGATCTTGGCCTTCGCACGGGTGATCCGCTGCCCCATGGCGGCCTCCTGCACCAGGAAGGCCCGGGAGATCTCGGGCACCGTCAGCCCGCCGATCATGCGCAGCGTCAGAGCCACGCGGGTCTCCATCGCCAGCGCCGGGTGGCAGCAGGTGAAGACCAGCCGGAGCCGTTCGTCGTCGATCGCACCGAGCGGCCGGCCGTCGTCGGACAACATCGCGGCCTCCCTTTGCTTCTCGTCGCGCTTGTTCTCACGCCGGAGCCGGTCGATGGCCTTGCGGTTGGCGGTGGTGGTCAGCCAGGCGCCGGGATTGGGGGGAACGCCGTCGGTGGGCCAGCGTTCGACGGCAGTCGCGAACGCCTCGGCCGCGGCCTCCTCGGCGACGTCGAGGTCACCGAAACGCCTCGTCAGGGAGGCCACCACCCGCGCCCACTCCTCGCGGTGGGCCCGGGTGATCGCCTCCCGTACGTCGACCACACTTCCCGGACTCACAGGAACGGCCGCACCTCGACCTTCCGGTTGCATGCCCGAGATCCCGCAGCGGCGAGCCTGAGCGCCACGTCGAGGTCCTCGGCCTCCATGATCCAGAAGCCGGCGAGGTACTCCTTGGACTCCAGGAAGGGGCCGTCGGTGAACAGCGTCTCCTCGCCGCGGTTGTCGATGACGGTCGCGGCGCTGGGGGAGGCGAGGCCGCCGGCGAAGACCCAGTGACCGTCGGCGCGGAGCCCGTCGTTGAACTCGTCGATGGCCGCCATCTCGTCGGAGGCGGCGGAGCCGGTCCGGTCGTCGATCACGGAAACGAGGTACTGCATGCCGAATCATCTCCTGCGGTTCAGGGCGCCCGTCGCGAGCGGCCGTTCACTCTCGCTACGAACGCCTCGGCCCCGATCCGACACCGCGTCCCGGAGTACTTTCCAGAACCTTCTCGTACGACCCCGGGGCGTGTCGGTCGTGAGCCGTCCCGCAGCGACGATATCCGGCCGTGGACTCACGGTCCTCCACGCACTCGCCTCGGGAGAACGCCGGCCGACGCGCGCCCGGCGGGGTGCGAATCGGCCCGAGGATCGGAACGAACGCCTGGCTCGCTCCAGCCGGTAGGCCTTCTCCGCCTCGATCAGGTCCGGGGTCAACCGTGGATTGAAAATGGTTCCCTCACCTCAGTGGTCCTGGCGCCTCTGGTGGAAAACGACGCACCTCTGCGACGAACGACCCACGGCGGATTCGACAACGCGTCGTGAGGTTCGGCGGATTCAGGGGTGGTAGCCGGTATGCCTCATCCTGCGGGCGGGGGAGCCCGCCACGCCTGATCGTCGTTGCGCACCGGCGCAGGGGAGAGGTGGGGGCCAGCCGGCCGCGGTCTCCGGGGTCTGTATTACACGACGTGGATGTCCAGGGAGGGGTGGCTCGGCACGGACGTCGCGCCCCTGGCTGTCAAGGCCGGGTTGTCAGCCGGGGGTTGGCCCGTGAAAACCCGGTGCGTCCCGCCCGTGGTGTCGAGTTGGATCGGCGCAGGTCGATCACGCTTTCATTCGGGCGACTACGGCTGGGCTTGGAGGTTCGGCGCGCAGGGGCTGGCCGACACGGTTCGCGTGTGGTGCCGCAACGGGCAGATCGTGGCCGCCGGCATGCTCGACGGCGAGGACGGGTTGATGGGGAAGCGGAGCGGGGCACGCCCATCCGAGAGATTGACATAATGTTCATTATCGGCGTTATACCCGGAGGGCTGGGAACGGCCGAGAGGGGCTGGTCCGACGCGTAGGAACCTGGCCGGAACTCGGCCGGTCCGTCGCAGGTACGACAGAGTTGTCGACACGCGCGATCCGACGAACCGAACATGACCGTCAACCAGCGGACAGCTCGGGATCCGGAGCTTCCGGCGTGTGCCTCGAGCCGGTGCGCCCCGCCGGCGGCCACCCGAGCCTCGGGCCCCGTGGCGCGGCGTCATCCCAGGTCAGCGCGGGTCTCACCCGACAGCGCGCGAGCGGTGCATATGGCCGAAAATCGCCTTCTGAGCAGATCGGCCAAGCCGGTGACGGTGCGTTGGAGCCAGGCGCCGCACCGTCATCCAGGTCACATTCATGTCGTGTAATAGCACTTACACGACATGGTACGTTTTGGCCCATGAGCGAGCCGAAATCGGCGTCGACGGTGACCGTGCACGACGCGGTGCTGGAGTATCTGGAGGTGCTCGAGCGCCGCGTGATGCGTTCCCAGCTCAGCGCCGCCACTCTGCACGCCTACCACCGTGACCTCGACGACTTCACCACTCTCCTGGGCCCCGGCACCGTGCTCGACACGATCGAGGCCGACCAGCTGGAAGCCGCCCTGACGGCCATCGCCAAGGCGCCGGATCGCCGCTACACAAAGGGTCTGAAGATCGCCGAGGACGGCTCCACTCCCCCAGGTCGCGGCCAGCACCTGCTGGCTCGCTGGTTCGCCGCCGTCCGCGGGTTGTTCCGCTGGGCGGCCGACAAGGGCTACGTCCAGGTCGACCCCACCACCAAGGTGGCCGCGCCGCGCACCCCGCGGCGAGCGGTGGGCGCCCGGCTCGGGTTGCGGGTCGACGAGGCGCTGGTGTTGCGAGCTTCGCCGAGCCGGCGTGCCCAGGAAGCTCTGCGTGCCGACCAGAAGCTGTCCATCCGCGACGAGGCGATCCTGCGGCTCCTGGTCGAGTCGGGGCCACGGGTCTCGGAGCTGTGCGGCGCGAACCGTAGCGACATCCGCCTGCACGAGGAGACGCGTACGCCGGTTCTGCACGTACGCGGGAAGGGCGGCAAGAACCGCGACCTGCCGCTGTCACCGGCGACTCATCGAACCATCGAGAGATATCTTTCGCAGGAGCGGCCGCCGCCTCCGAAGCCCACGTCGCTCGACCGCGCGGAACGCATCCGGGTCGAGGACGCGGCTAGCGCGCTGTTCGTGTCCGTACGCGGGAAGCGGTTGTCGCCACGTGACCTGCAGCGGATGGTCGAGCGCTACACCAAGGAATACCTCGGCCGGCGGGCGACACCGCACTCCCTGCGGCACACGGCGCTGACGGTTCTCGCCCGGGCCGGCGTGGACATCGCGACCGTCGCCCAGATCGCCGGGCACTCCAGCCTGGCCACGACGTCTGTCTACATGGACGAATCGATGAGCGCCGCCGCCGAGGCCATCGACAGCTCACCCCTCGCCGCCGACTGAGACCAGGTGCGTCGTCCCTGGCGAACTCCCGCCCGAGATCGGATCGGGCGGGAGTTCGCCAAGGACACGACCGGGGTCAGGCCGAGTCCGGCTCCCAGGCGAAGCCGTCCGGGTCGGTGAACGCTCCGGCGTCGCTGCCGATGACGACGCGGTGCGACCCGGAGCCGTCCGGGTCGACGCCGACGTCCTTGGCGGCGGCCTTGCGCCCGTAGAGCGCGAGCTTGACCGAGGAGGACGAGCCGTCGAACTCGACGTACTTTCTTCCGAAGCTCTTGCTCACTGTCAAACCTTGGTTGACATAGAACTGCCTGCTGGCCTTGACGTCGTCCACACCGAGCAACAGCACGATGTCATCGACGTTCCTGGTCGCCGGGCGGGTGTCCTTCTTCGCCGACGTCGCGACCTTCCAGATGGTGCCGTCCGGTGCCTGGACGACTCCCCCGTACCCCCAGAAGCTCTTCGTGGCGGGCTTCAGCGTCGTGGCGCCGGCATCGACGGCGGTGCCGACCAGGCTGTCGACGGTGCCGGGTTGCGACACCACCAGGGACAGAGCGCACCCGCGGAAGCCGCTCGTCGGCGCGTCGCCGGCCCGCGTACGGATCGCGCCGCCGAGTCCGAAAGCCCTGTCGTAGAAGGCGTTCGCCGCTGCGGGGTCGGGTGCCTCGATGGTGATCGACCTGATGGCGGCCATGTCAGCGGACCTCCTGGATGCGGACCATGTTGCCCGCGGGATCCCGGAAGGCGCAGTCGCGGACGCCGTACGGCTGTTCGGTCGGCTCCTGCACGACCTCGACGTCGCCCGCCTGGACCTGCTCGAACGTGCTGTCGAGGTCCTTGGTGGCCAGCAGGATCCAGCCGTAGGTGCCCTTGGCCATCATCTCGGCGACGGTGCGGCGCTCGTCCTCGGTGATCCCCGGATCGGCGAACGGAGGAGCAAGCAGGATCGAGGTGTCGGGCTGGCCGGGAGGACCGACGGTGATCCAGCGCATCGTGCCTTTTCCGACGTCCTGGCGGACCTCGAAGCCGAGACGGTCGCGGTAGAAGGCCAGGGAGGCCTCCGGGTCCTCGTGCGGGAGGACGCTGGTGTGAATGGTGATGTCCATGCCCGTCACGCTAACTGCGGCTCCACCGGCCGTGCTTCTTGATTCCTGATCGGTCTGGTCACCTGCTTGGCCACACATGCGGGCAGGTGCGCGCTTCCCTGTGCGGCCTGGCGTTTGTAGGTGCTCGGCGGCATTCCGACCAGTTCGGTGAATCGGGTACTGAAGGTCCCCAGCGAGGCGCAGCCGACCGCGAAGCACACCTCGGTGACGCTGAGGTCGCCGCGGCGCAGCAGTGCCATCGCCCGCTCGATCCGCCGGGTCATCAGGTAGCCGTACGGCGACTCGCCGTAGGCCAGCCGGAACTGGCGGCTCAGGTGCCCGGCCGACATGTGCACGCCACGGGCGAGCGTCTCGACGTTCAGCGGCTGGGCGTACTCCCGGTCGATCCGGTCGCGGACGCGGCGCAGCAGGGCCAGGTCACGCAGGCGCTGCTCGGACGGGATGGTGCTGGTGCTCACCGTCGAGATCCTGCCATGCCGGGCCGGGGTGGCCCAGCACGTCGGGCGTGACCGGCCGGTCGGTGCTCGTTCGTCCGCTTTGTCCCGGTTGCCGGGCGGTCCGCCCGCTTCGTCCCGTGCGTCAGGGGGCGATCAGGGCGCGAACAGCCGGGACGGCCGCTTGGGGAACAACGCGTTCACCAGCGGCCCTGCCTCGCCGCCGGTGCCGACGTCGGGATAGGTGGTGCGGAGTTCGTCCAGCGACGCGTGCCCGAACAGCGACCGCAGGAACACCAACTGCGGGAACCCGGCCCGCGGTGTCCGGTCGTGCCGGGCGGCCGGGCCCTGGTCGCGGACGGCGCCGAGCCGGCCGTTGGTGAACGTCAGGCGTACGGCGGTGCGGTAGAAGTCGAGCAGCAGGTCGCCGTCGTAGCCGGCCACGGGCGACTCCGCCAGCCGGCGTTCGAGGACGGGGGCGATCCGGCGGAGCACCGCGGGCAGGTCCGGCACCCGGACGTACCACGCGTAGGGCGGGTCCTGGCGAGGCCCGTGCTCGGCCGGAATCATCGGGTAGAACGGATGGTCGCGGCCGAGTTCGAAAACCAGCCTGGTGATCGGCTCGTGGTCGGGCGTGTTCGGCGGCTTCTGCCCGGCGAGGTCGACGAGGGCACGTACGAGCGACGGCCGAACGCGGGCCAGGTTGGTGCCGGGGATGAATTCCATCAGGGTGACGTGGAAATGCACGCCACTTCCCTGCGCCACCACCAGCCCGCAGAACTCCCCCGCGCCGGACTCGATGACTCGTACCCGGCCATAACCTCGGAGCGCGTCGGGTTCGTCCTCCGCGTCGATGTGGTACGTCCAGGATTTCTCCGTGAGCCGGGAGACCACCAGACTCCCCCGCTGGCCCTGTTCGTAACACGCGACCAGCGCGGGAACGTCTTCCCTGGTTGCCTTTCGCAGCCGGTACGGCTCGGGTTCGCCGGCCTTCGGTTCGGGCAGCAGCGAGACCGGGAACGAAACGCTGCCGCCGAGGTCGACGGCGTACTCGTAGCCGAACTGCCGGTAGAAGTTCGGAATTCCGGTGATCGACTGGACGAGTTTTCCGTCCTGTTCGCACCGGTCGTGAATCGCGCCGAAGAGCGTACGGACGAGCCCTCGCCGTCGGTATTCGGGATCCGCGGCGACGATTTCGGGCCGGCCGACCGGGAGCGGAACGCCGTCGTAGGTCCATTCCTCCTGCTGGTAACACGCACAGGCGACGAGCCGTTTCCGGTCGGCGCCGGTGTCCTCGACCACGACGTAGTCGTGTGGTCCGAGCAGGGGATGGTCGCCGCGCATGTGCCGGCGCACGGTGTCGGCCACCACGATGTTGGGCGGGCCGTCGTCGGTGTCGCGGAACACCGTCCCGGCGAGCTCGACGAGCGCGTCGGTGTCCGCAGGCGTCGACCAGCGCATCACCAGGCCGTCGCCCAGGTCGCGGGTGGAGCCGGTGGGTTCGTCGGTTCGTACGGTCGAAGTCATCGCAGCCGAGACTAGGGCCACGCCTCGGTCTCGGCCACCACTTATCGGTACGGAGCCGTCGGTGCCGAACAGCTGTCCGGCCGCCCCTCCCGGACGCCTCAGACGCCGACGTCGCGCGGTGGGTCGTCCCAGCGGCCGGCGAGGATCTCCGGGAACAGTTCGGGTAGCCGCCGGGGCGCGAACACGGCGGCGTCGGCGGGGCCGGCCTCCAGGTCGCGCCGGCTCCACCACCGGTAGGCCTGGTGGCCGTCACGCATCGACCACGGGTCGCCGATGGCGTGGATGGCCGGGGTGTTCGGCGCGCGGTAGACGAAGAACTGCTCCCGCTGGTCCAGGAGGTCCTCACTGCCGGCATCGCCGTCGCCGCCTGCACCCCGGTCGCCGCCTGCAGCCGCGTTCTCGGCGGCGAGGGGTACGACGTGGCGACGGGTCCACACCGGACCCTGCATGCGGTCGGGATCGACCTGCAGACCGGTCTCCTCCCGCAGTTCGCGGGCAGCCGCCTGCAGCGCCGACTCCCCCGCCTCGAGGCCGCCGCCGGGGCAGAACCAGAACCCGTCCGCGGGACCGCGTGGGGGCTTGGCGTGGAAGAGGAGAAGCCGGTCCAGCGGGTCGACGACCAGCAGGCGCACGGCGGAACGTATGCGGGATCCGGGCACGAGCCGAACGATATAACCGTGATCAACTTCTCCTGCAATCCGATGCCCCCGGCCCGGCTCGACACCGGAGCGCGAACCACGGAGGATGGCCGAAGGACGTGAACCGCCTGTGCACACAGGGATGCGCTGGGCGACGAGCCGACAGGATCCGGTGACGGGATTCGGTGACGCGACGTGCGGGAAGGAGCCGGTGCGGTGATCCACGAGGTGTTCGTCCTCGACGCCGTGCGCACGCCGGTCGGCCGGTACGCCGGCGGGCTGGCCGACGTACGCCCGGACGATCTCGCCGCCCACGTCGTCGGCGAAGTCGTCCGCCGTAATCCTGGGCTGGACTCGGCACGCGTCGACGACGTGGTGTTCGGTGCCGCCAACGGTGCGGGCGAGGACAACCGCAACGTCGCCCGGATGGCCGTGCTGCTGGCTGGGCTGCCGGCCTCGGTGCCGGGCGTCACCGTCAACCGGCTGTGCGGTTCGGGGATGGAGGCGGTGATGGCGGCCGGCCGTACCATCGCCGTCGGTGAGGCGTCCCTGTGCGTGGCCGGCGGGGTGGAGTCGATGAGCCGGGCGCCGTGGGTGCTGCCCAAGCCCGACCGCGGCTTCCCACGTGAGTCGCAGACGCTGCACTCCACGACGCTGGGCTGGCGGATGGTCAACCCGGCGATGCCGCCCGAATGGACCGTCTCGCTCGGTGAGGCCACGGAGTCCCTGGCCGGTGAGTACGGCATCTCGCGGGCGGGCCAGGACGCGTTCGCCGTACGCAGTCACCGGCGGGCCGCCGCCGCGTGGGCGGCCGGGGAGTTCGCCGCCGAGGTGGCACCCGTACCCGGCTGCGACCTGGACCGCGACGAGAGCGTCCGGCCGGACACCACCGTCGAGGCCCTCGCCGCGCTGCGGCCGGCGTTCCGCCCGGACGGGACGATCACGGCGGGCAACTCCTCACCGCTGAACGACGGTGCGGCGGCGCTGCTGCTCGGTGACGAGGACGCGGCGCGCTCGATCGGTGTGGAGCCGCTGGCCCGGGTGGTGTCCCGGGGGGTCGCGGCGGTCGACCCGCGGCGGTTCGGCGTCGGCCCGGTGCCGGCGGCCGAGCAGGCGCTGGCCCGGGCCGGGCTCGGCTGGGCCGACCTGGACGTGGTGGAACTGAACGAGGCGTTCGCCGCCCAGGCGCTGGCCTGCCTGGCGCACTGGCCCGACCTGGACCCCGAGATCGTCAACCCCCGCGGCGGTGCCATCGCCCTCGGCCACCCGCTCGGAGCGTCAGGGGCGCGGATCGTCGCCTCGCTGGCCTGGCAACTGCGCCGTCGCGGCGGCGGACGCGGACTCGCGGCCCTGTGCATCGGGGTCGGCCAGGGCCTGGCCGTCGTGCTCGAGGCCTGACCTCCTCTCCGGTGTGCCGCCCCGTCGTCCGCGGGTGGAGACGGTGGCGACGCCCGGGTCCGCTTCGGCCGGCTTTGGGGGTGGTAGCTGAGAAGGTGCCCGGAATCGACGGGCGCCGCCTTGCCCTCAACCTTGGTTGGGGTCCTAGCGTCGCACGCGATGACACACGTCGTACGACGTGCACGCGCGCCGAGGCGAAGGGACCGAGCGGGCATGGACATGGAGACCACCGCGTGGATGTCGCTCTACCACGCGATGAACGCCGAGGACGAGCGCCGGCCGTTCTCCCGCGCGACCCTGCGGCGGATCGGCGGGTTCGCCGCGCCGCACCGTGCCCAGCTCACGAAGTTCCTCCTGCTCAGTGTGGTGACCGCCGTCCTGACGGTGGCGACGCCGGTGCTGGCCGGGCGGGTGCTGGACGCGATCGTGCAACGCTCGCCGTTGCGGGTCGTGCTCGTCCTCGCCGCGGTGATCGCGGTCATCGCGGTGGCCGAGGCCGGGCTCGGGATCCTCACCCGGCTGCTGTCCGCCCGCATCGGCGAGGGACTGATTCTCGACCTGCGCACGGCCGTGTTCGACCACGTGCAGCGCATGCCGGTGGCGTTCTTCACCCGTACCCGCACCGGCGCCCTGGTGAGCCGGCTCAACAACGACGTGCTCGGCGCCCAGCGCGCCTTCAGCGACACGCTGTCCGGCGTGGTGAGCAACCTCGTCACCCTGGTCCTCACCCTGGCGGTGATGATCGGCCTGTCCTGGCAGGTGACCGTGCTGGCACTGGTGCTGTTGCCGATCTTCGTGGTGCCCGCGCAGCGGATGGGCAACCGGCTTGCCCGGCTGGAGCGCGAGGCGGCCAATCACAACTCCGCGATGAGTACCCAGATGACCGAGCGCTTCTCCGCTCCGGGGGCCACGCTCGTCAAGCTGTTCGGGCGGCCCGCGCACGAGTCCGCGGAGTTCGCGGTGCGTGCCCGGCGGGTGCGCGACATCGGGGTGCGCAGCGCGATGGTGCAGTGGGTGTTCATCGCCGCGCTCACACTGGTCTCGGCGCTGGCACTGGCGCTGGTCTACGGCCTCGGCGGCTACTACGCCCTGGCCGGCTCACTGGACCCCGGCGACGTGGTGGCGCTGGCGCTGCTGCTCACCCGGCTGTACGCGCCGCTGACCGCGCTGGCCAGCGCCCGGGTGGAGGTGATGAGTGCGCTGGTCAGCTTCGAGCGGGTCTTCGAGGTGCTCGACCTGGCGCCGCTGATCGACCAGTCGCCGGATGCCGTCGGCGTGCCGGACGGGCCGGTGTCGGTGGAGTTCGAGCACGTCCGGTTTGCGTACCCCGCCGCCGACAAGGTGTCGCTGGCGTCACTGGAGGAGGTCGCGAAGCTGGACGCGCGTGGTGGCGAGGAGGTCCTGCACGACGTGTCGTTCCGGGTCGAACCGGGCGCCATGGTGGCGCTGGTCGGCTCCTCGGGTGCGGGGAAGTCGACGATCGCGTCGCTGATCCCCCGGCTGTACGACGTGGACGAGGGCGCCGTGCGGCTGTCCGGTGTCGACGTACGCGACCTGACGTTCGACTCACTGCGCGACACGATCGGGATGGTCACCCAGGACGGCCACCTCTTCCACGAGTCGCTGCGGTCCAACCTCCTGCTGGCCCGCCCGGAGGCGAGCGACGACGAGCTGTGGGAGGCGCTGCGCCGGGCCCGGCTGGACGACCTGGTGGCAGGGCTGCCGGAAGGTCTGGAGACGGTGGTCGGCGAGCGGGGGTACCGGCTGTCCGGTGGTGAACGCCAGCGGCTGACCATCGCCCGGCTGCTGCTCGCCCAGCCGCGGGTGGTGATCCTCGACGAGGCGACCGCGCACCTGGACTCCACCTCCGAGGCGGCCGTGCAGGCTGCGCTCGGTGAGGCGCTGGCCGACCGGACCGCCGTGGTCATCGCGCACCGCCTGTCCACGATCAGGGCCGCCGACCTGATCCTGGTGCTCGAGGCCGGCCACGTGGTCGAACGCGGCACCCACCACGAGTTGCTCGCCCGCGGCGGCCGCTACGCCGAGCTGCACCGTACGCAGTTCGCCACCGAGAGCGAGAGCTCCGAGGTGGAGGCCGCCATCCCCGAGGATCGCGGCGTCTCCACAGTCGACTCCGTCGGTGGCCCGGTGGTGGTCTCTCCGGAGCCGTCAGCGGCGGCGAATGTCGCGGCCCCGGCCGGGTAATGTCGGCGCCATGCCCACTGCACCCCGTCCCGAGCAACGTCCCTTCGTCCACCGCCACCACGGTGACGAGCGGGTCGACGAGTACGCCTGGCTGCGCGACCGCGAGGATCCGGCCGTACTCGCCCATCTGCAGGCCGAGAACGCCCATACCGAGGAATCCCTCGCACATCTGGCCGGCCTGCGCGAGGAGCTGTTCGAGGAGTACCGCTCCCGGATCAAGGAGACCGACGAGGACGTCCCGGCACGTGACGGAGCGTGGGAGTACTTCACCCGCACGCAGGAGGACAAGCAGTACCCCCTGTTCGTACGTCATCCCGTCGGTGCCGAAGACGCGTCCGGCGGGGGCAGCACGGATGTGAGTGCCGGCGAGGAGGTGCTGCTGGACTGCAACGAGGCCGCGGAGGGCACCGAGTACTTCGCGCTGGGCGCGTTCTCGGTGTCGCCGAGCGGCCACCTGCTCGCCTACTCGGTGGACACCGACGGCAGCGAGGAGTTCCGGATGCGGGTGAAGGACCTCCGCACCGGCGAGCACCTGCCCGACACGATCAGCCCGACGGGGTACGGCGCCGCCTGGTCCGCCGACGAGGGGTTCCTGTTCTACACCACCCTCGACCCGGCCCACCGGCCGTGGAAGCTGTGGCGGCACCGGCTCGGCACCGACCAGTCCGACGACGTCCTGATCTTCACCGAGGAGGACGAGTCGTTCTACCTCGGAGTCTCCCGGACCCGCTCGCGGGAGTGGCTGGTGCTGGACCTGCACGCCACCGAGTCCAGCGAGGTCCACGTCCTGCCCGCCGACGACCCCGAGGGCCGGTGGCGGCTGGTCGCCGCGCGCCGGCCCGGGGTGGAGTACTCCCTCGAGCACCACACCGACCGGTTCCTGTTCGTCACCAACGACCAGGGCCCAGACTTCCGGCTCGCGCAGGCGCCGGTGGAAGACCCGCGCCCGGAGCGCTGGACGGACGTGATCCCGCACCAGGAAGGCGTTCGGATCGTGTCGGTGGACGCGTTCGCCGACCACCTGGTGGTGGCCTTGCGCTCGGACGGGCGTACCGAGCTCGACGTGATATCCGTCGCCGACGGGGAGCGCCGCCGGATGGGCTTCGAGGAGCCCATCTACACCGTCGACGTCGGCACCAACCGCGAGTTCGACACCACCACGCTGCGGATCGACTACACCTCGCTGACCACGCCGAACTCCGTCATCGACGTCGACCTGGCCACCGACGCGCGCAGGCTGCGCAAGCGGCAGCCGGTGCTCAACGTCGACCTCGACCGCTACCAGTCGACCCGGGAGTGGGCCACCGCTCCGGACGGGACGAAGGTGCCGATCTCGCTGGTGTGGCGCGACGACCGCCCCGAGGGTGGGCCGGTGCTGCTGTACGGCTACGGGTCGTACGAACACTCGATGGACCCGTGGTTCTCCACCCTGCGGCTGTCGCTGCTGGACCGTGGGGTGGCGTTCGCGATCGCGCACGTGCGTGGCGGCGGGGAGCTCGGCCGGTCGTGGTACGACCACGGCAAGCGGCTGGAGAAGGCCAACACCTTCACCGACTTCGTGGCCGCCGCCGACTACCTCGTGGAGACCGGGTGGACCACCCGGGAAGGCCTGGCGATCCGAGGTGGGTCGGCCGGCGGCCTGCTGATCGGTGCGGTGCTCAACCTCCGCCCGGACCTGTGCGCCGCGGCGGTGGCGGAGGTGCCGTTCGTGGACGCGCTCACCACCATCCTGGACCCGTCGCTGCCGTTGACGGTGCGGGAGTGGGACGAGTGGGGAAACCCGGTGGCCGACCCGCAGGTGTACGCCGCGATGAAGGCGTACGCGCCCTTCGACAACGTCTCGGCCAGCCACTACCCCGCCATCTACGCCACCGCCGGGCTGAACGACCCGAGGGTGAGCTACTGGGAGCCGGCCAAGTGGGTCGCCCGGCTACGGGACCGGATGACCGGCGGTGGACCGGTGCTGTTGAAGACCGAACTCGGCGCGGGCCACGGCGGGCCCTCGGGCAGGTACGACGCCTGGCGGGACGAGGCGCAGGTGCACGCGTTCGTCCTCGACCAGGTGGGTCTGGCGAAGGCGTCGGAGTAGCCGTCGTCGTGGACGTCGACATGCATGTCGGCATGGACGTCGGCATGGTCAGACGCACGCGAGGTCCGGTGTCCGCGTAGGCCAGCCTTGGTCGATTCCGCACCTGCGGGGTCCGTGCGGAGGTAACCTCCCGCCAACCTGCTGAGGAGGTGGCCGCATGGGCCCCGACGTACACCGGTCTCTGGTGTGGTGCAAGGACGCCGGCGCTGAGCTCGCCGAGGTCAAGCTGGCGCGCGGGCACCTGTCCGCGGTCGGTTCGGCGATCGGTGCGGACCCGGTGCCGTACCGGCTGGAGTACGCCCTCACCACCGGTGACGACTACGCCACGTCGTCGCTGCGGGTGCACGCGTTCGGCGTCGGCTGGCGGCGGGTGCTGGAGCTGCGCCGTGACGGCGCCGGCCGCTGGGAGATCCTCGCCGACGCCGAGGGACACCTGGACGCGCCGCCGCCGGGTGGGGACGCACGGCTCTACGGCGACGCGCTGGACTGCGACCTGGGGCTGTCTCCGCTCACCAACACCATGCCGGTACGCCGGCACGGGCTGCTCACCGGCGGTGGACCGGTCGAGCTGCTGACGGCGTGGGTGTCGGTACCCGACCTGTCGGTACGCCCGAGCCGGCAGCGCTACACCCACGTGCGCGCGGACGGCGACGGTGCGGTGGTCCGGTTCGACAGCGACGACTTCACCGCCGACGTCGTCTTCGACCGGGACGGGCTGGTCCTCGACTATCCGGGCATCGCGCACCGGGTCGGCCCGGCCGAGCCGAGCGCCGGGAGCGTGGCCAGGATCGATCCCGCCAGGGCGGACGTCTCGGCCACGGCTCACCGGGGCGAGGAGGCCGACGGCGCCGCGGGTGAGGTCCTCGCGGCGACCTAGGGTCATCGGTGGCCGGATTCCTCCACGAAAGCCCGGCCACCGCAGGGATCCTCGCTAGTTGGTGCCGCTCTTCGGCCCCGGGGCCTGCTTCTGCCCGGGCTGACGCCACTGCTTGCCCGTCCCGCGGTCGGCGAGGTCGACGACCCGGACGGCGGTCGAGGTGTTGCCGCTGACCTTCGCGACGACGGCGACCTGCTGGCCCTGCTTGATCGACCCGATGCCCTCCCGCAGCGCGTTCACCCGGGTCTTGGCGTCCACGACGTAGGTGTGGGTGTAGCCGTCGGTGCTCTTCACCGTGACCGCGGTGGAGCTGACCGACTGGGCGGTGCCGCGCTGGGCGGCGACGGTCTGGTAGCCACCGCCCGGCTTCGCGACGACGAACTCACCGTGCAGCGCGCGACCGGCCATTCCGAGCTCGCCGGGCCCGAACCCACCCGGTCCGAAGCCACCTCCGAAGCCACCCGGTCCGAAGCGTCCGGGCCCACCCGGCCGGCCGGGGTGGCCGAAGCCGCCGCGTTCCTTCGGTGCCGGTGAAGCGGTCGGCGTGGCCTGGGGCTGCGCGGCCACCTGCGCCTTGGGGCCGGAGGCGTTGTCCGCCAGCGCGATGCCGCCGACCACGAGCCCGGAGACGGTCGCCGCGGCGGCGGCCACCCCGACCACGGTGGTGCGGCTGACGGTGCGTCCTGCAGGACTCATGTTCTGCTCCGTTCGTCGGAAGACCCGGCCTTCGGTCCACTTCCCCGCGCGGGCGGTACGACGCGGGATCGCGCACCACTATCGGACCCGAACCTGGGAAACACCTGAAGAGAACCTGGGATTTTCGCTGCGGTGTTGGGGCCTGTCCCTTCCCGAGCGTACGCAGGGGTGGCGATGCGGCATGCTGGCGGTCATGCGTTCGGTGTACCTGCTCCACGTCGGCTCCTGGGTCCGCTACCTCGATCTGCCCGGGGGCTCCCCCGACACCGAGTCCAACGGTTCTCCCGCGTCGGCGACGTCGCAGGGTCCGGTGTTCGTCTACCTCGCCGGTCTCGGCGCGGCCACCTCCGCCGACTTCCCGCACGTTGTCACCCGCCCGGCGCTGCGGCGGCACCGCTCACTGCTGGTCGACCTGGTGGGCACCGGCTGGAGCGACCCGGCCGACCCCGAGCGGTTCGGGTACACCATCGAGGAGCACGCGGACGCGGTCGCGGCGGTCCTGGACGCCGACGGCCTCGGCGGGACCACGGTCGTCGGCCACAGTCTCGGCGGGGCGGTCGCCATCGCGCTCGCCCACCGCCGGCCCGACCTGGTGGGCACCCTGATCGCCTGCGAACCCAACCTCGACCCCGGCGCGGGCGAACTCAGCGCACATGTCGCCGCCCAGACCGAGGAGGCGTTCGTGCGCCGCGGGTACGACGCCCTGCGCGCGGTCGTCGCCCGCGACGAGCACGCCGCCGGGCAGTCGGTGTTCCACGCCACCACCGGACGCTGGACGCCGGTCGGGATGCACCGTACGTCGGTGTCGATGCTGGCCGACCGGGAGCCGACGTTCCGTACGCAGTTCGCGCGGGGCGCCATGCCGCGGGCGCTGCTGGTCGGCGAGCACACCCCCGGCTTCGACCTGACCGGGCTGGCGGCGGCCGGTGTGTCCGTGCACGTCGTGCCGAGCGCAGCGCACGGGATGGCGTACGACAACCCGGCCGGCCTGGCGGACACCATCGCCGCCGCCGTCGAGACGTGCGAGCAGGGCCACTGAGCACCCGGCGTCACTGACCACCCGGCCCGCGGCCATCGGACGAAGGCCCGGGCTCGGGCAACGTCCGGCCCAGCCGGGCGAGCGGGGACACCGCCATCAGAGCCGGGGACAGCAACATTCCGGCGGCGGTGACCAGCAACGCGGTCCGCAGGTCCCAGCGTTCGGCGAGGAAGCCGCCGAGCAACGAGCCGAGCGGGGTCAGCCCCATGCCCACGAACGTGATCGTCGCCGCCGCGCGCCCCTGCAACCCGGCGGGGGTCACGGCCTGCCGGACGGCCATCACGGTGACGTTCACCAGTTGGCCGAAGGCGCCGAACACGAAGTTGGCCGCGAGCAGGACGGCGACCGTCGCCGCCGACGCACCGTGCAGTGCGGGTACAGCGAGGAACGCGCCGTCGCCGATGACCGCCGCGGCGACGAGCACCACGCCGTAGCCGAACCGGCGCGGGAGCCGGGCGGCCAGCAGGGCGCCCACGAGCGCGCCCGGCCCGACCGCCGCGAGGGTCAGCCCGACGGCGGTCCCGGACAGGTGCAGCACCCGCGGCAGGAACAGCAGGTAGCCCGTCATCGTCGCCGACAGCCAGAACTGGAAGGCGGCCGAGGCCAGGCACACCGTTCGCAGGAAGGTGTCGGCGGCAACGAAGCGGAGTCCTTCCCGGATCCGCCGCCAGACCGGCGAGCGAGCACCGGTGTGCTCGCCGGTGGACTGCGGGACGTGTTCGCGGTGGCGGATCCGCCGGATCGACAGACAGGACAGCGCGAAGAACACCGCGCTGGTCGCGGCGCCGGCCGGTGCGGACGACATCGAGGCGAGGGCGCCGCCGAGCGCGGGACCGCCGATCTGGGCGGCCGAACGACTGCCCTCGAGCGCGCTGTTGCCCCACACCAGCTGGTCGCGGCGGACCAGCCGGGCCAGTGCGGTCTGGTAGGCGACGTCGAAGAACACCGACAGGGCGCCCACCACGAACGCGACGACGGCCAGCGCCGGCAGGCCGAGGATGCCGAGCAGGCCCGCCGTCGCGGCGGCGCCCAGCGCCAAGGCGCGGCCGGCGTCGGTGACCACCATCACCGTCCTGGTGCGCCACCGGTCCACCCACGCGCCGGCGACGAGGGAGAACACCAGGATCGGTGCCTGACCCACCGCACGGAGCAGGCCGAGCTGGCCCGGGTCGGCGTGCAGCGTCAGCACGGCGATCAGCGGCAGGAGCATCAGGGCAGAGTGCTCGCCGAACTGGGAGACGGCCTGCCCGGCCCAGAGCCGGCGGAAGTCCCGGTCGCGCCACAGACCCGGCGAGCCGGAATCGGGATCGTTCGGAGAGCTGGTGGCAGGGTCGTACGGAGTACCGGCCGCGGTGGACGCGGTGGCGGACTCCCCAGACGAAGTGGACGGCACGGGCGGGGACCCTTCGATGAGCAGAAGCCGAGCCCGAGGTCCGGTCCGGGGAACTCACCGGTGGGTTTCGGGCAGCGGAGGATTCGCTGTGCCGCACGTCAGGGGCGGCACGCGCTGACAGGCCGGCGTACGGCCTATGAGGTCAACGCGTGCCCGGGCGACCGGGCATGTTCGCAGCTCCTCGAAGGGGTCGGTTCCTGCGGGACTCTAACCCCACAAGGGTGTTCCCGGAAAGGAGGTTTCGCCCGGCCGTCGATCGCCGCCGGTCAACCGCTGCTTGCGGAGTGGTGGTCGTCCCACCAGGGCCCCAGCGCCTGCGCCACGGCGACGAACCGGCGGTAGGCGTCGGCCAGCACCTCCCGGCGAGCGGGATCGGGCACGTGGCGGCGCACGATCCGTACCGTCCGCGCGGTCTCGGCCAGCGAGGAGTACCACCCGACGCCGAGCGCCGCGAGCAGCGCCGCACCCCGCGCGCCCAGCTCCGTACCGGCCGCGACCTCGATCTCGGTGTCCAGCGCGTCGGCGAACATCTGCGACCACACCGCGCTGCGCGCCGCGCCGCCGGACAGCCGGGCGACGTCGGCGAGCGCGAAGCGTTCCCGCAGTGCGTCCACATGCACTCGGTGTCCGAGCACCACGCCCTCCATCAGGCCGCGGACGAGGTCGCCGCGGGTGTGCCAGCCGCGCACGCCGAGGAAGGCCGCGCTCGCGGTCTCGCCGTACGGCGATCCGTACAGGAAGGGGTGGTAGACCAGCTGGCTCGGCCCGGACAGCGCGCCGGCGGCCTCGCGTTCCAGCGCGGCGTATCCCTCGTCGGTCCCGGGCACCCCGAACGCCGTACGCCACCAGTCGAGGTTGGTGGCCGAGGAGGCGGAGGTGGACATCGCCAGCCAGCGTCCCGGCTCGACGAAGGTGCGGGCCTGCCAGCGTTCGTCCACCACGGCGTCGGCGCTGACCACTTGGTTGATGCTGAACGTCCCGCCGACCAGGCTGAGCAGCCCGGGTTCGACCGCGCCGAGCCCCACCGCCGTGCCGTCGACGTCGTGCGCGCCGGTGACGACCGGTGTGCCGGGGGCCAGGCCGGTGGCGGCCGCCCCTTCCGCGGTCACCTCTCCGGCGACCGCGGCGCTGGGCAGCAGCCGAGGCAGCCGGTCGGCCAGGCCCGGCCAACGAAGCTCACCGGACCCGCCCAGGCTGCTCAACCCGTACAGGTCGAGTGCCTCCGGCGCGTAGTCCTGGGTACGCACGGAGGTGAACGCGCAGCTGGCCTCGCTGGGGTCGGTGGCGATCGCACCGGTGAGGCGGTAGCGCAACCAGTCCTTGCAGAACAGCACCCACCGCGTGCGGTCGAGTACCCGCGGGTCGTGCCGGGCGAACCACGCCAGCAGCGTGGACGGCGAGCCCGCGTACGGCACCTGCCCGGTCAGCTCCAGCGCACGCGCCCAGACCGGCGACGCGCGCCAGTCCCGCAGCACGTCGTGCGCGCGGGTGTCCATCGCGGTGACGGCCGGGCGCACCGGGCGGCCGGACTCGTCGAGGAGGTACAGCCCGTCGTTGTGGCCGACGATGCCGACCGCACCCACTCGGGCACCGCTGACCCCGGCAGCCGCCAGCGCCGCGACGATCGCCTGCACGGTCGCCGCCCACACCTCGTCCAGGTCGCGTTCGACCCAGCCCGGCCGTGGGCTGTCGACTCGCACCCGGGCGCTGCCGGCGCCGAGCTCGCGTCCCTCGCGGTCGAAGACGCACGCCTTGGTGACGGTCTGCCCTGCGTCCACCCCGAGCAGCAGTTCGGCTCCCCCGGCGGCACCCGCGCTGCCCGCACGAGTCGTGGTCACGGGGTCAGGCCCAGCCGAGTGCGGACGCGTTCACCGCCGACGCCACCTGCCCGGTGCGGTGCAGTTCGGCGATCGCCTCGGCCACCAGCCGGGCCGAGCGGGTGTTGGTGGTGTGGGTCTCCCCGCCGAAGTGGGTGGTGAGCGTGACGTTGTCCAGGGAACGCCAGGGGCTGTCCGGCGGCAGCGGTTCGCTGTCGAACACGTCCAGTCCGGCACCGGCGAGCAGGCCCTGCGCCAGGGCGTCGTACAACGCGTCGTGGTCGACCAGACGGGCGCGGGAGGTGTTGACGAAGTACGCGGTGGGCTTCATCAGCGCGAACTGCGCGGCACCGACGAACCGCTCGGTCTCAGGGGTCAGCCGGGCCAGCACGTGGACGAAGTCGGACTCGGCGAAGACCGTGTCCAGGTCCACCCGGGTCGCGTCGTGGGCGGCGAGCACGTCGTCGCCGACGTAGGGGTCGGCGACCAGCAGCCGTACGCCGAAGCCGCTCAGCCGCCGGGCCAGCTCCCGGCCCACGTGCCCGAACCCCACCAGGCCGACGGTGCTGCCGCCGATCTCGGTGCCCGGTCCGCCGAAGTCCTTGCGCCAGCCGCAGGCCTTCACCGACGCGTCGGCGCGGGCCACGCTGCGGCCCTCGCTGATCATCAGGCCGATGGCGAGTTCGGCCACCCCGGAGGCGTTGCGGCCGGCGATCGGCACCACCCCGATCCCGCGGGCGGTCGCCGCTTCGATGTCGACGTTCTCCAGCCCGGCCCGGGCCACCACCACCGCGCGCAGCTCGGGTCCCGCGTCCAGCACCGCGGCGGGTACCGGAGCGAAGTGCAGCGCCAGTGCCTGCGCGTCACCGACCGCGGCGGCGATCTCGGCGGGCACGGGCACGGCGCCCGGGCCCTCCTTCTCCATCCGCTGCTGGGCGGCGTGCTGGTCGGCCTTGCCGCCGGACCAGTCGACGGTACGGACGCCCGCGGGATCCAGGCCGGCGCCGGCGAGGGCCTCGACGTAGGCGGACGCGGGAATGTAGTGGTCGCCGATCACGAGTGTGCGCACGTCCGGAACCTACCCGACCGCGATCACCCGGCCGTGCTCACCCGAGGACGACCAGAGCCCGGTCGTCGTCGGTGACCGGACCGGCCAGGCTGCGCGGGCTGCGTACCGCCGCCGTCCCCCACGCCACCGCCTCGCGCAGCCGCCGGGCGGGCGGCCCGTCCACCGCGAGGAAGCCGGCCAGCAGGTTGTCCCCCGCCCCGACGGTGCTGGCGACCTTCACCGGCCCACCGGCCCGGGCGTGCAGCGGCGGCCCGTCCCCGACCAGCACCGCACCGTCCTCGCCCAGGCTCACCAGGACGTCGGCGCCGGTGGTCCGGCGTACCTTCGCCGCGGCGGTGAGCACGTCGTCCAGGGTGGACAGCGCGTCGCCGGCGAGTTCGGCGAGCTCGTCCAGGTTGGGCTTGACCAGGGCCGGCCGCCCTTCCAGCCCCTGCCGCAGCGCCGCGCCGCTGGAGTCCAGCGCGAACCGTCCACCGGCCAGGCGTACCCGCTCGGCGACGTCGGCGTAGAAGTCCTCGGCCACCCCGCGCGGCAGGGTGCCCGCACCGACGACCCAGTCGCCGTGGCCGAGGTGGGCGAGCACCGCCTCCGCGAGTGCGTCGGCCTCTCCCCAGCTCAGGGTGGGTCCGGGCTCGTTGACCTTGGTGACGACGCCGTCGGGGGTACGCAGGGAGATGTTGACCCGCACCGGCTCGGTCACGGGCACGCCGGTGTAGGACACCGACTCCTCCTCCAGCAGCCGCCGCAACTGGTCGCCCTCGGTGCCGCCGAGCGGCAGCACCGCGCGCGACCGGACGCCGTTCGCGGCCAGCGCGCGGGTCACGTTGACGCCCTTGCCGCTCGGCTCGACGTGCGCGCCGCTCGCGCGGTTGACCGCGCCGGACACCAGCGAGGCGACGTCCAGGGTCCGGTCGACGCTCGGGTTGGGGGTGACGGTGAGGATCACGGCACTCACGCCCGCACCACGGTGGGGCCGGCCGCCTCGATCTCGGCGGCCTCGGCCTCGCCGAGTTCGGCGCCGGTGACCACCACGTCGAAGTCCGCCACGTCGGCGAACCGGCAGAAGCTCGTACGGCCGAACTTCGAGTGGTCGGCGAGCAGCACCCGCCGTTTTCCGGCCGCGACCATCGCGGCCTTGACTGCCGCCTCGGTCGGCAGCGGTGTGCTGAGGCCGTGCCCGGGCGTGACGGCGTTGGTGCCGAGGAACGCCACCTCCACCGACAGTTGCTCCAGTTGCCGGCGGGCCCAGTCGTCGACGGTGGCGTAGGTGCGCCCGCGCACCAGCCCGCCGAGGGTCCACACCGACAGCTTCGGCCGGTCGGCGAGCAGCGTGGCGATCGGCAGCGAGTTGGTGACCACCGTGAGCTCGCGGTCGGTGGGCAGCAGCCGGGCCAGCGCCTCCGGGGTGGAGCCGCTGTCGAAGAGGACCGCGCCCTCGGCGGGGAGCTGGTCCAGTGCCGCCCGGGCGATCCGCGCCTTCTCCTCCCGCTGCTGTTCGCGGCGGGTGGCCAGCCGGGGCTCGTATCCCAGGCGCTCCACCGGGATCGCGCCGCCGTGCACCCGCCGGATCAGGCCCTGGCGTTCGAGCACGGTGAGGTCGCGCCGCACGGTCTCCTGGGTGACCTGCAGCGTGTCGGCCAGCCCGGCCACCTCGACCCGGCCGTCGGTCCGGGCCCGGGTGAGGATCTCCAGCTGGCGTTCCTCGGCGTACATCCCTGCTGCCTGACCGAGTCTGTCCGGCCGGTTGTCTGCCTCGACCATCACCCGCCGAGCATGCCGGATGGATCTACGCTCACACAAGAGCGCCGATGTGGGATCTTGCCCGGATTCCTGTGATTGTGTGGGTTGTGGCTTGACTCTGGTACGAATCGGGTGGATGGTCGGTGCGCTGTTCGCACTACGGAGGTTCGGAACATGAGCGGAGCCAGTCCCAGAGCCAACCCCGGCGCCGGCCCACCCCCACCTGCTACCGGCACCACCAGCCGGCGAACCCTGCTCCGCGGCCTGGCCGGCGCGGCCGGGGCCAGTCTCGCCGGAGCCGCGATGTCCGGCTGTTCCTCACCCAAGGACGTCGCCCGGGCCTCCACCAGCGATCCGTGGCGGCAGTTCGCCGGGACCACGCTCAACTTCATCTCCGAGAACACCGCGCCCACCGCGGCCATCGCCGCCAACCTCGCGCCGTTCACCAAGCTCACCGGAATCCGGGTCAACATCGTGACGCTGGAACTGTCGGCGCTGGTGCAGAAGGTCGCCCTCGACCTGGCGTCCGGCCAGTCGCAGTACCAGGTGATCTACGCGGACCCCTACCAGGTGCTCGCGCCGTACTCCAAGGGCCTGGTCGACCTGCGCGAGCTCGCCGCGGAATCCTCGGTGCCCCACCTGGCAGGCGGGTTCGCCGACTTCATCCCCACCCAGCTGGAGGCGGCCGGCAAGTTCGGCGACCGCGACAAGATCTTCGCGCTGCCCTACGACTGCCCGACGATGATCTGGCACTACCGCAAGGACCTGTTCGACAAGCACCACGACGCGATGTCGAACGACCTGGGCTTCGACCCCACACCGGGCGCGGACATCACCTGGGACCAGTACGCCGCGATCGCGAAGTGGTTCAACGACAAGACCGACGACATCCCGTACGGCACCGGCCACCAGGCCAAGCAGCACGACTCGCTGATGTGCGACTTCTCCAACGTGTTGTGGTCCTACGGCGGCGACTACTTCGACAACGGCAAGGCGGTCGGCAGCCTCGGCGCCACGGACCCGGGCAAGTGCCGGCTGGACAGCGACGAGGCCGCGGAGGCGGCCGCGTTCTACGACCGGCTGCTGGCCTCGGCCGATCCTGCCTCGCGCACCTGGGACTGGGACGGCGTGGGCGCGGCCTTCCGCGCGGGCCGGATCGCGATGTGCCCCAACTGGCACGAGTTCGCCGCCAGCAACGAGGCGACCATGCCGGGCAAGGTCGGCTACGCCCGGCTGCCGAAGGGCCCGGCCCGCTCGGCCAGCCACTACGGCGGCACCGGCATCGGCATCAGCGCCAACACGCTGCCCAACGAGCGCCGCGCCGCGTGGCTGTTCACCGTGTGGGCGACCGCACCGCGCACCCAGCTCGCCAACCTCAAGAGCAAGGCCGGCGGCGGGACACCCACCCGCACCTCGGTCTATGAGCTGCCGGAGGTACGCAAGGCGGAGAAGCGGCCCTCGGCGATGCCCAACATGCTCACCGCCGACGCCGTCAACGAGGCGTGGAAACCGGCCAACATCGGCCTCCGGCCGAAGATCCCGATGTGGAACGAATGCGACACCGCCATCTACACCCAGCTGTCCCGCATGCTGCTCGGCGACGCCAAGCCCGCGCAGGCGATGCGGGACACCGCCGAACGCATCGACCGCATCGTGGCCCGAGGGTGGGTGAGCTGAGATGAGCGACACCCTCACCGGCGTGTCCGAGACCAGCGCCCAGCGCACCGGCCGCCGCCGCCCGCGCCTTGAGTTCGAGGGCCGGCTGATGGCCCCCGGCGTGATCCTGCTGGCCGCCCTGTCGATCGTGCCGTTCCTCGCGATCATCTGGATGAACTTCTCCCAGGTACGCCTGCTCGGCGGCGTCGCCACCAGCTGGGTGGGCCTGGACAACTGGGCGCGGTTCTTCACCGACCTCGACATGGCCGCCAACTGGCTGCGTACCGGCGCGTTCTTCGTCCTCACCGTCGGCCTTGAGATGGTCGGCGGGGTGGTGCTCGCGCTGTGCCTGTGGCGGGTCGTGCGCGGCCGTAACCTCGTCCTCAGCCTGCTCCTGCTGCCGATGTTCGTGGCACCGGTCGTGGTCGGCCTGCTCGGCAGGTTCCTCACCGACTCCACGTTCGGCCTGTACGCCTGGCTGCTGCGTGGCGTCGGCTACACCGGCGACATCCTGGGCGGGAAGTACTCCGCGTTCGCCGCCGTGGTGGCGATGGACGTGTGGGAGTGGACACCGCTGATCGCGCTGATCACCCTGGCCGGGCTGTCCTCGGTGCCGCTGTCGGTGCGCGAGGCGGCCTCGATCGACGGGGCGAGCGGATGGCAGTCGCTGCGCCACATCGTCCTGCCGTCCATCTCCAACGTGTTGCTGGTGGCGCTGCTGATCCGGTCGATGGACGCCATCCGCTACTTCGACATCATCTGGGTCACCACCAACGGCGGCCCGGCCGACGCCACCAAGACGGTGCCGGTGCGGCTGTACGAAACGGCGTTCCGGTTTTTCGACCTCGGGTACGCCGCGACGATCGGCCTGGTGATGCTCGCGGTCTCGATCGCGATCGCCCGGATCTTCGTCCGGCTCCTCGACCAGAAGGGACTCACCCGATGAGCGCCACCGCCCCCACCAGCCCGCTGGAGCGGGGCACGAGGAGTTCGCGCACGCTCGCCTGGGTGCTGCTCGCGGTCGGCCTGGTGTGGACCCTCGTCCCGCTGGTGTGGATGCTGTCGTCGTCGCTGAAGTCCAAGCCGGACGTCACCTCGGGCACGCCGAAGTTCCTCTTCGCCCCCACCCTGGACAACTACCGCAACCTGTTCTCCGGCGCCAACGACCTCACGCCGTACCTCACCCACAGCATCCTCGCCGGCGGAGCGTCGGCCGTGCTCGCGGTGGCGCTCGGCGCCCTCGCCGGGTACGGCCTGTCCCGCACCCGGATGCGCGGCCGCAAACATCTGTCGTTCTGGATCATCTCCACCCGGATGGCGCCGATCGCGGCCGTGGTGCTCCCGTTGTTCCTGATCTTCCGGCAGCTGGACCTGATCGACTCGGTGTTCGGGCTGGTGCTGGCCTACCTCACCTTCGACCTGCCGTTCGCGATCTGGCTGATGAGCGCGTTCTTCGCCGACGTGCCGCCCTCGCTGGAGGAGTCGGCGCTGGTCGCGGGCTGCTCGCGCTGGCAGGCGTTCTACCGGGTGGTGCTGCCGCTGACCAAGGCCGGACTGGTGACGACGTTCGTGCTGTGCCTGGTCTTCGCGTGGAACGACTACGCGTTCGCGCTGGCGTTCAGCGGTCCCAACTCCCAGACCCTGCCGATCGCGGCGAGCCAGTTGGTGACACAGACCGGCATCGACTGGGGTCAACTGTGCGCGATCGGTACGTTCGTGGTGGTGCCGATGATGCTCGCGGGCCTCGCCGTCCGCCGGTGGCTGGTCACCGGGCTGACGCTCGGCGCGGTCACCGGAGAATGAGCTGACCTGAGCTCACCTGAGCTGAACTCGAGAGGGAGTACGACGATGGGCGAAGCGGTTCCCCCGACCATGCGGGCCGCGGTCCTGCGTTCGGTGAAGGACCTCGTGGTGGAGGAACGGCCGGTCCCCGAGCCGGGGCCGCGGGAGGTGCTGATCCAGGTGCGCTCGGTCGGCACCTGCGGATCCGACGTCCACTACTACGAGCACGGCCGGATTGGCGACTTCGTCGTCCGGGCGCCGCTGATCCTCGGACACGAGGCGAGCGGGGTCGTGGTGGGGCGCGGCTCGCAGGCCACCCGGCACGAGGTCGGGCAGCGGGTGTCGATGGAGCCGGGCGTGCCCTGCTTCACCTGCGCGCAGTGCCGGGCGGGCCGCTACAACCTCTGCCCGGACATGCGGTTCTTCGCCACCCCGCCGATCGACGGGGCGTTCTGCGAGTACGTCGTCCTGCACGAGGAGTTCGCGCACCCGGTGCCGGACTCGCTGTCCGACGACGCGGCGGCGCTGCTGGAGCCGCTGTCGGTCGGGGTGTGGAGCTCGCAGAAGGCGCGGGTCGGCCCGGGCACGCACGTGCTCGTCACCGGTGCCGGCCCGATCGGCCTGGTCGCGCTGCAGGCCGCCCGGGCGTTCGGGGCCACCGAGGTGGTGGTCACCGACGTACTCCCCCAGCGCCTGGAGACCGCGCGGGCGCTCGGGGCGACCACGGTGAACGTGGCCGAGACCTCCCTCGCCGACGCCGGTGTCGAGGCCGACGTGCTGATCGAGTGCTCCGGCTTCCCGCCCGCGATCGGCGAGGCGATCCGGCGGGTGCGCCGGGCCGGGCGGGTGGTGCTGGTCGGCATGGGCGGGGACGAGATCCCGCTGCCGCTGGCGCACGTGCAGAACCGCGAGATCGAGGTGACCGGCACGTTCCGGTACGCCAACACCTGGCCGACGGCGATCGCCCTGGCCACCGGTAAGGAAGTCGACCTGGACCGGCTGGCGACCCACCACTTCGGGCTGGCCGGCACCGAGCAGGCGCTCACCGCCCTGGCCCGCGACGAGAACACCATCAAGGCCATGGTCCACCCGTACGAGCACGAGGAGGAGTCCCGGTGAAAGCCGCCGTCATCAGCGCACCCGGTGAGGTCAGTGTCGAGAGCGTCCCGGACCCCACTCCGGGGCCACGCGACGTGGTGGTCAAGGTCGCCGCGTGCGGGATCTGCGGCACCGACCTGCACATCCTGGAAGGCGAGTTCGCCCCCACGCTGCCGGTCGTGCCCGGCCACGAGTTCGCCGGTGAGGTGGTCGCCGTCGGCGCCGACGTCACCGAGTTCGCCACCGGCGACCAGGTGGCGGTCGACCCGTCCCTGCACTGCGGGGAGTGCCACTACTGCCGCCGGGCGCGCGGCAACCTGTGCGAGAACTGGGCCGCGATCGGGGTGACGACCGCCGGCGGCGCGGCCGAGTACGCCCTCGCCCCGGTGAAGAACTGCTACCGGCTGCCCGACGGCGTCTCGACCGGGGACGCCGCGCTGATCGAGCCGCTGTCGTGCGCGGTCCGCGGGTTCGACGTACTCCCCCGCGTCCTCGCCGACCATTACCTCATCTACGGCGCCGGCACGATGGGCCTGATGATGATGGAGCTGGCGAAGCGGGCCGGGGCAGGCAGCGTCAACGTCGTCGACCTCAATCCCAAGCGGCTGGAGACCGCCCGCGAGCTCGGCTGCTCGGCCACCGCCACCAGCGCCGACGAGCTCACCGAGGGGTTCCCGCGCGGCTGGGACGTCGTGGTCGACTGCACCGGGGTCGCCGCCGCGATCTCCGACGGGCTCACGCGGGTCGGGCGCGGCGGGACGTTCCTGCAGTTCGGAGTGGCCGCCTACGACGCGCGGGTGCAGATCGAGCCGTACAAGATCTACAACCAGGAGATCACCATCACCGGCTCGATGGCGGTGCTGCACAGCTTCGAGCGCGCCGGTGACCTCTTCGTCAACGGCACCTTGCGGCCGGACGTGATGATCAGCGACCGCTTCCCGCTGGCCGACTACGCCACGGCGCTCGACCAGTTCAAGGCAGGTGTGGGGCGCAAGATCCAGATCATCCCCTGAGGTCGACGAACGCGGGAAGGAGCAGGTCGCGCAGACGCCGCCTCCTCAGCCCTGGGCTCGTAGTTCGAGGAGCTCCGGGGCCAGGATGGTGATCGTGTGACGGTCGACCTCGATCAGGCCGTCCCGGCGGAGCCGGAACAGTGCACGGTGGACCGTCACCCTGGTGACACCCAGGAGGTCGGCCAGGACCTGCTGCGTTCCTGGCAGGGAGACGCTTCCCCTCTCCTCCGAGGCGGCCCGGTCCAACAGCCAACCGGCCAGTTTGCCTCCGCCGGCAGCATTGCGCTGACGACAGCCTTCTGGTGGGCTCGGGCATGGTCGGCTAGAACACCCAGCACATGCCTGCGCACAGTGGGCACGTCGTCGATCACGGCCAGGAAACGGTCACGTGGCAGGAGCCGTGTCGAACACCGCGCGAGCGCGGTGAGGGTCGCGGTGTGCCCGCCACCATCGATGACCGCCACTTTGTCGAGCGCGCAGGGTCCGGCCCACTCCCCGAAGCGGACGACCCGACCCGAACGCGTGCAGGCCGTTGCGGCGACCCGGCCGCTCAGCAGCAGCACGAGATGCGTCGCCGGATCCCCCGCGTTGCGCAACACCTGTCCGGCCGGGACGCTGCGGGCAAGCGAGTCGTCCCAGAGTTCGTGCAACCGGTCGTCCGGCAACCCGGCCGACAGCGGAATCCCGCCCAGTGAGCACCGTGCCCGAGCCGCCGAGGTATAAGTTGATACAGATCTCGGCATCCTCAGAACCTACCCTCGGGCGCATGCTGATGGTCGAACTCTCCTTCACTGCCACGTCGGAGCGCCTCGCGGCACGTCCGGCGCATCGCCTGCTCCTCCAGCGCCTTCACGAAGACGGCCGCCTCGTCGCCGCGGGCCCATGGGCGGACGACACCGGCGCGCTGCTCGTCTTCGACTCCGAACGAAAGGAGGTGGACCGCCTCCTGGAACTCGACCCGTACTACCGCACGTCCGGAGTCGAGGTGCTCACCATCCGCGAGTGGGCACCCGTGGTCGGGCAGGAACGGCTGGTGCACCACCACGACTGAGGCGCGGCTGTCGCCGGTAGTGGTCGTTCCCCGGACACCGCGAAGGTCCCGGCATCCTCGTGGGAGGATGCCGGGACCTTTCTCGGCTCGCTACCTGTGTGGCTGTCTACGCCGAACCCGCCGGACCCGCGGGCTCAGCGACCGGCCGCCACGGTGTCGTTGGCGCAGCGCAGCACGGGCCGGCCGCTGACCTCCGCCACGTCCACCGGCCTGGTCAGCCCGGTGATCTCGAACGTGTGCGACTCCCCCGGCAGCAGCGTGACCAGCATGTCGTCCACGCTCGCGGCCGGGTCCAGCCGGTCGGCGAACAGCGCAAGATCACGCACCAGCGTGCGCGCCGACACGGTGACCCTGGTCACCGGGCCGTCGGCGTTCACCTCGACGTCCCAGTCGGGTGCGGGGTAGGCCAGGTCCTTGTCGGCGGCGAAGAACCACGTCGTCCGCCGGTCCCCCGCGGTGACCAGGAGGTACTCCGTGGACGGGTCGGTCGTGGCGGCCACGTCGACCGGCACCCGCACCGACGCGGTCGCGGCCGGATCCACGCTCACCGAGGTGGACCAGTTGGCGAGGACCTCGCCGCTGAAGGTACGGCGTTCGACCGAGACGTCGGCCTCCCACACCCCTGCGTCACCGGCGGCGCCACCGCCTGTCAATCCCTCGTTGACAAGGTACGCCGTGAGGCCCTCGGGGCGGGGCTGGACGGTGACCAGCCGCGGGTCGTACACCTTGCGCAGCGCGTACCACAACGGCTTCGGCCGGGCGTCGCCGTCGACGGCCGCCCAGGAGGTCACCGGCCAGCAGTCGTTGATCTGCCACACGACCGTGCCCATGCAGCGGCCCCGGTGCGAGCGGTAGTGCTCGATGCCGACGGTGAGCGCACGGGCCTGGTTGAGCTGGGTGAACCAGTGCCAGTCCTCGACGTTGCCCGGCTCGGGGAAGTGCGGTGCGAGGCCGCGGGCGAGCTTGGCGTTGCCGTCGGTGGCCTTCTGGTGGCTGAGTACGCCGGGTGAGTCGGCCGCCAGCGGCTCGTCGTGCACCGCTCGGGTCAGCGTGGACCAGGTGGGCGGGCCCTGCCAGCCGAACTCGGCCACGAACCTCGGGACGTAGTTGCGGTAGACGGAGTAGTCGACCTGGTTCCACACGTCCCAGACGTGCTTGCACCCGTGCTCGTCGACGTTGGGGTGGCGGTCCATCGAGCCGGAGTAAGGGCTGCCCGGCCAGTACGGCCGGCTCGGGTCGGTCTCCCCCACCACCCGCGGCAGCAGGTCCAGGTAGTAGCCCTCGCCCCAGGTGCGGTCACCGACCTTGGGCTGCCAGCCCCAGTCGAACCACGCCCAGATGTTCTCGTTGTTGCCGTTCCACAGCACCAGGCTCGGGTGCGGCATCAGCCGGGCGACGTTCTCGCGGGCCTCGGCCTCGACCTCCTCCGCGATCGGCGACTCCTCCGGGTAGGACGCGCAGGCGAAGAGAAAGTCCTGCCAGACGAGGATGCCGAGCTCGTCGGCCGCGTCGTAGAAGGCGTCCTGCTCGTACAGGCCGCCGCCCCACACCCGCAGCAGGTCGATGTGGGCATCCTTGGACTGCTGCAGCCGAGCGCGGTAGCGGGCGGCGTCGACGCGGGACGGGAAGCAGTCGTCGGGGATCCAGTTGGCGCCGCGGGCGAAGACGGGCACGCCGTTGACCACGATGGTGAACGCCGAACCGTCCTGCTCCTCACCGGTTTCACCGGGGCCGTCCGGTGTGGTGTCAAGCTCCACCTGACGGAAGCCGACGCGGCGCGACCAGCCGTCCAGACTCCCTTCGGCGCCGGACAGCTCGACCGCCAGGTCGTACAGCGGCTGCTCGCCGTGCCCGTGCGGCCACCACAGCCGGGGGCTCTCGACGCTCAGCTCCAGCTCGGCGCCGGCGGCACCGGCCGGAACCTCCACCTCTGCCTGGGATCCGGCCACGCTCGCGGTCAGCGTCAGGCCGGACTTGACACCGCCTTCGGCGCGATCGCCGGCCGCGGGCGCGGCGTACTCGATGTCGGCGAGTACGCGGACCCGGCCGCCGCTCGCGACGGCGCGGTCGCCACCGAGGTCGACGTCCACCACGGGACGGACCCTGGCGAGCCGGGCGCCGCTCCAGCTGTGCAGGCGGATCGGCTTCCAGATGCCCGCGGTGACCAGCACCGGGCCCCAGTCCCAGCCGAAGTTGCAGGCCATCTTGCGGATGAAGTTGAACGGCTCGGGGGTGGCGGAGTTGGGTCCGGGCAGGTCGCCGAGCTTGTCCCGCAGCTGCTCGGCGTACCGCTGTGCCGACGCGAACGTCACCACGAGCTCGTTGCGGCCCTCGCGCAGCGCGCCGGCGACGTCGAACCGGTAGGAGCGGTGCATGTTCTGGGTGGTGGCGATCTCCTGCCCGTTCAGCGACACCGTGGCCACGGTGTCCAGCCCGTCGCAGACCAGGTCGACGCGGTCCGAGCCGTCCGGCGTCCACTCGAAGGAGGTGGTGTAGCGCCAGTCGGCGCGGCCGATCCAGCCCAGGTCGTACTCGTTGCGGTCCAGGTAGGGGTCCGGGATCAGGCCCGCCGCCAGCAGGTCGGTGTGCACACTGCCTGGCACCGTTGCCGGCACCGTCGCGTTCGCGACCTCGGGCGGAACACCCTCGGCCTCCCCCACCACCCGCAGCGTCCAACCCTCGTGCAGCTCTCGCCACTGACTCATCCGCGAATCCTCCTGCCCGCTACACCTGCCCTGGCCGACGGACCGCCGGCCCGGCTTGCCTCGAGGTCGCAACCGCCCGGTCCTCGTCGACCGGCCGGTGATCGCCCGCTCCTACCTTCCCGCATCCGGGCCGGGAAGTTGTCACCGGGCAAACCCTCTTGCGCCGGGGACCAGGGTCAGCGCACTATTGTGCCAAGTACTCGGTACAAACGGGTTCCGGCACGATCCGGCCCGGCGAAAACGGGGGTTCGACGATGGGTTCTCTTGGAGTGACGGAGCTGGGGATCTACGGCGCCGTCGTGGTGGTGATCGGCATACTCGCCTGGAAGTTCGTCTTCCGGGTCGGCCCGGTGCAGGGCTTCGTGGTGCTGCAGCGGTGGGGCATCGCCGAGCCGACCCGAGAGCAGAGCGAGGCCGCCGCGGACCACCTGCGTGAACGACGGCGCCTTTACCCGCTGGTGCTGATCGCACTCGCGATCCTGCTGACCTTCGCCTACCGGCTCGCCGGCCAGGGGACGGTGGGCACCTTGGCCGTTCTGCTCGGCACCCTCGTCGGCACCCTGCTGGTCGGTGAACTCGTCGCGGGCCTGCGGCGCCCGGCCTCCACCGCTCGGGTCGCCACCCTGGTGCCGCGACGGCTGACCGACCTGGTGCCACGTGCCTGGCTGGCGGGTGCTGCCGCGATCTTCGTGCTCGCCGTCGCCTGCGTCGTGCCGGCGCTCGGTGCGCAGGCGTTTGCGGACGAGGTCCACGCGTGGGCCGATCGCAACCCTGGCCGGATCGGCCCGCACGGAGTACCCACGGCGGACGCGCTGAGCTCTCTTCCACGCGGCAGCGGTGCGATCTGGCTGACCTTGGCCCTGCTGGTTCTCGTCGCCGTCAGTGTCGCGGCGGTCGTACGGCTGACCCTGACCCGCGCACCCTTGGCCGCGGACGCCGCCGTCGACTCCGCGCTGCGGATCCGCACCGCGCGGGTGGCCACCGGAACGGCGGTGCTGCTGGTTCTCGGACTGTCCGGCACGCTGACGGAGCGGATCGTCGCAAGCATGGATCCGATGGCGACGGGATCGCCGCCCGCCGCTCCCGGCTTTCCCGTCCAGCCGTCCTGGCTGGAGGCGCCCTGGTCGGTCGTCAACGCGGCCGACCTGGTCTACGGGCTTGCCGCCCTGGTCGTCTGGTGCGGCCTGATCTCGCCGTGGCGCCGGCAGCGGCTGGTCGAGGCCACCCGGTGAGTTCCCACTCCGGTCCGGCCGCGCGGATCACCGTCGACGTGGCCGGCGGCGTCGCCCCCTGGCGGCAGGTACGTGACCAGATCCTCGGGCTGGTCGAACGCGGCCAGCTCCCCATCGGCGCCCGGCTGCCCGCGATCCGCCAGCTCGCCACCGACCTCGGCATCGCCCCCGGAACGGTCGCCCGCGCCTACAAGGAACTCGAGGGCGAGGGCATCCTCGCCACCGCACGCCGGCACGGGACGGTGGTCGCCGCCGCCCCTGCCGGAGCGGCCGACCCGCTGAGGTCGGCCGCCCAGGAGTACGTCGACGCTGCGCGTGCACTCGGCGCCGACGCCCGCACCGCGGTCGGCATGGTGCAGCGGCTCTTCGATCGGCCAGACTGATCGACATGCCGACCGGAGCGCCGCAGTCCACCTCCCAGCCCGACCAGTCCGAGCCCACGACCCAGCCCACGACCCAGCCCACGACCCAGCCCACCCTGGCCGCGGTCGCCCGCGAGCTCGATGCCGAGCTCGACGCCCTGCCGGGCCGGGCCTCGGTGTGGTTCGGCAGGCCGGGCGAGGCACCCGCGTACCTCCGTGAGCCCGACGCCACCCACTACGCCGCCAGCACCATGAAGGTCGCGGTGCTGGCGGCGGCGTACCGGCTCGCCGACGAGGGTCTGCTCGACCTGGACGAGCAGGTGCGGGTGCACGACGACTTCGAGTCCGCGACCGGTGACGGCAGCCGCTACCACGCCACCGCCGACTACGACAGCGATCCCGAACCCTGGGCGCTGCTGGGGCGGTCGGCCGGTCTGCGCTGGCTCGCCCGGCGGATGATCGTGCGGTCCAGCAACCTCGCCACCAACCTCGTCCTCGAGCGGGTGGGGCTGCCGGCCGTCGCGGCCGTGTGGTCGGCGGCCGGCGCCCGGCACTCGGTGGTGGCCCGCGGGATCCAGGACTACGCCGCCGAACAGGCCGGGCTCTCGAACCTGGTGACCGCCGCCGACCTCGCCGGCCTGCTCACCGCCGTCTACGACGGGACCCTCGCCTCTCCCGCGGCGTGTGCGCAGATGCTGACCGTGCTGCTGGGCCAGGAGGTGACCCAGGACGTCGTGGCCGGACTGCCGCCCGGTACGCCGGTGGCCCACAAGAACGGCTGGGTGGACGGAATCCGGCACAGCGCGGCGCTGGTGTTGCCGGCCGACGCGCCGCCGTACGTCCTGGTCACGTGCGTGAGCGCCGACCTCGACGAGCAGGCTGGGTGCGAGGTCGTCGCGAGAGTCGCCGCCGCGACCTGGACCGTGCGGGCGCACGCTGGTACCCCCGAAACCGCTGCGGCGTCCCCCGTTCTGCACGATTGATAACTCACTGTTACCGAATCTCTGAAAAATGTCACGGAAAGTCTTGCGCGGGGTTGCGTGCTGTTGGTAGTCGTATGAACACCTGAAGTGTGCGTGTGTGTCGGCGGAGGAGGGAGCCGGCGACATCCACCACGACCGGCAGGTGGCACGGTCGCCGAAACCCCGGGCGGCGCCGGTCCACCTGGGTTCCCGGGTGCGCGCGTGACTGCGGGAGGACGAAAACCGGTGACGCCACACGAGGACGAGCTGCCCGAGGTGCTCTCACTGCGCAGGCCTCGAACCCGGCCCGGGGGCTGGTTCCGGTCCCCGGTCTCGCTCCGACGTCCGGGGAGGTGCTGACTGTGTACCCACCCGACGACGCGGTATTCGCCCGAATCGATGTGGTGTTCACCCGAATCGCCCCCCGGATCGCCACCGGATTCGGCGCCGGCGCCGAATCCGGTGGCGCCGAATCCCACGCAGGGGCTCGGCCTCGGCTCGGCGCCGCGCCCTCGGACGTGCCCGGCCCGCGTGGGCTGCACGGGCTGCGTGGCCCGGCCCGGGCGGCGGAGTCCACCGGGGACGACCAGGCCGAGGAGCCCCCACCGGGTGAGACCCTTCGGCAGTGGGTACGCCGCCACTGCGCCGGCGGCGCTGGCGTACCCGCCGACCTGGCCGTGGCGATGGCCCGCCGGCTGGTCGCTCTCGTCGGCGCCGCCCACCGCGCCGGTTGCCCGCTGGGCGACCTCTCGCCGGACCGGTTCGTCGCACACGTCGATGGCTCGCTCACCCTTGCGGACCCGTCGGCCCCGACGGCGTCCACGCCGCCTGCTCCCCTCACGTACTCCGAGCCGTTCCGAGACCCGGCCTCCGGCGGGTCGGACCCGATCGCCGCCGACCTCTACGGCCTGGGCTGCCTGTTCTTCCTGCTCGCGACCGGCTCCGAGCCGCTGCTGCCGGCCGACGACCCAGCTGGGTCACCGCCGTCGCGGCGATGCAATCGCGACCGGTTGACGGCCTGGCTGGCGGTGATCGCGCCCTACGGCGACACCGCCCGGCTGCTCGCACCGGCGATCGGTGAGCTGCTCGCTCCGCGCCCTGCCGACCGATGTGGCCTCGCCGCGCTCGAACGCCTGCTCTGCGACACCGTGCCCGAGCCACCCGTCCCGGTGCCGTACCCGCCCGCGAACGGCCAGCCCAGCGGGGACGAACTCCTCGCCGACGGGCTCGACCACCTCACGGCGCGGATGTGCCCGGACGGCGAGCGGCTGTGGCCGACCGGCACCGAGGGCACCCGCACCGATCCGTGCGACGTCCAGCACGGCGCCGCCGGAGTCCTCGCCGTACTCCTGCGGGCACACACACACGGTGCGTCCTTCGACCTCGCACCCGTCACGCTGGACGCCGCCGCGCGCAAGGCCGCCGGCTGGCTGGCCGAGCGGGCTGAATGCGCCGGCCGGACGGGCCCGTCTCTGCCGGGGCTGTACTCCGGGCGGGCCGGGGTGGCCTGGGTGCTGGGTGAGGCCGCGGCCGTGCTGGGCGAACCCCCGCTGTTCGCCCAGGCGGAGCGGCTGGCCTTGCGGCTGCCGACCAGCTGGCCGACCGCCGACCTCGCGCACGGGCTGGCCGGTGCGGCGCTGACCCACCTGCATCTGGCGGCGCTCACCTGTGACGACGCCAGGCCGACCGTTCGGGACACCCGTTTCGGTGTCCGTGCCGCGGGCTACACCAAGGCGCTGTTGTCGGCGGCCGAGCCGGGGCCGCACGGCCCCACCTGGCCGGCCCGCGCCTCCACCGCCGAAGCCGCCGGCGGGTCGTACGGCTTCGCCCACGGTGTCGCCGGGATCGGCTACACCCTGCTCGCCCTGGGCACCGCGCTGGACGACTCGGCCGCACTCACCCTGGCGGGCGAGGCCGGCGACGCGCTGTGCCGAGCGGCGCACACCGACGAGAACGGCGCGGCCTGGTGGCCGGCCGGCCCACGCGAGGCCGGCTGGCGGCCGCACTGGTGCAGTGGTTCCTCCGGCGTGGGCACGTTCCTGCTCCGGCTGTACGCCGTCACCGGTGAGCAGCGCTTCGCCGAGTACGCCCGCGCGGCCGCCGGTGCCGCCTACCGCGCCCGATGGACGGCGTCGCCGGTCGCCTGCCACGGCCTCGCCGGTGACGGGGAGTTCCTGCTGGACACCGCCGAGCTCCTCGACGACCCCACCTACCGCGCCTGGGCGGAGGATCTCGTTCCGCTGCTCGCGGTACGCCACTGCCGGCGCGGCGGCAAGGCACTCGTCGCCGACGACACGCTGACCGGTGTGGTCGCCGACTACAACGTCGGCCTGGCCGGGGTGCTGGCGTTCCTCACCCGGTTGCGCTACGGCGGCCGGCGGATGTTCCTGGTCGACGACCTGCTGGTGGACGACCACCTCTGGGGGCGGGCCGCCCGACGGTGACGCCGGCACCGCGTGCCCGGCCGCGGCGGCGATGTCACGGGTACGGCGGGTACGCCGTCCTGGCTGGCGTACCCACCCGCCGCGCGGAGGCACTGCCACCCGCACCGGCGTACGCACCTGGAGGAACGCAGATCATGGCCGAGACATCCCCGAGCACCGTGGAGGCGCCGTTGACGCGGTTCGCCCGCCAGCGCACGGTCGTGCTGACCACCTTCCGCCGCGACGGAACCCCGGTCCCCACGGCGGTCCACGTCGTGGTCGACGGCCCGCACGCCTACTTCCGTACCTACTCGGCGGCGGGCAAGGCCAAGCGGTTGCGCCGCGACCAGCGGGTCGAGATCGCGCCGTCCACCGCGGGCGGGCGGCCGACGGGCCCGGCGACGGCCGCCACCGCCCGGCTGCTGAGCAAGGCGGAGGCGGTGCCGGTCCGGCGGCTGCTGCGCCGCAAGTACCCCCTGCTGCAGGGGGTCGCGGTGCCGGTCTTCCACCGGCTCGCCCGCTACCACACCCTGCATTACGAGCTGAGCCCGCGGCGCTAGCCGGACCGGCGCGGGCAGAGGTCGCGTGCCGGGCGGCGATCTGGTCTGCTGGACACGTGGGTGTCCCCGAACGCTGGTGGCCGGACGACCCGGCCGAACTCGCCGCCGTGCAGGCCGAGCTCGGCGCCCGCTCCCCCTCGCCCTGGCGGCCGCCGGCCGACCGGCCGATCCGGATCGGCGGCTGCTTCTGCTGCTTCCCCCGCGGGGTGGAGGGCTTCGGTGACCGCGGCGACCCGCTGTGGGTCGCCGCGGTGACCTTCGAGGCGAGGCGGCGGCTCACCTTCACCGTGCGTACCGATCGGGCCCGCGCCCCCTACGTCGCCGGACTGCTGGCCATGCGGGAGGGGCCCGCGCTCGCGGCCGCGGTGGCAGAGCTCGCCGTGACCCCGGACGTCCTGCTGGTGAACGCGACCGGGCGCGACCATCCCCGTGCCGCCGGTCTGGCATACCACCTGGGTGCGGCCCTGGACCTGCCGACGGTCGGCGTCACCCACCGGCCCCTGCACGCCGCCGGCGACTGGCCCGCCGACGAGGCCGGCGCCTCCAGCACGCTCACACTGGCGGGTGCTCCGGTCGGAGCGTGGGTACGCACCCGCGCCGGTCGCCGCCCGCTGGTCGCCCACGCCGGCTGGCGGACCGACCACGGCACCGCCGTCGAGGTCGTACGACTGGCTACGGGAACCGCTCGCACTCCCGTGCCGCTGCGCGAGGCGCGCCGACTCGCCCGGCGTGCCCGGGCACTACGGTGACGTGCATGTCCGCTCCGGATCTTTCCGTCTCCGCGACGTCGGCCGTCCGGGTCGCCGCCACCGTGCTGTGGACCAGCCCCGACGCGCACCGCGAGATCGACGCACCGATCGTGGCCGCCGTACCCGACCCGCGCGGCTGGGCCGCCGGTCTGGACGTGCCGGCCCGCCGCGACCTCGCCAACCGCGTGCTCACCCAGTTGCTGGCCGGCGAACCCGTCACCGTCCTGGAGGAACGCGGCGACTGGGTACGGGTGGTCGCGCCCTGGCAGCCCTCCGACCTGGACCCGCGCGGCTACCCCGGCTGGGTGCACCGGGCCCACGTGGCGCAGGCCGCGGCGCCGACGGACCAGGAGGCGGTGGTCACCGTCGAGGCCACCCCCGTGGAGCCGGACCCGGGAACGGGCCGGGACGAGGTGCCTGCCGAACTCACCTACGCCACGATCCTGCCGGTCCTCGTCGAGGCGACCACCGGCGGCGCCGGAGGTGCTGACCAGGCCGGTGACGCCGGACCCGGCTCGCGGGTGCGGGTCGCTCTGCCCGGCGGCGGCTCCGGCTGGGTGGACGCACGAGCCTGCGTGGTCCGGCCGACCGGCGCCGGCAAGCCCGTCCGGACCGAGGCCGTGCTCGCGCAGGCACGGCGGTTCGTAGGTCTGCCCTACCTGTGGGGCGGCATGTCGGCGTTCGGCCTGGACTGTTCGGGGCTGGTGCACATCGCGTTCCGCGCCCTCGGCCGGATCGTCCCGCGCGACGCCCACGACCAGGCCGACGCGGCCGAGCGTGTCCCGGCGAGCGAGGCCAGGCCAGGCGACCTGTACTTCTTCGCCCGGCCGGGAAAGTCGATCCACCACGTGGGGTTCGCCGCCGGGCCCGGCTCGGACGGCGTACTCCTGCACGCACCCGGCACCGGCCAACAGGTCCGGGAGGAGCAGATGGACGCCGACCAGCGGGCGACCCTGCTCGACCTGGCCGGCCGGCTGGCCGACTGAGCCGGGACGAGCGGTCGACCGGAGTCGACCGTCAGTCGGTGGACCGCCCGCTGCGGGCCGGCTCCTCCTGCTGCTCGCGGTGCTCGGCCCTCCGGCTCTTCGCCAGGCTGGCCACGGTGGTCACCAGCAACGTGCCGACGATCACCGACAAGGACACGGCGATGCCGATGTCGGGTACGGACTTCAGCGGCTCACCGCCGTTGAGGAACGGCAGGTTGTTCTCGTGCAGGGCGTGCAGGATGAGCTTGACGCCGATGAAGCTGAGGATGACCGCGAGGCCGATCGGCAGGTAGACCAGCCGGGTGACCAGCCCGCCGATCAGGAAGTACAGCTGGCGCAGCCCCATCAGCGCGAAGACGTTCGCCGCGAAGACGAGGTAGGGCTCGTTGGTCAGGCCGTAGATGGCCGGGATGGAGTCCAGCGCGAACAGCAGGTCGGTGGTGCCGAGCGCGATCATCACCAACAGCATCGGCGTGGCCAGGCGCTTGCCATTCTCCACCAGGGTGAGCTTCACGCCGTTGTACTGGTCGGTCGCCGGGAGGTGGTTCTTCGCCCAGCGGATCAGCGCGTTCTCCTTGTAGTCGGAGTCGTGGTCGTTGCCGCCGCGGACGAACTGGACGGCGGTGTAGATCAGGATGGCGCCGAAGAGGTAGAAGACCCAGGCGAAGGTGTTGATCGCGGCGGCGCCGAGCGCGATGAAGATGCCGCGCATGACCAGCGCCAGGATGATGCCGATCAGCAGCGCGGTCTGTTGGTACTTCCTGGGTACGCCGAACCTGGTGAGGATGACCAGGAAGACGAACAGGTTGTCGATCGACAGGCTGTACTCGGTGATCCACCCGGCGAAGAACTCCCCGGCGTAGCGCCCGCCGGCAAAGTGGAGAACGCCGAACCCGAAGAGGACCGCCAGCCCGACGTACATCCCGATCCAGGTGGTGCATTCGCGCATCGACGGCTCGTGCGGCCTGCGGCCGATCACCAGGACGTCGAGGGCGAGGATGGCCATCAGGACGCCGACGGTGGCGAACCAGACCCAGGGTTGGACGGTCACGCGCTGAACCTCCGAGAGAAGAAACGATTGCTCCCTCGGAGGTCTCTTCCGCCCGGAACCCGGACCGACGGCACCGGGCAGGCCGACGCGGAGGCCGGCTGACCGTGATGACGATGCCGCCGCGAAGGAATACTCCCCTCACGATGCGCTCCCATTGTCACGTACCCGCGGCGTTGTGGCCAACCGGGGGCGAGGAAGCTCCCCCGGGGTCCTCTCGCTTCACCGGCGCCCGCTTCGCACCACACCCTAAAGTGGGGCCATGACCCCCACGGTGCTCGAACTGGACCTGACCGTTCCCCTGCTGGAGTCGCCGCCGCAGGACCCCGTCGGCGCGGTGCTGCACCGGCGCCGCCCGCTGCTGCGGGATCTGGTGGAGGGTCTGCGGCTGGCAGCGTTCGACTCCTCGGTGACCGGTCTGGTCGCCCACGTGGGTGGGCAGGGGCCGACGTTCGCGCAGGTGCAGGAGCTGCGGGCGGCGGTGCGGGTGTTCGCCGACGCGGGCAAGCCGACGGTCGCCTGGTCGGAGACCTACGGTGAGTTCGGTCCGGGGACGCTGCCCTACTACCTCGCGTCGGCGTTCGACCAGGTGTGGCTGCAGCCGTCCGGCGACGTCGGCCTGACCGGCATCATGGCCGAGGCCGTCTTTGTCAAGGACGCCTTGACAAAGCTCGGGGTGGTGCCGGAGATGTCGCGCAGGCACGAGTACAAGAACGCCGCGGACACCTTCCTGGCAACGCAGATGAGCGACGCGCATCGGGAGGCCGCCGGCCGGTTGGCGGCCTCGGCGATGGAACAGGTCGTCGAGGGAATCAGCACCCGCCGCAAGCTCACCTCCGCGCAGGTGCGTGACCTGGTCGACCGTTCGCCGCTGTCGGCGAAGGACGCGCTCGCCTCCGGGCTGGTCGACCGGCTGGGGTATCGCGACGAGGTGTACTCCGAGCTGCGCGGGCGGCTCGGCGAGGTCACCTTCCGCTATGTCCAGCGTTACCGCCAGGCCCGCCAGCTGGAGCCCCGCCATGCGCTGGCCCGGCTGCAGCGCTCCCCCGGAGTCGCCGTCGTGCACGGCACCGGACCCATCCACCTGGGCCGGTCCAGCCGCCGGGGCCTCAGCTCCACCTCGATCGGCTCCGACACCATGGCCGGCGCGCTGCGGGCCGCCGCCGCCGACGCGAAGGTCCGTGCGGTGGTCCTGCGGGTGGACAGCCCGGGCGGCTCCTACGTCGCCTCCGACGCTGTACGCCGGGAGGTCGTCCGCGTCCGCGAGGCGGGCAAGCCGCTGGTGGTGTCGATGGGCACGGTCGCGGCCTCGGGTGGGTACTTCGTGTCGATGGCCGCCGACAGCATCGTCGCCCAGCCGGGCACCCTCACCGGCTCGATCGGGGTGTTCGGGGGCAAGGCGGTCGTTCGCGACATGCTGGACCGGGTGGGCATCGCCCGGGACGGAGTGGCCGAGGGCCGCAACGCCGCGATGTTCTCGGCGTACCACCGCTTCACCGCCGAGGAGTGGCGCCGGCTGGAGGAGTGGCTGGACCAGGTGTACGACGACTTCACCGCCAAGGTGGCCGCCGACCGGGGCCTGTCCCGCGACCACGTGGAGAAGGCCGCCCGCGGCCGGGTCTGGACCGGCGCCGACGCCCGCGAGCGGGGCCTGGTCGACGAGCTCGGCGGCTTCGAACGCGCGGTGGAGATCGCCTGCGCCCGGGTCGGCATCGGGCGGGAGGAGGCCAACCTGCGCTACCCCGCCCGGGTCGGGATGGTCGAACGCCTGCGCGGACCGGAGTCCAGTGAGCGCGCCGCGACGGCCGGCGCAGGTCTCGGGACGGGTCTCACCGCCGGCCTCGGGGCTGGTCTGGGCGCCGGACTGGGGCTGCCGGCGACGTCCGGCCCGGCCCGGATGCTCGCCGAGCTGACGGCCGCGCTCGGCCTGGGCCACGCCGGGGTCCTCACCGCCCCCGTGCTGTGGGAGTTGCGCTGAGTCGCCCTGCGTTGCGGTGAGTTGCCCAGGTCTGCTTGCCAGGTTTGCCCCCTGCGTCGTGCTCCCTGACTCGCCCGGAGGTGTGGTGAGAAGAACCGAGCCAACGGGCACGAGGAGCGCCGTGGGTGCCGAACCCGGCCGATGATCGTTCGGTCGCGGCGTACGGGGTGACCCATGCGCGGCCCGGCCCCGTGCGTCAGGGAAGATGGCGGGTATGGCAACCCGCTCCGACCTCCGTAATGTCGCGATCATCGCCCACGTCGACCACGGAAAAACCACCCTCGTCGACTCGATGCTCTGGCAGTCCGGAGTGTTCCGGGACAACCAGGACGTGGCCGAACGAGTCATGGACTCGATGGACCTCGAACGCGAGAAGGGCATCACGATTCTCGCGAAGAACACCGCGGTCCGCTGGCAGACCCCCGACGGCCCGGTGACGCTCAACATCGTCGACACCCCGGGCCACGCCGACTTCGGCGGCGAGGTCGAGCGCGCCCTGGAGATGGTCGACGGTGTGCTGCTGCTGGTCGACGCGTCGGAGGGCCCGCTCCCCCAGACCCGGTTCGTCCTGCGCAAGGCGCTGCGCAAGGGGCTCCCGGTGGTGCTGGTCATCAACAAGGTGGACCGGCCCGACAGCCGGATCGCCGAGGTGGTCGACCAGACGTACGAACTCTTCCTGGACCTGCTGGACGACCCTTCCACCGACGCCACCGCGCTGGACTTCCCGATCGTGTACGCCTCGGCGCGTGCGGGCCGGGCCACGCTGGAGCAGCCGGCCGACGGGACGATCCCCGACAACCAGGACCTGCGGCCGCTGTTCGAGACGATCCTGTCCACGGTGCCGCCGCCCTCCTACACCGAGGGCGCCCCGCTGCAGGCGCACGTCACCAACCTCGACGCCTCGCCCTACCTCGGCCGGCTGGCGTTGTGCCGGGTCCACCAGGGTGAGCTCGTCCGCGGCGCGACCGTCGCCTGGTGCCGTGCCGACGGGTCGGTCGAACGCGTCCGGATCACCGACATGATGATGACCGAGGCGCTGGACCGCGTTCCCGCCGACAAGGCCGGGCCCGGCGACATCGTGGCGATCGCCGGCATCGCCGACATCACCATCGGTGAGACGCTGGCCGACCCCGAGGACCCCAAGCCGCTTCCGGTGATCCGGGTCGACGAACCCTCCATCTCGGTCACCATCGGCATCAACACCTCACCGCTGTCGGGCCAGAGCGGGGACAAGGTCACCGCGCGGCTGGTGAAGAACCGCCTCGACGCGGAGACCATCGGCAACGTCTCCATCCGGGTGCAGAACACCGAGCGGCCCGACACCTGGGAGGTGCAGGGCCGCGGCGAGCTCCAGCTCGCCGTGCTCGTGGAGCTGATGCGCCGCGAGGGATTCGAGCTCACCGTCGGCAAGCCGCAGGTCGTCACCCAGGAGATCGACGGCAAGCGGATGGAGCCGGTGGAGCGGGTCACCATCGACGTGCCGGACGAGTACGTCGGCGTGGTCACCCAGCTGCTCGGCCTGCGCAAGGGCCGGCTGGAGCAGATGGTCAACCACGGCACCGGCTGGGTACGCCTGGACTACCTCGTACCCGCCCGTGGCCTGATCGGGTTCCGCACCGAGTTCCTCACCGAGACCCGCGGCACCGGCCTGATCCACCACGTGTTCGAGAAGTACGAGCCGTGGGCCGGCGACCTGCGGACGCGTCCGCGCGGTTCACTGGTGGCCGACCGGCGGGGCTCGGTCACCGCGTACGCCTGCTTCAACATGCAGGAGCGCGGCACGCTGTTCGTCAAGCCGGGCACCGAGGTCTATGAGGGCATGCTGGTCGGGGAGAACTCCCGCCCCGAGGACATGGACGTCAACGCCACCCGGGAGAAGAAGCTGACCAACGTCCGCTCCTCCACTGCCGACGAGCTCGAGCGGCTGGTACCGGCACGAGAGATGGCGTTGGAGCAGGCGCTGGAGTTCTGCCGCGAGGACGAGTGCGTGGAGGTCACCCCGGCGGCGATCCGGCTGCGCAAGATGACGTTGGCGCAGACCGACCGGGAGAAGCAGCGCGCCCGCGCCCGCCGCGGCTGAGCGCGGGACCGAGGCGGCCCTGTCGAATCACTGACGTCGAACTAACTGCATCAAACCAACTGCGTCGAACCGGCCCGGCTGACCTGCCCGGGCCGGTTCGACGCGTTTCGGGGTCACTCGCCGGGGTCACTCAGCGGGGCTGCAGCAGTCGCATCCGGGACCGCAGCCGCACGCACCCTCGGGTGCGTCGGCTTGTCCTTCGGTGAGCCAGCGCGTGGCCGATGCTCGGCTCCGCCAGTTCGTAGCGGGTCCGGCGCCCGTCGCGCACCGCGGTAACCAGATCGCAGCCGCGCAGGCAGTCCAGGTGGTTGGACATGTTCGTCCGTGAGACGTCGAGCAGCTCCGACAGCTCTGCCGGGTAGCCCGGGCCCTCGCGCAGAGCCAACACGATCCGCGACCTGGTCGGATCCGACAACGCGTGCCCGAACCTGGACAGCACCTCGGCGTGGGTGGCGACCTTGAGCATGCGGCCGCACAGTTTCGCCGGCCGCGGGGCTGGGCAGGTCGATCCCGGGATGCGAGACCATCGGATGCTGCTCACCGTGCTGGTACTGCCGTGCCTGCTCGCCGTGCTTGCCACCGCGGCCATGGCGGCGACCATCTATCACCCGCGACCGGCCACCACCCCGGCCCTCACCGCCGACTCGTGCACCGAACCGACCGGGGTGGTTGCCGCTGACGTTGCCGACGTGGTCCGCGGTGGCCGGGTCGACGGGTGGTCCTGCCCGGCGCCCGAGGCCGTGGTGAACGCCAACGAGGCGTTGACACTTCGCCACGGTCCGGCAATGGCCGCGCTGCTGACGAAGTACGGCGACCGGTACTGCCTGCCGGTCGGTTGCTGGGCCCGGCTCTCCCAGCAGCTGGCAGAGGGTGACTTCACCATCCGGTACGGCATCGACGACCACGGCCGCCGGGTCACCCTCGGCACGGTGACGTTGTTCGTCGAGGACCACCTCCAGGGGGAGCGTACCGTCAGCAGGCGACAGGTCCTGATGGCCAGAGGACGTGAGATCCGCGACCCCGGGATCGAGGGCGAACGGTTGTACCTCTCCGGCCGATGCCCGCAGGGGTGCGCAGCCGGGCACGGGCGGACCTACGACTACCGCGTGCCGGTCGACCGCGCGCGGGACGGACGGTTCGTCTGGCCCGGCGCCGCCTACGCAGGCGAGGCGGACGTTGCGTACGGCACTGTCGTCCACGAGTTCACCTGGCGCGACGCGGGCGGGCGGCCGGGGCGGTGGTTCTTCTGGGTGAAGGGCGTCACCGTCCTCCGCGAGGACGACGGAGAGTTCCTGTACGCGAGCCCGGACCGGCTGCCGAGTTCCCCGTACCAAACGGCCTGGCACCCCAACTGACGGCTCCAGCCTCCAGCACTACCTCGCCCGCCGGCGTCCAGTCAGATCCCGCCAGCGTGCAGCTAGAGGCAGCCGGACACGGGTGCCCGCCTTCACGGTCGGAGCACCTCCTGCTGCGGGTCCACCCATTCCGGTGGGATGTACTCGGGGTGGCCGTGGGCGCCCAGCCGCACTTGCCAGCCTCGGTGGTGGACGAAGGTGTGATGGCTCTTGCACAGGAGGACTCCGTTCGCCAGATCGGTTGGGCCGAAGTCGTCCCAGGGGTTCATGTGGTGGGCGACGCAGCGGCGTTCGGGGACCTGGCAGCCTGGGAAGTGACAGTGAGACCCGTCCCGGACCGCCAACGCCCGGCGCTGCGCTTCGGTGAAGAACCTGTCGGCCATTCCGACGTCGAGGACCTCGCCGTTGCCGCCGAGCACCACCGGGATGATGTTCGCGTCGCAGGCCATCCGCCGGACAGTGGCAACCGAGATCGGTTCGCCGCGTAGCCCGAGGATCCTGGCTGATCCGCCGCCTCCGCATTTGCTGCAGCCGTCGTGCGGGTCCATGCGGCCAGCGGGGTCGGTGAGGTCCTCGGGGTCGCTGGGTTCGTGGCCAGCCTCCGGCCCCGCCGCACCCTCCTGCAGTTCGGCGTCGGCGCCATCTTCTACCCCGAGGTCCCAGTCCTCGGGTCCGGTATCTGTTTCCGGATCGGATCCGAGTCCCGTTCCAGCTTCCCTTTCGGCGCCGGGGTCGGTTCCGGTCTCGGGGTGGATTCCGGTGGCGGTGTTCGGTTGTGGGGTTCGCCCGTGTTCTCGCGGCCGGGGTATCCGGTCCGCGGCGCTGCCCGGCCCGGGTGGGCTGGGTGCGTCGAGTGGGTCGGGTGCACCGAATGGGTCGGGTGACAGTTTCGCCTTGCCCGGTTGACCGTTCCGGCCAGTTCCCGTCCTCTCGCCACCGGGCCTGCACCCGTCATCGGTGTCCGCCGTCCCGGTCGGTTCGCGCGGGTCTGTCGTCGTCTCCCCCAAATCGGCGCCCGCGTGTGGGACGCCGGTGTCGGCCGGCCGGACTGGCTCGTCATGGCCCTTCGCCAGGTTCGGGTCGTCGACCTCTTCGTCAACATCGGGTTGCGATGTGCCGTCCTCAGTGGGTTCACGGTTCGCACCGGGCGCCGGCGCGGGCTCAGGGTCGTTGCTGGGCTCAGGGTCGTTGCTGGACTCGGCGTTGTCACTCGGCTCGGCATTGCTGGTGGGCTCGGCGTCCCCGGAGCCGCCTGCGTCGCCGGCCTGCTTGCTGGGCATGGTGCTGGCAGGCTTGGCATCTGCGGTGCCGCTGCGGCTCCTGCCCGGCCCGGCCTGTCCCGACCCAGAATCCTCGGTGGGCTTGGCGTTCTTGCCCTCGGCGGCCCGGCGCTTGGCGGCTTGGCGTTTGGCGGCTTGGCGTTTGGCATCGGGGGTCTGGCAGCCACACGGCATGGGCCGGACGGGGTTGAGGTCGTCGATGGTGCCGAACCCGACACCGTTCATCAGGTTGTGCAGATCGATCAGGACGGTGACGCAGTCCCGCCCCCGGCCACGGTTGGGCGAGGCCTGGTGCTGCGCCCACATGGCGACCAACTCCGCGAACGCGTCCCCACGCTTTTGGTCCAGGGGACGGTCGTCGGGTTCGGGGCGGGTGTCACGGGCAACCAGCGCCTCGACCAGCTTGCGGAGGACTTCCATCTCCAGCACCGGCAGCTTGATCACCACCGTCTCCGAACCGGGGATCCCGTTCGGCGCGTACTTCAGGGAACGGGAGCATTCTGCGGCACGTTCGTCGTCCTCGAGTTCTTTACCGAGGCGGCGTTCCCACTCCTCCGGCGCCAACACCCGCAGCAGGTGCCGTCCCAGCAGGCGCACGTCGTCGGGGTTACGCCGCCGCGACTCCTCGATCAGATACTCCTCGGCCTCCACGCGCTGTTCCAGGCTGACCCACTTCGGCAGATCCTTGATCGCCCCCGCGATCACCTGCGCGTGCCTGAACGACAGCTCCCCACGCGCCAGAACACGGGCGGTGAGAGTGATGGTGCGGTCCAGATCCCGTGCCAGGGCGACGGTGGCGTAGGAATCCTTCTTCCCCATCCGCTGGGAGTGGCGCAGCCACGTCGCGGTCGTAACCGCACCCGTGGTCTTGCCGACGTCGCAGGCCTCGGCCCTGGACACCATCGCCAGCTTCAAGGCGGCCATCATCGCCTCGCCGACCTGGTGCAGGTCGAACAACCGGCCCAGCTTCTCGGGCCGAAGTGACAGCATCGGCGCCGCCAGCGCGTCACCGACGACAGAACGGACCTGAACCAGCGCAGCCTCCAGACGCTGCTCGGCGTCGATGCCGCCGTCCCAGCCCGAAGGATTCTGCACTGTCGAATGCATGTTCGAACTCTACAGGCTGCCACCGACAGCTAACCCGTTGTCCACAACGCGACCCCGAAAACACGCCGATCCGCTACCTGTGGACAAAAACCTGGCAACGATCCGCCCGTCTCATGCCCGGTCGACTCGCACCGGCACCGGCAAACGTTCCGCCGCGCGAATCATTCGATCCCAGGACAGGTCGAGGTCGGGATGCGGCAGGGGCTCGGGATGGTGATGCGTCAGGCCGCGGCGGGTCTGCTGGCCCGGCACTCCCGGGTGAGGACGACGACCGGGCACTGAGCCTGGTGCAGCAGCGCCTGGCTCACCGAACCCAGCAGCATTCCGGCGAAGCCGCCACGTCCGCGAGCGCCCACCACGATCAGACTGGCCGAGGCGGACAGTTCGATCAGGTGGCCGGCGGCGTGGCCCATCAGCACGCGTTCCTCGATCGGCAGGTCGGGGTACTTGTGCCGCCATCCGGCCAGCGATTCCTCCAGCAGCCGCAGCCCGGCGGCGGTGTCGGCGGCGCCGGACCGTGCGCCCCGGCCCTGCCGCACCACGTGCACGGCGAGCAGTCGTGCGTGCCGGCGGGCCGCCTCCTCCACCGCTGCCTCGACGGCGACGGCACCGAGCGGGGACCCGTCCACCCCGACGACGACGAGGTTGTCGGTGCGTTCGGGCGACAGAGTGCCGCGAACGACCACGACGGGGGCCTGCGAACGCGCCGACAGCTCGATGGTGAGCGAACCCGCCAGGGCATCGGCCACCGAGCCGCGGCCGGCCGTACCGACGACGACGTACGTCGCGTCACTGCTCAGATCCACCAGCAGGGGTGAGGGAAAGTCGGTCTCCACCGTGGTCGCGATCTCGATGTCTGGTGCGGCGTCCCGGGCTGTTCGTACGGCCTCCTCCATCAGTGAGTCCGCGTGGGCGCGCAGTCCGCCCTCGGGCCCGAGTTGCCACATGGCGGCAGGGATGTGCAGCAGTGGCCAGGCGAACGCGTGCACCACCCGCAAGGGCACCTTGCGCAGCCCGGCAGCATTGGCCGCCCAGGCCACCGCGTCAAGCGAACCTTGCGTGCCGTCGACGCCGACCATGACCGGTCGCGGTATTTCGGTGGACATGCGGTTCACTCCTCCGGGTCCTGCGGGGCTCGCGGCTCGGGCACGCTCTGCCCGGACATCTGCCCGGACATCTGCCCGGACGTCTGACCGGACGTCTGGGACGTCTGACCGGAAGCGCGGTCGGCCGGCTGCGCGGCCGGCTCCGGTGGTGCCGGGTCGGGGTCTCGTTCGGACAGGACGAACTCCGCGACCGGCCGGCGCGGGGTCGGAGGCACCTCGGGCCCGTACCCGAACCTCAGCACGATCTGCGGCTCGGTCCATCCCGACCGCGGGTCGCGGACCAGCCAGCGCAGTTCGGCGTGCTCGATCGGCTGGTTCAGCAGGGACGCCGCGACGCCGTGAGTGGTGGCGGTCAGCAGCACCCGCTGCAGGGCCTGCCCGGCGGTGACCCAGTCCTGCGGGGTGTCCCTGGTGGTGGACAGGACGGCCAGGGACGGTGAGTCCTCGAACTTCCCCTTCGGGCGGAGCCGGTCACCGGGGTCGACCGCAAGGTCGCGGACCGGGGAGCTTCCCTCCGCGCGCGGTCCGAGCGCGCTGGACGGCACACCGCTGCTGGTGCGCTGTCCGCCGACCCACACCTGGCGTTCGACCAGCCGGCGGGGGTCGTCGGCCTCGGCGATGTCGGCGTCGGTGGCGAGCTCCATCAGCCAGCGCTGCCGGTCGCGGTCGTCGATCCACTCCAGCCGTACGCCCTCACCGGCGGCCGCCTGGCTGATGTCGGTGCGTACCTCGTTTGGAACCGCCCGCTCGGTGAACGGCTGCCGGTTGGTGCGCCGCCGGGGCAGGAACGGGAACAACGCGGCCAACTGGCCGGCGTCCTCGCTCGGGTTACCCACGCTCACCAGGGCGACGAGGGTCCGCCGCTCCGGGTCGGGAAACAGCAACGTCGTGGTGTGCGCCCCGATCGCGGCGGCGGCCACCCGCAGGTTGACCAGCGCGGTGCCGGCGCCGATCAGCGTCATCCGTCCTTCCGGGTCCTCCGCGGCGAGCTCGCGGGCGGGGTCGCGGTGGACCTCCACCGACCGGCCACGGAAGCGGAAGCACCACGGCTGGGCGTTGTGCATGGACGGAGCGAGCACCGCTGCTCCGACGAGCGTGTCCCGCTCGGTCTGGTCGAGCTCTCCGACGAGCAACGCACACCTCCAGAGTTGGCCGGCCCGTCTTCAGGGTCGTTTCGCACGACACTTCGCGGCAGCGGGCGAAGGTCCCGGCGCCCCGTGACCGAAGCCTCTCGCCCGCTCCGCCGGTCGGCCGCCACGCTGAGCGGGTGCGGATGAACTCGCCCACCCTCCACCTGGACCGGCTCGACGCCGCGCTGTTCGGGCTGGACGACGTGGTGGTCGACTCCGCGCTCCTGCATGCCGCCGCCTGGCAGCGCACCTTCGACTCGTTCCTGCGCCGCCGCGGCCGCCGGGCCGGACTGCACAGCACCGAGGGCACCGGCGACGGGACGCGGATCCCGTCGTTCGAACTGCCCGGTGACTACCTCCGCTACGCCGCCGGCCGGACCACCGCCGAGGGAGTACGCGGGTTTCTGACCGCCCGCGGCATCGCGCTCGCCGACCACTCCCCCGCGCCCGGTGAGGAGACCGTCCGCACGCTGGCCGACCACAAGGACGCCTGCTTCGGCGAGGAGGTCCGGCGGGTCGGCGTCAACGCCTACCACGCGTCGGTCGACCTGCTGCGTGACCTCGCCGCCCGTGGCGTCCGGCTCGCGGCCGTGGCCGGCGACCGTAGCTGCGAGCAGCTGCTGTCCGCGGCGGGGATCGCCGGCCTGTTCGACGTCTGCGTGGACGGCGGAGACACCACGCTGCTCGGCCTTCCGGCGCTGCCCGACCCGGGCCTGCTGCTCGAGGCGACCCGCCGGCTCGGTGTCTCCCCGAGGCGTACGGCGGTGCTGAGCGGCAGCCTGGTCGGGGTGGAGGCCGGCTGGCACGGATGCTTCGAGCCGGTCGTCGCCGTCGACAGGTACGCCCGCGCCGACGATTTCTACCGCCGCGGTGCGCACGTCGTCGTCCGCGACCTGGCCGAACTCGTACTCTCCGGGCGATGCCGGCAGGAGCTGCTCGCCCATCGGTAAAGCCCCCTTTCGCCCGCCCGACGCAGCGGACCAGGAGGTACGCGCCGATGACAACCCAGCCGACGGTCCTGCGTCTCGACCGGATCGGTGCCGTGGTGTTCGAGGTCGACGTGGTGGTCCCTGACACCGCCAGGGCGCACGCCGCGGCCTGGAAGCGCTGCCTGGACGCGTTCCTGCGCCGCCACGGCCGGATGGTGGGGGTCGCGTTCGCGCCGTTCGACGTACGTGAGGACTATCTGCGGCACTTCGCCGGCCGGCCCCGGATCGCCGGCCTGCGCGCCCTTCTCGCCGACCGGGGCATCGACCTGCCCGACAACGGCGCGGAGAACAGCGTGTCGTCGCTGGCCGACTGCGAGACCCGCAGCTTCCTGGCCGAGATCGCGCGGTACGGCGTACCTCCGCATCCGGTCGCGGTCAAGCTGCTGTACGAGCTGCGCGCCCGCGGCGCGCGGACGGCCGCGGTGTGCATCGGCGGCCACTGCGAGGAGATCGTGGCGGCGGCGCAGGTACGCCGGTTGTTCGACGTGGTCCTGGACGGAGCGCGAGCGGGCGCGGAGCGGGGATCCACCGGCCCGGCATCCGGCGGCGGGTGGGTCGTACCGGCGAAGGACTTCCGCGGCGGCACAGAGGTGTTCGCCGCGGCGGCCCGGCGGCTGGCGATCCCACCGGCCCAGGCCGGCCTGCTGGTGGCCTCCGCCGACGGTGAGCGAGCCGGGCGGCGGGCAGGATTCGGGACCGTGGTCACGGTCACCGCTCCCGACGGCTTCACCGCCAACGCCGGCGTCGGCGTCGCGGCCGGCGCCGCGAACCCCAACGGTTCCGGGGACACAGGTTCCGGGGACACAGGTTCCGGGGACACAGGTTCCGGCGAGACGGGTTCGGGCGACACCGGCTCCGCGATCCCCGCTGCGGATCTCGCGCAGGTGCGGGTCTTCGGGAGACGACGTGAGCCATTCGGTCTTGACCTATGACCGGTACGAGCCGGCGAGAGAGGGTCTGCGCGAGGCGCTGTGCACCCTCGGCAACGGATACTTCGCCACCCGCGGCGCCGCGCCGGAGTCCCACGCCGACGGCGTGCACTACCCCGGCACCTACCTGGCAGGTTGTTACGACCGGCTGGAGTCGCGGGTCGCCGGCGGGGTGGTGGAGAACGAGGACCTGGTCAACGCGCCGAACTGGTTGCCGCTGACCTTCCGCCCCGTTGACGGCTCGTGGCTCGACCTGGACCGGGTGCAGATCCTGGACTTCCGGCAGGAGCTGGACCTGGGCCGCGGCGTACTGACCAGGCGGGTGCGCTTCCGCGACGAAGGCGGCCGGACCACCCTGCTCGCCCAGCGGCGCTGGGTCTCCATGGACGACCCGCACCTCGCGGTGCTGGAGACCGAGATCGAGCCCGAGAACTGGTCCGGCCGGCTGCAGGTGCGGACCGCGCTGGACGGCAGCGTCGCCAACCGGGGCGTACGCCGCTACGCCGACCTGGCCGGTGACCACCTGCGGCCGGTCACCGCCGGGTACGACGGGCAGGACCTGCTGTGGCTGCAGGTGGAGACCGCGCAGTCGCGGGTGCGGATCGCAGAGGCGGCCCGGGTGCGGGTGCACGGTGCGGCGGGACCGGTGGAGCGCCGGCTGGTGGAACGGCCCCGCCGGGTCGACCTCGACCTGACCTTCGCGGTGGAACGCGGCAAGGCGGTGACCGTGGAGAAGACGGTGGCGGTCCACACCTCCAGGGACCGGGCGATCACCGAGAGCCTGACCGCCGCCTGCGACGCCGCGAGCCGCGCCGGCCGTCCCGAACACCTGCTGGCCCGCCACGAGCTCGCCTGGGCGCGGCTGTGGCGTGGCTGCCGGACCGTCGTGGACGGCGGACCGCAGCAGACGCTGGACCTGTACGTGTTCCACATCCTGCAGACGCTGTCGGAGCACACCGTCGAACTCGACGTCGGCGTACCCGCCCGCGGGCTGCACGGCGAGGCCTATCGCGGGCACGTCTTCTGGGACGAGCTGTTCGTCTTCCCGTTCCTGCTGCTGCGGCTGCCCGAGGTGGCCCGGGCGCTGCTGATGTACCGCTGGCGGCGCCTTCCCCAGGCTCGGCTGGCGGCGCGGGCGGCGGGCCACCGCGGCGCCATGTATCCGTGGCAGAGCGGGAGCGACGGCCGGGACGAGACCCAGCGGCTGCACCTCAACCCGCTGTCGGGACGCTGGATGCAGGACAACACCCACCTGCAGCACCACGTCGGGCTGGCGGTGGCGTACAACGTCTGGAAGTACTACGAGGCCACCGGCGACGTCTCCTTCCTCGCCACCCACGGTGCGGAGATGCTGGTCGAGATCGCGCGTTTCTGGAGTGGCCTGGCGACCTACGAGGCGACCGGCGGACGCTATGAGATCCGGGGCGTGATGGGCCCGGACGAGTACCACGACGCCTATCCCGGTGCCGCCCGCCCGGGCATCGACAACAACTCCTACACCAACGTCATGACCGCCTGGGTTGTGCGGCGGGCGCTGGACGCGCTGGCCCTGATCCCGGCGTACCGGCGTACCGAGCTGACCGCACGGCTCGGGCTGCGCCACGCCGAGCTGGAGCGGTTCGACGAGGTGAGCCGGCGGCTGCGGGTGGTGTTCCACCACGGGGTCATCGGGCAGTTCGAGGGGTACGACCGACTTGCCGAGCTGGACTGGGACGGATATCGCGCGAAGTACGGCGACATCCGCCGGCTGGACCGCATCCTGGAGGCCGAAGGCGACTCGGTACGGAGGTACCAGGTCTCCAAGCAGGCGGACGTTCTGATGCTGTTCTTCCTTCTCGGCAAGGACGAGTTGACACAGGTCCTGAACCAGCTCGGCTACGACCTGGACCCGGCGACGATCCTGCGTACGATCGAGTACCACCTGGACCGCACGTCCCACGGCTCCACCCTCAGCGCCGTGGTGCACGCGTGGGTCCTCGCCCGCACCGACCGTCACAGCTCCTGGGCGTTCTTCCTGCAGGCGCTGGGATCCGACGTGCGGGGCGGTGAGCAGGACACGACCGCGGAGGGCGTCCACCTGGGGGCGATGGCCGGGTGCGTCGACCTGCTGCAGCGTTGCTACACAGGGATCGAGACCCGCGACGACGTGCTCCGGCTCAACCCGCGGCTGCCGCGCGAGATCACCGACCTGGAGCTCCAGCTGCGCTACCGCGGCCACTGGGGCGTCACCGTCCACTGCACGCGGGACGAGGTGCGCATCGGGCTGCGGCGCTCCGCGGCGGCGCCGATCACCGTGACGGTGAAGGACGAGCAGACGACGCTGCGTCCCGGACAGTCCTGGCGGGTGCGCCGACCTGGCCGGCTCCACCGGGCGGGACGGGTCGGCGGCACCGGTGCGCGCACCGGCCCCGGCACCGGCACCGGCCCCGGCGCCGGCACAGGCACAGGCACAGGCACAGGTGGCGCCGGCGCTAGCGGCGCAGCAGTTCCGCCACCGGCCGCCGCGGCGTCGGAAGCGGCAGCCCGGAGACCGGACGGCCGAACCGCAGGATGAGCTGGGCGAACCCGGGCAGGTCCAGGTCGTCGCGTACGCGGGTGCGCAGGTCGGGCAGCTCCAGCGGCTGGTTGAGGTAGGACGCGGCCAGACCCTCCACGCTGGCCCACAACAGCATCCGCATCAGCGCCTGCCCGCACCGCAGCCACTCCACGGGACGGTCCCCGTCGGTGAACAGGACCGCGATCACCGGGTCCCGCTCCGGCCGGCCCGGTGAGGAGGACAGCCGCCGCCGGCCGCCGGCGTAGTCCCGCATCGGGAAGTCCGCCTCGTGCCCGGCCTTGGCGGACACGCCGAGCACCGCCTCGGGCAGCCCGGTGCCGTACAGCGGCGCCTCCCCGCCCACCCAGCGGGCGAGTTCGTGCTGGAACTTCGGGTCGGCCTGCTCCCGGCGTTCGGCGGCGGTGACCAGCCTGGACAGCACCCCGCGTTCGGCGTGTTCGGTGATCCAGCGCAGCTGGGCGCCCTCGAGCTCGGCCTCCCCCGCCAGCACGCTCCTGGTCCGCGCCGGCACGTCCGGGTCCAGCCGGGACCTGATCGTGCGCCGCAGCGGCACGTGCTGGAGCAGCCTGGTCTCGGCCATCGACGGTAGATGGTCCGGGCCGAGGGAGACCACCGCAGCCAGGTCGCCGCGCTCGTCACCGGGCATCAGCGACACGGTGGGTTCGGAGCCGAGCGCGCTCACTCCCAGCCGGACCGCGAAGATGGCCGCACCGACGCCGATCAGCATCTGCCGGTCGTCTGGGTCGACCACGGCCACCGCACGGGTGCGGTCGACGTACACCTCCACGCTTCGGGCGGTGACCCGGAACGCCCACGGCTGGGCGTTGTGCAGGGAGGGCGCGAGCCGCGCGGTGCTCACCAGTTCCTCGGCGTGCTTGCGCAGGTCCAAAGTGACGAACATCCCGAACTCCTCGTGGATCAGTGGTACTTCCGGCCCCAGCGCGGCGCGACCCGTTCCCACTCCTGGCCCCAGGCAGCGAGCCGGCGACGGTCCAGCGACCAGCGGGCGAGCAGCGAACAGACGACGATGCCGAGTTCGAGACCCATCAGGGCGGTGATCGCGGTGGCCACGCCCTTGTCGGACAGCTGTGACGGCGTGAGCGGCGGACGGGTCACCTGGCCGGCGGCGTCCACCCAAATCCGCACCGTCGAGCCCGCGCCGGTGCCGGCCCGCACGGGTACGTCCCCTTCGGACCAGGCGCCGTTCGGTCCCTGCCAGCGCGCCCGGGCGTAGGTGGTCACCGGGTTCGGTGCGTCCTGACCGGGATCCACCGAGCCCGGTGCGGACTCCAGCAGCTTGGCCGTACCCCAGTGGCCGGCCGCCTGCTGGGCCGCCGACCTGGCCGCACCGTCGGCGTACGCACCCCGGCCCATGCCGATCGCGACCGGTATCGCCACCAGCGCCGCCACCAGCGTCACCGCGATCAGCAGGCCCTCCACCCGGTCTGAAGCACGGCACATCGGGTTACGGCTCCAGCCCAGCCGCCGAAGGGCCAGGACCGTCCACCGCCTCAGCCGGCCTCGCGCCATGCGGACCTCCCCGGGCGCGTCCTGCGCGCGATGCGCGTCCTGTCCGCTGCCTCCACAATGTGACTCGTGCGGGTACCGGCCCGGTGGTGTTCGCCCGGCGGCTCCACACCTCTCCACCGTTCAGGGTCATCAGCGAGACGGCGCACCACCCAGGGCACTTGGTCCGCGATCCCGCGCCGACCGTCCCGGGCCGCGAAGTCTGCGCCACCTCGCCCGGATTCTGCTGCCAGGGTTGGGCGGAACCAAGGTCGTAAGGGAGACGTGCAGATGCCGCGACCGGGCGACAACCCGGCCATCGTGGTCGGGGTCGACGGATCGGACAACGGGCTGCGCGCGCTGGACTGGGCGCTGGAGGAGGCGGCCGCGCACCGCTGTCCAGTGCGTCTGGTGTACGCGTACGTGCCCTTCGCGCACCGGCGCGCCGAGCGGGTTCACGGCGCCTCCCCGAGGATGATCGCGATGTACGAGGAGGGCCGGGAGGTGTTCGCGGCGGCGCGGGCACACCTGGCCGGGCACCTGCACGCGGACCTGGTGGTCGGCACCGCGTTGTACGAGGGGGCGCCGGCAAGGGTCCTGGCCGAGATGGTCTCCCGGGCACGGATGTGCGTGGTCGGCCGGCGGGGGCGCAGCGGGTTGGCCTCCCTGCTGCCCGGGTCGACCTCGATGAGCCTGGCCGTGCACGCCCGGGTCCCCGTGGTCGTCGTACCGGCGCGGCGTGAGCCGGCGGCCGGCACCGCGGGCGGAGGGGCCGAAGTGGGAGAGGCGAACGGGCGCGGCGGACCGGGTGGACCCCGGGTGGTGGTGGGCGTCGACCTGCCGTCGACCGGTGAGACGGCGGTCGAGTTCGCGTTCGAGGAGGCGACGGCACGCGGTCTGCCGCTGCTTGCGGTGGCCGCCTGGGACCTCACCGACCCCTACGTCTACAGCCCCGCCGCCCTGACCGAGGCGGTGGCGGAGAGCCAGGCTCGGGTGACCCGGTCCCTCGCCCAGACCCTCGCGCCGTGGCGGGAGAAGTACGCCGAGGTGCCGCTGGCAACGCTGGTCGAGCGGTCCCACCCGGTGGCGGCTCTGGTCGGCCTCAGCCGCCCGGCCGACCTGCTGGTGCTGGGCGGGCGCGTGCACCCGCCGTCGGAGCTGGTCACCGGGTCGACGGCCCGCGCGGTGTTGCGGCGGGTGGCCTGCCCGGTGGCCGTCGTACACGACCCTGAGCTCTCGAAGGTGTCGCGTACGACCGCCTGAGTCGCGGCGGCCGGCCCTGCGCACGGTGTCGGCGCACAGAGGTGACACCGGCACGGTGAACTGTCCTCCGGCGCTTCGGGTGGTACGAAACCCGCGCAGGGACACCGGGATCGGGTCCTGAAGAGATTTCCGGAAACTCGTACGCCGTCGGTGTCGAGAACGTCGTGCCGGCTCCGTCCCAGGAGCACCAGCGGCCGACGAGACCGCGACGAAGCCCGACGTTGGACCCGGCGAGGAGAACCGATCATGCAGCCGACCAAGATCTCCGAGATCCTGAACCACCCGACCAGCCGGCAGCTGCTGGCCCGCGACCTGGCCCGCCTGGCCTACGTCGCCGAGGACGGCACTCCCCGCAACGTCCCGATCGCGTTCACCTGGAACGGCACGCAGATCGTCATGTGCACGGCGAAGAACGCCCCGAAGCTGCCGTCCCTGCGCCACAACCCCGCGGTGGCGCTGACGATCGACACCGAGGTGCACCCGCCGAAGATCCTGCTGATCCGCGGCCGGGCCGAGATGGACGTCGTCGACGGCATCCCGGAGGAGTACCTCCAGATGAACGGCAGCTACCAGATGACGGCCGAGCAGCGGGTGGAGTGGGAGGCGGAGGTGCGGTCGCTGTACGACGGCATGGTCCGGATCGTGGTGACCCCGACGTGGGCGAAGCTGATCGACTTCGAGACGACCCTGCCGAGCGCGGTGGAGGAGCTGGTCCGGCAGCGCGAGGAACGCCGGCACGCCTGAGGGCAGCGCCGACGACAGGTCCGGAAGAATCCAGGAAGAACCAGGAACGGAGACAGACGATGAAGTACCTGCTGCTGAAGCACTACCGGGGCGGCCCGGCCCCCGCGGTCGACCACGGGCCGATGGACCAGTGGACGCCTGAGGAGGTCGACGCGCACGTGCAGTACATGCGCGACTTCGGCGATCGCCTGCAGGAGAAGGGCGAACTCGTCGACGTGCAGGCCCTGACGCCCGAGGGCACGTTCGTACGCTACGACGGCGAGGGGCGGCCACCGGTGACCGACGGCCCGTTCGCCGAGACCAAGGACCTGATCGCCGGCTGGTACATCATCGACGTGGAGTCCTGGGACCGCGCGGTCGAGGTGGCCGCGGATCTGTCCGCCGCACCCGGGCCCGGCGGCAAGCCGATCCACGAGTGGCTGGAGGTCCGGCCGTTCCTCACCGGCATGCCCGCGGCCACCGAGTAGACAGGTCGTCGTGAACGAATCGCTGCTGCGAGAGCTCGTTCCCGCGGTGATCGGTGTCCTCGTCCGGCGCGGAGCCGACTTCGCCTCGGCCGAGGACGCCGTCCAGGAAGCCCTGATCCGGGCGCTGGAGACCTGGCCGGACGACCCGCCGCGGGACCCGAAGGCGTGGCTGGTCACGGCGGCGTGGCGCAGGTTCCTCGACGCCACCCGGGCCGCGGCGTCCCGGCAGGACCGCGAGCTCGCCGTGGAGGTCGAGCCGCCCGCCGGGCCGGCCCCGGCCACCGACGACACGCTGCGGCTGTACTTCCTGTGCGCGCATCCCACCCTTCCGCCGGCCGCGGCGGTCGCGTTGACGCTGCGCGCGGTCGGCGGCCTGACGACCCGGCAGATCGCCGCCGCCTACCTCGTCCCCGAGGCGACCATGGCGCAGCGGATCAGCCGCGCCAAGAGGCGGATCGCCGGGCTGCCGCTGGACCAGCCCGGCGACCTCGGCACGGTGTTGCGGGTGCTCTACCTCGTCTTCAACGAGGGGTACGGCGGAGACGTCGACCTGGCCGCCGAGGCGATCCGTCTCACCCGCCAGCTGGCCGCCCTGACCGGAGAACCCGAGGTCGCCGGGCTGCTCGCGCTGATGCTGCTGCACCACGCGCGGCGGGCGGCCCGGAGGGGCGCGGGGGGACGCCTCGTGCAGCTGGCCGAGCAGGACCGGTCGCGGTGGGACACCGGCCTGATCGCCGAAGGAGTGACGGTCCTGCAGACCGCGCTGGCCCGTGACCGGCTGGGCGAGTACCAGGCGCAGGCAGCGATCGCCGCCCTGCACGCCGACGCACCGACGGCCGCCGAGACCGACTGGGTGCAGATCGTGGAGTGGTACGACGAGCTGCTCCGCCTCACCAACAGTCCGGTGGTGCGGCTCAACCGCGCGGTGGCGGTCGGTGAGGCCGACGGACCGCGAGCGGGGATGGCGGCACTGGCCGGGGTGAGCCCGGACCTGCCGCGCTACACCGCGGTGACCGCGTACCTCCACGAGGGCGCCGGTGACCTCGAGCGGGCCGCGAAGCTGTACGCCGAGGCGTCCCGGGCCGCCGGCAGCGTGCCGGAACGCGACCATCTGACCCGGCAGGCCGCACGGGTCCGCCGGCTGCTGCGTCCGTGACGGCCGCTGGGGCAGGCAGCGCAGGCCACGCGCCAGGACCGTCCTCGGCGATGTTCTAGCGGTCGGGGCGCACCAGCCGGCCGCGCAACATCGCGCTGACCGGTTCCTCGTTCCCGCCGGCCGGGCCGGGGTCGCCGACCTCGTCCGCGAACTCCACCTCCCCGCCCTGCTGCACGACCCGGGCGAGCAGTTCGTCCACGAGGTCGTACACCGGGCGCAGCCGCCCACCGCAGTGCGGGCAGCTCGACGTCGCCTTCGGTGTCAGCTCGCCGCAAGTCTCGCAGTCGAAGCCCGCGACGACGGCGTCCCCGCGTACGACCAGCATGGCGGCCTGCCCGCGGTTGACCGCCTGCCCGCAGGCCTCGATCCCGCTCACCGCCTGCCCGCTCGCCTCCCGGTCGGCGATCTCGGCCAGCACCCGGCGTTCGTGCTCGCGCCGGCGCCGGTCGCGGGCCCGGGCGCTGAGGTCGCGGACGTCGCCCGCGGTCATCGTGTGCGGGTCGACGACGAACGTACCCACCAGACGGCGCCGCACGGCATCGGGCAGCTGACCGACGAACTCCACGATCCCGACCTCGTGGCCGCCGACGACCAGGTCTCGGCCGTTGGCCGCCAGTAGCTTCTCCACCGTCGCCGCGGTCGTCCGGTAGTGGCGCCGGGCGAGTTCGGCCGCCCGGTGGCGGGTGTTGTACTCCTCATAGCCGGCCCAGCCGGCGTGGGAGGGGTCGCGTACGCCGTCCCCGACCAGCTTGTTCACCGACTCGATGCTCTCCCCGTCCACCCGGAAGATCCACGCCTCGCGGCGTTCCACTACCACCACGTAGTAGGGCCGGGCATGGTGGAGCGCCGACAGCAGCGGACGCACGTACGGACGGCGGTCGGCCACCACCCGCGTGTGCACCGGCCACGACACCGGCACGGCCTCCTGCAGGCCGAGCGACGGCGCTGCCACCAGGGCGACGCCGTGGCCGAGCCAGTCCCGCACGTGCGTGGTGAGCGCCTCACGCACCCGCGTACGGGCCTCGGCGAGCTCCAGCCGCACGGCGTGCGGGGCGTCCCGCGCGGAGTCGGCCTGCTCGGCGAGCAGGTTGTCCACCCGGAGGAACATCTCCCGCACCGCGACCGCCTGGGCCGGTACGTCGGCGTAGAGCGAGAGCACCGCCCCGTCCGGATCGCGGTAGCCGAGGAGCCGTTCCACCTGCCTGGCATCGATCATGCTCGCTCCCGGGGAGCCTCGAGGGGTCTGAAGGTCTGAAGATTTGTGAGTCGGTCGGAGTCGGTCGCAGTCGTCACATTCGGCCGAGGTGTCAGGCCGCCGGATACTTCGCGAGGATCACCTTGAGCTGATCCACCAGGGCCAGCGACTCCTCACACGGCCGCTGCCAGACGTTGCGGCCGAAGATCAGGCCGAGCGCGCCCGCATCCATGGCCATCCGGGCCTTGTCCAGCATCTCCGCGTCGTCGGCCTTCTCCCCTCCCGAGACCAGCACGTAGGTGCGGGCGGCCGAACGCACCACGGCCTCGATGGCCTGCGACGGAGACACGTCGGTGTCGTACTCCGCGCGCGCACCTTTCCGGTGCTCCGGATGAGGAAAGTTCACCTTGACGATGTCGGCGCCCAGCTCGGTCGCGGTGCGGGCGGCGTAGTCGACGGCGTAGAAGGAGTCCTTGCCGCCCTTGGCGTCGACCGCCGAACCGCGCGGGTAGGCCCACACGATCAGCGGGAGACCGTAGTGGTGGGCGTCCTCTCGGACTTTCCGGAACTGCGCGAAGTCCTCTTCCTGCGCGGGTGATCCGACGTACAGGGTGTATCCCACCGCGTCCGCGCCCAGGCGTGCGGCGTCGGCCACGTCGGCATTCAGCGGCGACAGCGGATGGTCGGCCGCCGGGATCTCCGTGCGCCCGTTCAGCTTCAGGACGAGCGGAACCTCACCGGCGTAGTCCCAGTAGAACTTCTCCGCCACACCGATCTGCACGGCGATGCCGTTGAAGCCGCCGCGCAGGGCGAGCTTGACGATGTAGGCCGGGTCGCCGGCGTCGGGGTTGGCGAAGAAGTCCCGCGGACCATGCTCGAGCCCCTGGTCGTAGGGGAGGAACATCGCGGTGCCGTTGCCGACGCCGTGCTGGAAGAGTATGCGGTGCAGGCGGGCCTTCTTGCCGGTGTTCAGGCCGAGTTGACGAAGCTGTGGGCGGCTGGCCATCGTGGTGATCCTCCCGGGTGTGTGGATCACAGGTCCCGATTAGGACCTGGTTCTCTCCAGGTTTCTCAGCCGATGCCCCTGTTGGGACAGGGGCGAAGGTCCGGTCTGGACCGGGCGCGGCCGAGGCGTTCGGGTGAGCCGTTCATCGCCCGCACTGCTCAGGCTGGTTGGGCGGGTGGCGGTTCCCCGGTCCAAATCGGCCGGTCCGCCGTACCGGCGGGTCCGCCCGGGTCCTCCCCTCCCTGGTCGAGCCGGAAGGGCGGGTATTCGTCGCGCAGCAACAGGACATACGCGCTGACCCGGTAGCCCCAGCGCTCCATCCCCATCATGAAATCGAAGATCCCGCTCGGGTAGACGCGGCGGAACAGCAGCGAGATCGCCGCGAACAGGACCAGCAGCCCGATCAGTCCGGGGCCGACCCGGCCGTAGCCGTACTCCGCTCCCCCGCCGGGCCACGATCCCCACCCGTGACCGTGCGAGCCGAGCGTCACGGTCCGGCCGCTGAACACCGCGAGGACCAGGTAGTGCGGGATGGCCAGCAACCACCATTTCACCAGCACCAGCCCCCGCGACAGCCGCCGCGGACAGTCGATCGAGAGATCGGCCGGATAGCTGGGATCGGACTCGAACTTGAACGGCGGATATTTGTCGCAACCCAGCACGAGTGCGTAGAACGCCACCCGCCAGCTCCACCGCAGGACACCCTCGGCGAACCCGAAGAGCGCCGGCGGATAACGCCCGGTGAAAAGACGACAATTCCCGCGACGACGGTCAGGACCAACAGTACGAGCCACAGAATCCACAAAACGATGAAATGCGGAATGGCAAGAATCCATTTCACCAGCCACAGCCACCGGGACAGGTCCGGCTGCAACCGGCCCTCGACCCGGACCGGATAGGGCCGATCCGCCTGATGTGCCCGATGTGGCTCATCCGACCGATGTGGATGAGCTGGCTGATCTGGCGGGTTCGGGCCCATCGGGCAACCTCCTGGTCAGCGGACGTAGTCGGCGGATGTGGTCGGCGGATGTGGTCGGCGGACTGCTCAGCGGATGTGGTCCGTGCCGCCGTAGGGGTTGAGCCGGTCAGGCGGAGCGTCGTGCAGGACGGTCAGCCCCACCGCCGCGAGCAGGACGCCGCCGGAGAGCAGGGCCGCAAGCACCGGCCACCGCGGCCACGACGGCGTGTCGACCGACAACCGGACGTCCACACCCGGGTCGCCGTCGGCGTTCATCACCACTAGGTCCCACCCGCCGCGGCGCAGCGGCCAGGTGAGGGTCCGGGCACCGGACCCGACCGACCAGGCGACCCAGATCCCTTCGTGTGTTGGACTCTCCACCCGTCGGCCGGCCGCCACGGGTGCGTACCGCACGCCGACCGGTGACAACCGGAAGTCGGCGTGCGCCACTCCCGTTCCGCTCAGGTAACTCGCCTCGTCCGCCCGCCGGGCGATCCCGACGAACACCGGCCCGCCGTCCACCCGGACGACGCTGATCCGGGACGCGTCGGCCCGCCGGGAGGCGAGCCGGTCGAGGAGACGCGCCGGGCTTTCCAGGTCCTGCTGGGCGGTGACGAGGGCGGTCGACGGGACCGCCAGGCGGGTGCCCACCTGGCCGCTCGGCGAGATCGGGCGGCGGCCGGCCTCGTCCGAGGCCGCCACCACACCGGTCAGTGCCAGTGCGATCCCGGCGATCAGGGCGAGCCCGGCCGGAACCGCACGCCAGGTGCGGTCCCGGTGCCGACAACCCGTCGCCGAGGTCCCCACGAATTCAATCCTCACAACGCCGTCGAAAACGGCCTTAGTGTCCGTGGAAATAACGTACGAACATGGAGCCACGCTATCGACCGGGACACCGGACCCGGAAGCGTTCCTTCTCAATCCGAATTCAGTTTGCCCACGGACCGGCCGAGGGCAGCTTTCTTCAGGTCAGCGAAAGCTGGGACCGGCCTGAACAGGCAACCAAAGGGAGTGACACAAGGTGTCGAAGCAATACCTCGGAAAGGTCGCTGCCGGTCACGGCACGATCAAGGTCGGTCGGCAGCGCCCGATCGACCCCCCGAGCGGTCCGGTCGCCGGTGGTGACGGTGGCGTGACCGGCGCCGACACCAACCTCGCGGCCGGCGGTGCCGTGGCGCTGGCGGCGCCCGCGTTCGGCGGCGTCTTCATGGTTCGCCGGCGGCGGACCGATGGGGCGCAGGTCTGACCCGGTGACGAGCGAGGCCGGCCGCCGGCGCTGGAAACTGCGCCGAGCCGTCGGCTTCGGTCTCGTCACCCTGCTCGCACTCGCCGGAGCGACCATGCTGGTCATGGCGTTCAACACTCCCGCGGAGCGGCCGCCGATGCCCGCGGGCGACGCAGCGCCGGCGTTCCTCACCACCCCTCAGCCCACTCCCGCGGCCACCGGGACACCGGCACCGACCGCAGCGCCGACCACCACCTCGCGGGCGGCGGGCAGGCCGGCGGCGCCGGGCGTCTCACCGACCCAGCCCACCCCCACCGGGCTTCCGCATTCGATCCCGACGAGTCTGTCCATCCCGCGGATCGGCGTGGCCACCCAGCTCCTGCAGCTCGGGCTGAACAAGGACAACACCATCCAGGTGCCGACACCCGAACGCGCCAACCTCGCGGGGTGGTACAAGTTCGGGCCCAGCCCCGGTGAGATCGGCAACACGGTGATCGTCGGGCACGTCGACTCGGTGAAGCTCGGCCGCGCGGTCTTCTTCCGGCTCGGTGAGCTCCGGCCGGGCGACAAGCTCAGCATCGTCCGCAAGGACGGGTTGACGGTGCCCTACCGCGTGGACGGTGTGAAGGCGTACCCGAAGGCGAACTTCCCCACCGACCTCGTGTACGGCGACTCGAGCAAGTCGACCTTGCGCCTGGTCACCTGTGGGGGTCCGTGGTCGAAAGCCACGTCCTACCGGGACAACATCATCGTCTTCGCCACCCAGTCCGGCCCCGCCCGCAAGGGGCCCGCCAAGTAACGAACGGCCGCCACGTTGCCGGGTCGCTGCCCCACTCTACTCGGGCCGCGACCCGGCATGAGGCGGCTCGGGCCGCGACCCGGCATGAGGCGGTACGGCGGCTCAGCGGCGCTCAGCGCCCGCAGCCGCCGTCCGGGCGGCGGTGACGCCCTCGATGTCGTCGGCGGCGGCGTGCAGCAGCCGGTGCGCGAGTTCGGACAGCGCGCGGGCGACCGCCAGCTCGTCGCCGATCTCCGGCACACTCGGATCCGCCGGATTACGGCGGGCCCGGCCGGAGCCGGACAGGTGCGTCCGGTCACCGGAAACCAGGCGGGCCTCCGCACGGGTCTGGCCGTCGTGCTCGTCGATGAAGATGTCGACGCTCCAGCGCTTGGTGACTTGTGCGGTCTCGGTCATCGTGGTCTCCTCCCCCTCCCCGAGGGGAACAGGTGCGGCCCGTGCGCGCGGGCCGCACCTGCCGCATCGGACGCCCCCCGGAGCCGATGCGGGTCCCCCCCATTCCCTCAGCCGGTGCGCTGCACCGGGATCGCGCGCGCCTCCGGCGCTTCTCGCTCACCGGCATCCGGACCTCGGGTGTCCCACCTGCCATGCCGATCGCCTTCTCAGTCGTACCTCAGCCCATCACCACCGGCGTCGCGTCCAGCAGGGTCGACCGGCCCGGGAGTGTGGGTCCTTCGCCCGAACGGTCCCGATGTCCGGTAAGTCGGTCACCCGTCCGCCATCCGCGCCGCCGCGACCGCGGCCTGCCCGTAGCTCACCCCGCCGTCGTGGGTGGGCACCTGCTCGGGGACGAAGACCTCGAAGCCCTCCCGGTCCAGGGCGTCCACGACGCCTTCGAGGAGCAGCCGGTTGGTGAACGCGCTGCCGGCCAGGCACACCGTCCGGACGCCGACCTCCCGGCCGGCGTCCACGCACAGGGCGACGGTCACCGCGACGAGCGTGGCGTGGAACGCGGCGGCGAGCCGCCCGACGGAGACGCCGTCGGCCATGCCGGACAACACCGCGGCCAGGGTCACCGCCGGGTCGTACACCCGCACCTCGCCGGCGGTGACGATCCGCCACGGCAGCTCCTCCTCGCGCCGGCCCCGGGCCGCGGTCTCCAGGACGGTCGCGGCCTCCCCTTCGTACGCGGCGTCCTCACGCAGGCCCAGCAGGCCGGCCACCGCGTCCACCAGCCGGGCGGCACTGGAAGCCGGCGGACTGTTCACCCCGCCGGTGACCATCCGGCGTACGGTCTCCAGCTCGCGCGCGGACAGGCGTTCGGTCCGGGCGCCGATCAGGTCCGGGTCGATCGGGGCGCCGCCGAGTCGTTCGCCCGCGAGGAGGTAGCCCAGGGCGGTACGGATCGGACTGCGGGCGGCCAGCTCACCCCCGGGAAGCGGTGCGCGACCGAACCGGCCGGCCCGGTGGTACCCACGCAGGTCGGCGACCAGGATCTCTCCGCCCCACAACGTGCCGTCGTCCCCCAGGCCCGGGCCGTCGTAGGCGACGCCGAGGAAGGTCCCGGTCACCCCGTGCTCGGCGGCGCAGGCCGCCACGTGCGCGTGGTGGTGCTGTACGGCGATCCGCCGGTCCGCCGGCCAGCGCCTGGCGTACTGGCTGGCGAGGTAGCCCGGGTGCAGGTCGTGCGCCACCGTCGCCGGGGTGCCGCCGACCAGCGGGACGAGCCTGGCCAGCTCGTGCTCGAACGCGTCCAGCTTCGCCGGGCTGGTCAGGTCACCGACCTGTTCGCTCACGTACGCCCGCGAATCCCCTGCCAGCGTGTGGGTGTGGGACAGTTGCGCCCCCACCGCAAGCACAGGTTGACGAGGGGACACGGGCAGCGGCACCGAGCCGGGCACGAGCCCGCGGCCGCGGCGCAGCGCCCCCGGGCGGCCGCGCACTACCCAGTGCACGGAGTCCCTGGTCCGGGTGCGGACCGGCAGGTCGTGCCCGAGGAACCCGTCGGCCAGCCCGGCCAGGCGAGCCGGGGCGTCGGCGTCGTCGACCACCACCGGCTCCTCGGCCGGATGCGCGCCGGCCACCACCAGCGGGCGATCCAGGTCGTGCACGAGCAGCGCCTGCAGCGGGGTGGCGGGCAAGGCGAGCCCCACGTGGTCCGAGCCCGCGCTCACCCCGGCGGCGATCGGCAGCCGGCTGCGCCGCAGGCGGGCCAGCACCACCGGACGGGACGGTGAGACCAGCAGGTTCACCTCGGTGTTTCCCAGGTCGGCGACCGCCCTGGCCACCGACAGGTCCGGAGCCAGCACCGTGAGGGGACGCGTCCACCGGTGCGTACGCGAGCGCAACCGGGCCACCGCCCGGGGAGCCGTCGCGTCACAGACCAGTTGGTAGCCGCCGGGTCCCTTCACCGCGACGACGCCGCCGGCCGCGACCGTCTCCACGGCGGCCGCCAGCGCGCCGGCGTCGGACCAGCGGTCACCGGTGGGGTCACCGGCCCGGAGCCTGCCGCCGCCGGCGTCGCCCCAGCCCCTGCCGTCGCCGCGGTCGGCCTGGGCGGCACGCCAGGAAAGACGCGGGCCGCACTGCGGGCAGCCCGGCGCCAACGCGTGGTGGCGCCGGTCAGCCGGGTCCTCGCGTTCGGCCGTACAGGCGGCGCACAACGCGAACCCGCCCAGGGCGGTGTTCGCCCGGCCGTCAGCTCCCTCACCGAGGGCCGCGAGCATCTCGTCCGGCGAAAGCTCGTCCAGCAGCGACTGCCGCGGGCCGCACAGCCGGCAGGACACGAACGGGTAACGGTAGCGCCGGTTCGCGGGGTCGAACAGCTCGCGCAGGCAGGCCGCGCAGACCCCCCGGTCTGCCAGGCTGCCCGACAGTTGCTTGCCGGACAGGTCGGTGCCGGAGGGACCGGCGGGCCCGGCCGCCATCGGCGGGTCCACGTCGTCGAACAGCACCCGGAAGCCCGTCCCCGGAAGGGGCGTCACTCCCTCCAGCTCCACCACGTCCACCAGGCTCACCCGGGCCGGTCGCGGCGCCTGCGTACAGATCCGGTGGACGAACTCCGCCAGCGCGGCCGGTGGGCCGGCCACCTCGACCACCACCTGGTCGCGGACCGTCCGCGCCGTACCGTCGAGTCCACACTCGCCCGCCGCCAGGCTCAGGTGCCGGCGCAGCCCCACACCCACCACCGAGCCCGCGACCAGCACACGCTGCGCCTGCCGGGCCGGCAGTTCACTTTCGGGGACGGGACGTGTGACTGCCCCGCTCATCGCCGCCCACCATTACGCAAGGCACGGGTGTACAACGCCTGTCCGGCCATGGTCTCCCCCTCGTTCCCCCGTTGCCCCGCAGGTTCACCCGGCAGCTCCGCCGGACAGTTCGCGCCGCCGGACCGTCCTCACATCACCTGGTCGGCGGACCGGCGCGGCGTCGGTACCGCCTCACCCCGTGGATACCCAAGCCGCAGCACCATCTGCGGATGGTCCAGCCCCGGCGCCGCACTGTGCAGGTGACCCCTTTCGGTGAGCTCCTCGATCGGTGCGTTGAGGAAGGACGCCACCACGCCGTGCTGGCCCGCGGTGAGCAGAACCCGCTGCAACGCCATCCCAGCTCGTACCCAGTCCTTGTGGCCGTCACCGGGGGTGGACAGGACCGCGAGGGTCGGCCGGTGCTCGAAGATCGCGACGTCCCGGGGGCCGGCGTGGCGATGGGGGTCGAGGTCGCGGACGGGAGCCCCGGAGTCCGCCGACCGGGGGCCGAGCGCTCCGACCGGGATGCCGTCCGCGCTGTCCCGCGCGCCGATCCAGGGCTCCATCTCATTTTCCAGGGCCTCGTCGGACTCCTGGGCCCGCTCGGCCTCGATCACCAGGTGGCGTACCCGCTCGACCTCACTGGAGGTGAGCACCCGGACGTGGCCGCCCTCCGCCTCCGCGGCCTCCTCCAGCCGGGACACCAGCGAGAACGGCAACCGCCAGTCGCGGTAGGGCCCGCGGTTGGTGTGCCGCTCGGCGATCATGTCGTACCGCGCGAGGTCGTCGGCGGCGATCGGCCGGCGGACGCCGAAGTGGACGACCGCGGCGAGAAACGGCGTCTGCGGCCGCGGGTGTGCCTGCACCCACGCCTCGTGCCCGACGTAACGAACGCCCAGAAGCGCGTTGTACGTCGCCGCTCCGCAGGAGATCACCATGAACCGGCCCGCGGGGTCGGCCATGGTCAGCTGGCGCTCGGGGTCCGCCCAGATCTCCAGCAGGTCGTCGCCGAAGCAGAACCGCCACGGCTGGGTGTTGAGGACCGACGGTGCCTGCACACCGGCGTCCACGACCAACCGCTCCTCGCGGTCGGTCAGCACGTGGCGTCGGGGCATGCTTCGAGCGTCACGGCCACGCCGACCCGGTCCCAGAGTCGTCGGCACCTGCACCCGCAGGCCAAAGACCCCCGAGCCCCCCGGCTCCCCGCGGCCGGCTCGACGGGTACTCATGCCTCCTGGTAGTCCAGCGTGCTCTGCGTGTTGTGCACCACCGCGCGCACCGCGTCCTCGAGCTCCTCGGCGTCGCGGCTGTCGAGGTCGGCCTCCAGCAGCGGCAGCACGATCTCGTCCTCGACGGTGAAGTGCAGGCGGGCGACGGCGTACAGCCCGTACAGTGCCTGCCGTAGCTGGCACCACGCGTCGTCCTCGCCGAGCGGCAGGGCACGCCTCGCCTCGTCCAGGTCGGAGGCCAACCGGTCGATCTCGGCGTGGTGGGCACGAAGGACGTCAATCGGAGTAGCGGTCTCGGCGGCCACGGTCAGGGCGGGGTAGAGGATCTCGTCCTCGACCGAGATGTACGGCACCAGGTCGTTCACGAAGAAGGTCACGTGACCAGTGATCCGGTCCCACACCTCGAGCATCGTGGCGTCGTCCATCCAGGCGGCAGTCGCCTGCAGAGCCTCCACCTCGGTACCAAGCTCCATGTGTCGACTGCGCAGCCACGTCAACTCAGCCATACTTCTCCTCCCAGCAACATCCCGTTAGATCTCTCTCAGGATCTGCTGTGGACAACCCTCCGCGCGCTGGGCGATGGTCCCGGCCGGACCGACGATGGTCCCCGCTGACCTGACGATGGTCCCGGCTCGGGCGCAATCCTCGGCCGGCGATGGCCGGATGTGCTCGTGCCGCGACGCCGGGTGGTCGTGACCATCAGGAAACAGGGTGGACGACCGCCACCGGCACCGACGCCTCCCGCAGGACTCCCTGGCTGACCGAGCCGAGCAGGGTTCCGGCCAGGGCGTGCCGGCCGCGCGCGCCGACTACGAGAAGCCGCGCTCGCTCCGACTCCTCCAGCAGTGCGTCCACCGGACGGCCGTGCACGACTGTCCGTTCCGTCCTGACATCGGGGTACTTCTCCCGCCATCCGGCCAGTGCCTCGGCGACGGCCCTGGCCGGCTCGTCCACGTCCGACTCCGCGTCCGACGCGGAGCACAGCACCGCCCGCAGGGCGACACCGTGCCGGGCGGCGTGTTCGAAGGCGAACGCCAGCACGGTGTCGGAAAGGTCGGTTCCGTCCAGGCCCACCACGACCGGGGCGCCCGGTGGACCGCCCGGGCCGCGCACCACCACGACCGGGCAGTGGGCTCGGGCGGCCACTCCCGCGCTGCACGAACCGAGGACGCCGCGCGCCAGCCAGCCCCGGCCGCGGGTGCCGACGACCACCAGCGCCGCCGACGCGGACTCGGCGAGGAGCACCTGGGCGGCGTTGCCCTCGGCGGTCACCTCGACGACCGGCCGGTCGCCGATCTCCGGTGCGGCCTCGGCCAGGGCGCCGGACACGACCTCCTGGGCCGCCTCGTCCAGCGCGTAGACGTCGTAGTCGCCGGGCGGGTACGCGGCCGGCGCGATCGGCAGCTGGTACGCGTGCACCACCCGAAGGGCCGTGTCGCGGGTCCGGGCCTCGGCCGCGGCCCAGCGCAGGGCCTGGACACCGCCCTCTCGCCCGTCGACGCCCACGGTCACCGTCCGCGCGCCGGTCAGGCCCCCGCCCACCTGCTCCCCCATGGCTCGCTTTTCTGCCTACTGCGGAGGCGGGCCGACCGCGCGTTCCTTCCGGCTGCGCTCCACGGCGAAGACGGCCGCTTCCGTACGGCGGTCCATGCCGAGCTTGCGCAGCATGCCTGACACGTAGTTCTTCACCGTCTTCTCGGCCAGGAACATGGTCTGGGCGATCTGCCGGTTCGTCATGCCGGCGGCGATCAGGTCGAGAATGCGCCGCTCCTGGTCGGTCAGCGCCGCGTAGCGCGGGTCCTCCTGGTCCGGGCCGCGCCGCAGCCGTTCCAGAACCGCGGCGGTCAGTGCCGGGTCGACCATTGACTCCCCGGTCGACAGCCGGCGGACCGCGCCCACCAGGTCGTTGCCGCTGACCTGCTTGAGCAGGTAGCCGGCGGCACCGGCCATGATCGCGTCGAAGAGTGCCTCGTCGTCGGAGAAGGACGTCAGCATCAGGCAGGCCGGTGACGGCTCCATAGAGGACCGGATGTCGCGGCAGACCGTCACCCCGTCGCCGTCGGGCAGCCGGACGTCGAGAACCGCGACGTCGGGACGAAGTGCGGGCACGCGGGCGCGCGCCTGCGCGGCGGTGGAGGCCTCGCCCACCACCTCGATGTCGTTCTCCTCCTCCAGCAGCTGGCGCAGGCCGAGCCGGACCACCTCGTGGTCGTCCAACAGGAAGACCTTGATGGTCATCCGGTTCCTCTCTCCCCTGGTGTGGTCACCAGCGCTGTCCCCCGGTGTTCAGCCAGGTGTCCACCTGGGTGCCCACCTCGTTCGCCCCGATCCCCTCGTACGCTCCGTGGCCGTGGGCCGCCGACCAGCTCGCGCTCGCGCACCGGCACCACCGCGATCGGGGGCCCCAGCCCGCGCAGCAGCCCGGGTCCGAGAACCCCGGCCAGGCTGGCGGCCGGCGGCGGCTCCGCGACCTCACCGGTGGCGCCGGAGACCGCCACGACCGGTCCGCCTACCCCGATCCCGGCGTTCTCATCCCCGGGCCTACCCACCACGAGCAGGTCGGCATCCTGCGCTGCCGCCGACAGCGACTCACAACCTGCCGGTGAGGTCCGGGCGAACGCCGCCATCGGGACTTCACGGACCTCGCTGCCCCTGGCGAGCGCCTCCTGCATGGCGAACCGGCGTACGTCTTCGGCGGACCGCCCACCCTCGGCGGCCACCACGACGTGGCCCGCGACCCCCCGGCGCGGGCCACGTCGATGGCGACGCGGCCGCCGTGTCAACCCACGCTTGCGGGTTGGTACGGCGACCACCGGGCACGGGCCGAAGGCCCCACCCCACTGGCCGAACGAGGCGACGAGCTCCGCCGCCTGCCGGCCATCCCCCCGGACACCAACGACCAGGAACTCCGGATCGGGCACCGCCCCCACCAGGACCTGGGCGACCGACCCCTCCAGCGCCCAGGGAACCGCGCGGACGCCCGGCGCGGCTGCCTCCGCCTGCCGGACACCGTCCCTCGCGGTCCGCCAGGCGCGGTTTCGCGCCGCGCAGTGGAGTTCGTTGTCACCGTGTGGGCCGTCGCCACCGGTCTGGTAGGCGTGGCACACGACGAGCGGGAGCCGGCGCGCCCTCGCGGCCGACGCCGCCCAGCCCACCGCACCATGGGCCGAGGCTCCCTCGCTCGCTCCGACGACAACTGCGCCCATGGGCGCTCCACCAGGTCCGATCATCAGCACCTTCCCGCAAGCCCCACAGCCCCCGGCCGGAGACTCAGGCGCAACCCTTCCGTGCCACACAAACCGCTGGCAGGGCACAAGGTCCCGATCAGGCGGGCACTTCCCCGCTGCCGGTCCGGTCTCGGTACGCCCAGGGAGGACCTTCGCCTCTGCGCGCCGCCGCGGGCGAGACGGCAGCGTGGAGGCACCGAGCGGGCTGTGACCGGTTCCCGCGGGTCGGTGTGCCCGGTGATTCCGGTGCGCCGGGCCTGACGATCGAGACAGATCGTGCCGGACAGCACCGGGCAGCACCGCGCAGCGCCGGACAGCGCCGGATCGTGAGGATGAGGAGCAGATGTTCGACAGCAAGGGCTTGGAGGTACTCCCGCCCACGGAGTGTCTGCGGCTGCTCGGCGAGGCGCCGATCGGCCGGATCGTGTTCACCGAACAGGCTCTGCCGGCGGTCCAGCCGGTCCACTACGCGCTGGACGGAGACTCCGTGGTGATCCGGACCACCGTGGGCTCCAAGCTCGCCGCCGCCGCGCGGAACTCGATCGTGGCCTTCGAGGTGGACCAGATCGACGCGGGCCACCAGGTGGGCTGGAGCGTCACGGTCGTCGGGCACGCGGAGATGGTCACCGAGGCCAGGGAGATCGACCGCCTCTCGGGGCTCTCCCTCCAGTCGTGGTCACCGACCGAGCCGACGCACTTCATCCGCGTCCGGATGGAGATGGTCCGCGGGCGCCGGCTCGTGCCGTCCACCGCGACGCGGGAGCCGACCCAGGTGCCCGCGCAGAAGCCCGCGACCGGGACGGCCTGAACGCATCGAGGCGACCGCGCGGCGCTGCCGGTCAGCGCAACCAGGGATTGCGGCGTACGACCGGGTGGTTCGCCCAGGCCCGCCCGAGCCCCCACACCTCACCGGCCGCGGTGCCGGCGCACACCATCAGCGCCACCACCGCCAGGAACCCGGGAACGACCCAGCCACCGGAGCCGGCCACCCCGAGCACCAGCGCCCCGCCCACCAGAGCGGCGCTCCGCAGGCACACACCGAGCAGCACCGCCACGGCGACCACGGCGAGCGCTGCGAGCACCGTGACCCGGAACCAACCGGACTCTCCTACCCAACCGAGATGATTCGGGGCGACGCGGTCCGGGTATCGGCTGGCGAGGGCGTCCTCCACGAGCATCCAGACACACAGCGCACCGGTCGCCAGACGGAGCACGGCAAGCCAGCGCCCCGCGCCGGCACCCGGCCGGGAGGTGGCAATGGGGACCAGCCGCGAGCCTGCTCGGTGGCCGGATCGCGCCGGGGCGGCGACCCGGTCGGCGTGGTGCTGCGGCCCGCTGTGTCCCCCGCGTCCGCCCGGGCCACCGGGTCCCACCTGGCTTCCCCGTACGTCCTGTCCTGCCTGCCGGAAAGGCCGGGGCGTTCCGCTCTGCCCGGCCCGCCCGCCGCGCGGCCGTCCACCGTGGCCCGGGCGGGTCGGGCCCGGCCGGGTGGCTGTCCCGGCGGTACGCACGGACTCGACGGGGAAGTCCCGGGTGCGTTGCCGGGGAATCGTCGGCTGTGCGGCGTCCCCACCGGAAGCGGACATGGCCCCTCCTTCGGCCCGTGGGCGGTACACGACAGGACAACTTTGGGAAAGTCCGGGTCCGTGGCGCCGGTGCCCAAGGTCACAGGAAACGCGCCGATGGTCCCGCGGAAGGTCCTGTGACCGGCCCTGTGCCGGGTGCTCGGCCCCGTCCTCGGCACGGTCCGGCCGAGCCGCCGAGGGAGCGGATTTCGCGGGTAGCCTTGGGCATAGAACTCCGAAGGAAATCGAGTATTTCATCATCTCCAGACAATTCAGGCCCCAGCCGACAGTGCCGGCGGAGCAAGTTTGCGCTCCCGCCGGTTCTCATACGGCAATTTGTTCCACGGCCGAGTTGACGCCCCGCAACCTGGATATATCCGAACCGACACGATCGCGCAGGGAGTACCGGGACCCCCACGCTTTTTGTCCGGCAGATTGTCCGTCGGGCGGTGCACCGGTCGGTAACGGCTGCGGACAAGACCGTGCACTCGTGCCGTAGTGACCGACGTCGCGAAATGCGAGCGTGGTCTAGCCTGAGATGTGGCTTCACCGGGAGGAGGCTCGATGGACGCGGAGACGACGCCGGGTCCTGAGCGACCCAGGGAAGTCCAGTCCGCACAGGACCTGTTGCTTCCGGACCTCAGCAGGCTTCGCCTGGAAACCCTGCTGCGCGAGCTTGTCGACCGCGCTGACCAGCTGGTCGAGAACGAACGCCGGGTACACCGCCTTCTGGACGCGGTCGTCTCGGTGGCGAGCAACCTCTCCTTGCCTGAGGTTCTGGAACGAATCGTGCGTTCGGCCTGTGATCTGGTGAGCGCACGTTACGGGGCTCTCGGAGTGATCGGCCCCGACCGCACCCTCAGCGAGTTCACCTACACCGGATTCACCGAGGAGCTGCGTCGCAACATCGGCCACCTGCCGACCGGCAAGGGAATCCTCGGACTACTCATCAACGAGCCCCACCCCATCAGGCTGCACGATCTCTCCCGGCACCCGAACTCCTCCGGTTTCCCGCCCAACCATCCGCCGATGAGGTCGTTTCTCGGCGTTCCGGTCATGGTGCGCGGAGAGGCGTTCGGCAATCTTTATCTCACCGAGAAAGTCGGCGGCGGCGACTTCACCGACGAGGACGAGGAAGTCGTCGTCGCGCTGGCCGCGGCCGCGGGTATCGCGATCGAGAACGCCAGCCTGTACGACATGTCCCGGCGGCGCGAGGCCTGGCTCATCGCGTCCACCGAAATCACCGCCCACCTGCTGTCCGGCGCGTCGCTCGGGGAGACCCTGGACCTGATCGTCGAGCGCGCCCGCGCGGTGGCCAGCGCGGAGCTGGCGATGCTCGCGCTGGTCGACGAGGAGGGCGGGGACCTCGTCCTGGAGGCGGTGGCCGGCCCGCAGGCCGACCGGCTGCGCAACGAGCGGGTCTCCACCGTGGGCACCCCGATCGGCGACGTCCTGCTCACCAGCCGGCCCTACGTCTACGACGGCGACGCGGCCTCGCTCGGATGGGACGACGGCGGCGGGCGGGCGGCTCAGCTCAAGGGCGGCTCGATGCTGTTCGTCCCGCTCGCCTCCGGCCCGCACATGCTGGGCGTACTGATCGTCACCCGCCCCGACGGCCAGGCCGGCTTCGACTCCACCGACATGCACATGGTGACGACGTTCGCCGGGCACGCCGCGCTGGCGCTGGAGTTCGCCCGCGCGCAGGAGGACCGCGGCCGGCTGGCGGTGTTCGAGGACCGCGACCGGATCGCCCGCGACCTGCACGACCACGTGATCCAGCGGCTGTTCGCGGTCGGGCTCGGGCTGCAGGGCATCTCCCGCCAGGTGGTGCGCGTCGACCTCGCCGACCGGGTGAGCGGGTACGTCCGCGACCTCGACACCACGATCCAGGAGATCCGCCGGACGATCTTCTCCCTGCAGGAACGCGCCACCGACCGGCGCAGCCTGCGCGGTCAGGTGCTCGAGATCGCCCAGGACGCCGCCTCGTCGCTGGGGTTCGAACCTCGGGTCGCGCTGGAAGGCCCGCTGGACTCCGCGGTGCCGGACAGCCTGCGCCCGGAGGTCCTGGCCACCCTGCGCGAGGCGCTGGCCAACGTCGTACGCCATGCGCACGCCAGCCACGCCGACGTCCTGATCCAGGCGGACGTGGGGCACCGGATGTTCCAGCTGCACGTCACCGACAACGGCGTGGGCATCCCCGACGACCCGCCGCGTCGCAGCGGCCTCACGAACATGGCCGAGCGTGCCCGCCGATGCGGTGGCCACCTCACCGTCGAGCCGGGTGCCCAGGGCGGAACGGTGCTCATCTGGCAGGTGCCGCTCAAGCAGTAGGGTCCGGCCGGCCGCCGGGTGGCGGGATGATCACCACCGGGCAGCCGGCGGCCCGCGCACACCGCTGGGCCACCTCGCCCAGCAGCAGGCCGCGGTGCCGGTCCGCGCCCTCCGCCCCCACCACGAGCAGCTCCGCGTCCTGCGACGCCATGATCAGGACCCGGTCGGGGACGCCCTCCTCGACCTGACCCTCGGCGTCGACGCGGCGGTCCCGCAGCTGGTTCACCTGGTCCCACAGGTCCCCCACGGTGTCGCCCACCGACCGGGCCCGGTAGCGGCGGGACTCCACGGTGAGCACCGAGCCCACCACCGGCTCGAGGACGTGCAGGAGGACCAGCCGGGCGCCCCTGCGGGCACACTCCTCGGCCGCCCACTCCACGGCGGCCTCCGACGAGGCGGAGCCGTCCACACCGACCACCACGAACGGACGGCCGTTGGAGCCGTCGACCAAAGGTGCGGTCTCCACCGCCACGTCCTCCGGCCGGGTCTCGCCGCGAGCCGCCGGAACAGCCGGGACAGCTGTGGTCTCGCTCATGGTCGTCCTCCCCGCGGAGCGATCCCCCGTGCCACCACCTTCCCGCGGGATGCGGCAGGCCACTCAGAGCCCTAGTGCCCCACCGGGACACGTCGATGGTCGCCGCGGGTGCGTGCCCCGAGTGGACCGACTGGACCCGAGTGGACCTGAGTGGCCCCGGGTGGACCTGAGTGGCCCCGGGTGAGATCCCGTGCGAGGGCCTTGAGAGGGCGCGGAGCGGTCGCGCTCCGGTAACGGATCGAAGAGTCCCGTAACAGTTCGGCCAAAACTCACATCGCGATGGGCCGCTCACCGACCGTCGACCCCATCCGGAGCCACACTGTCCACGTTGGGATGCGGTTTGCGGCCGGTTGTACTCTTCGCCCGGTGCCCTGTGAGATGCACGCGCCGCCGGAAGGGGTGCCTGATTTCTCGCTCAGCACAAGAGGCCTTACCGTGTTCCAGTTCAATCAGCTCGACATTGTTGTGTCCGCGTTGCGCGCGCATGCCCACATGCGCAGCCGCCCGCCGGCACCGCAATGCCCCCATAGGAGGTGACAAGGCCGTATGTTCGCTTCACGGAACGGCCAACGTCGATACCGGCATTGGGCGGCCGTGAGTGGTTTGTGCGTCCTTGCTCTTGTGGCTGCCGCGTGCAGCCAGGGCACCACGCCTTCTGCTCCGACGACCACTGCGGCCGGAAAGCCCGTCAAGGGCGGCACGCTCAACATGTTGGGCTCCGGCGACGTTGACTACATGGACCCCAACGTCAGCTACTACTCCGTCGGCTATCTCGGCCTGCGGCTGTGGAGCCGGCAGCTGTTCACCTACCCCGCCGAGAACGGCAAGGTGACCACCTCGGTGCCCGACCTGGCGGAGGAGACTCCCACCGCCGACAACAAGGGCATCAGCGCCGACGGCAAGACCTACACGATCTCCATCCGCCAGGGCGCGCAGTGGAACAGCTCCCCCGCGCGGCAGGTCACCGCGGCCGACATGGTCCGCGGCGTCAAGCGGACCTGCAACCCCGTCCAGCCCTTCGGTGGCATCCCGGACTTCGCCGACCTGATCGTCGGCTACCAGAAGTTCTGCGACGGTTTCGCCAAGGTCGGTCAGAAGCCCGCCGACATGGCGAAGTACATCAACGACACCCCGCTCCCGGGTGTCGTCGCCAAGGACGAGCGCACGGTGGTCTTCAAGCTGAACCACCCCGCGAGCTACTTCGTGGACATGCTGACCCTGCCGGCGTTCTCCCCCGCGCCGAAGGAGTTCCTGAAGTACGCCCCGGCCAGCCTCGACCTGGCCAAGAACACGCTGTCCAACGGTCCGTACGCCGTCAAGACGTACTCCCCGACCAAGCAGATCGTGTTCGAGCGCAACCCCGCCTGGAAGGCCTCCACCGACCCGGTGCGCAAGGCGTACGTCGACAAGGTCGTCGTCAACCAGACGGTCAGCCAGGAGTCCACGCAGCAGCAGCTGCAGACGGGCAGCCCGAGTGCGGACATGGAGTGGGACAACTACCCGCCGCCGTCGCAGCTGCCGCAGCTGATCGCCAAGAAGGACCCGAACCTCAACCTCGGTGAGACCGGTTCGTCGAACCCGTACATCGTGTTCAACACGGTGTCGCCGACCAACAACGGTGCTCTGAAGAAGCCCGAGGTCCGTCAGGCGCTGTCGTACGCCATCAACCGTACGAACATCATCCAGGCGCTCGGTGGACCGAAGGTCAACCCGCCGCTGACCCACGTGCTGCCGAGCAGCATCGTCGGCAGCAAGGACTTCGACCCGTACCCGCACAACGTGGCCAAGGCGAAGCAGCTGCTGGCCAAGGCGGGCTACAAGAACGGTCTGACGCTGAAGTTCGTGTACCGCAACGCCTCCGAGGGCGGCCGCAAGACGTTCGCGACCGTGCAGCAGGACCTCAAGGCGATCGGTGTCACCGTCAAGGGCGTCTCGGTTCCCAACGCCGACTTCTACACGAAGTACATGCAGGCGCCGAGCGTGACCAAGCGCGGTGTCTGGGACGTGTCCCTGGCCGGGTGGGGTTCGGACTGGTACGGCAACGCCGCACTGTCCTTCTTCGCCCCGCTGTTCTCGGGCAAGCCGTCGTTCCCGCCGGTCGGCAGCAACTTCGGCTTCTACGACAGCCCCGCGGTCAACAAGCTCATCACGCAGGCCTCGACCGCCAAGGACGAGTCCACCGCGGGGAGCCTGTGGGCGCAGGCCGACCAGCAGGTCATGAAGGACGCGCCGTTCTTCCCGATCACCAACCCGGTGCAGGCCAACTACCACGCATCGCAGACGAAGAACGCCGTCTACATTCCGTCGCTGCAGAACTTCGACCCGGCCAACATCTGGCTGGAGCAGGGCAAGCAGGGCGGCTGACCCCCCGAAGGAGGGCGCGCCGGCCGGACCGGCCGGCGCGCCCTCCTTTGCCTGATGGAGATTCCATGGTCGACAACATCGACAACTCCGCCAACGCCGCGCCGGGCACCCTCCGGTCCGGCACCTCCCCGCTGCTTTCCGTCCGGGACCTGAAGGTGTCGTTCAAGACCCCGGACGGCGTCGTACAGGCCGTACGCGGCATCTCCTTCGACGTGGAGCGCGGCAAGACTCTCGCCATCGTCGGCGAGTCCGGTTCGGGCAAGAGCGTCTCCACTCAGACCGTCGTGGGCCTGACCAGGGGCGCGAGGGTCAGCGGAAAGGCGCTCTTCGAGGGCCGGGACCTGCTCACCATGAGCAAGGAAGATCTGCGCCAGGTTCGTGGCGCGAAGATCGGCATGATCTTCCAGGACTCCCAGTCCAGTCTTCACCCCTACTACCGCGTGGGCTGGCAGATCAGCGAGATGATCCGCGCCCACGACCGGTCGATCTCGAAGTCCGCGGCCCGCGAACGCTCGATCGAGCTGTTGCGCCGGGTCGGCATCCCCAAGCCCGAGCGCCGCGTCGACGACTTCCCCCACCAGTTCTCCGGCGGTATGCGCCAGCGTGCGATGATCGCGATGGCGATGGCGCTGGACCCCGTGCTGCTGGTCGCCGACGAGCCCACCACCGCTCTCGACGTCACCGTCCAGGCGCAGGTGCTGGAGGTCATGGCCGACCTGCAGGCGGAGTTCGGCACGGCGCTGATCATGATCACCCACGACCTCGGTGTGGTCGCCGACGTCGCCGACGAGGTCGCGGTGATGTACGCCGGCCGCATCATGGAGCGCACCGGCCGGCGGGAGCTGTTCTACCGCCATCACCATCCCTACACCGAGGGCCTGATCGGCTCGCTGCCGGCCGAGAGTGGAGAGCGGCGCCGGCTGCGGCCCATCGCCGGCGCGCCGCCGAGCCTGATCAGTCCCCCGTCCGGCTGCCCCTTCCACCCGCGGTGCCCGTACGCCTTCGACCAGTGCCGGTCGGAGACCCCACCGCTGCGGGAGGTGTTCGGCGACCGGGCACACCACAGCGCGTGCTGGCTGCCGACCGACGAGGCCGGCCGCGGTGAGGCACGGGCCGCTCTTACGTCCAGCACGACGAGCACCAGGTGAGGCGATCGGTGAACGCCAGCGACACATCGAACAGCACGCCGGGGTCCTCCGCCAAGCCCAACGGAGGCACCGACCACGACGTGCTGCTGGAGGTGAACGACCTCCGCAAGTGGTTCCCGGTCCGCTCGGACCGGCTGTTCTCCCGCGGCAAGGAGCACGTACAGGCCGTCGACGGTGTCGACCTGCAGGTGCGGGCGGGTGAGACGCTCGGCCTGGTCGGTGAGACCGGCTGTGGCAAGTCGACCCTCGCGCGCTGCATGACCCGGCTGTACGACGTGACCTCGGGCCGGATCACCTTCGACGGCACCGACATCACCTCCCTGTCGCGCCGGGAGCTGCGGCCGCTGCGCCGGGAGATCCAGATGATCTTCCAGGACCCGTACGGCTCGCTGAACCCGCGCCGCCGGGTCGGCTCGATCATCGGCGACCCGTTCGCCATCCACGGAGTCGGCAAGGGACCCGAGCGCAAGCGCAAGGTCCAGGAGCTGATGGAGCTCGTCGGTCTCAATCCCGAGCACTTCAACCGGTTCCCGGCGGAGTTCTCCGGCGGCCAGCGCCAGCGCATCGGTGTGGCCAGGGCCCTCGCGATGCGGCCCAAGCTGATCGTGTGCGACGAGCCGGTCTCCGCGCTGGACGTCTCCATCCAGGCGCAGATCATCAACCTGCTGGACGATCTGCAGCAGGAGTTCAACCTGACCTACGTCTTCATCGCCCACGACCTGTCGGTGGTACGCCACGTCAGTGACCGGATCGCGGTCATGTACCTCGGCAACGTGGTCGAGGTCGCCGACGCCGACTCCCTGCACAAGGAGCCTCGCCACCCCTACACCAACGCGCTGCTGTCGGCGGTGCCGCTGGCCGACCCGGACCTATCCGACCGGCGGGAGCGGATCATCCTGCGCGGCGACGTACCTTCGCCGCTCAACCCGCCGTCCGGTTGCCGGTTCCACCCCCGCTGCCCGAAGGCCGCCGACACGTGCGCCACCGAGGTGCCGCCGCTGATCGCCCGGCTGAACGACGGCCCGGAGCACCTCGCCGCCTGCCACTTCCCGGTGGAGATCGGCGAGAACCTCGTCGAGGCACGGCCAACGATCGCCGCGGAGCGCACCGAGTTCGCTCCTGAGCTGGTGAACGGAGACCAGTCGTGAGCACCACCGAATCCCCGTACGACCTGGAGACCGAGGGGCCCAAGGCCTCGATCGAGGGCCGCAGTCCCTGGCGGCTGGCCTGGGAACGCCTGCGCCGCGACCGGGTGGCGCTGATCTGCTTCGTGGTCATCCTCCTGATCGTCGCGATGGCGGTCTTCGCACCGGTGGTCGCGGCGATCACCGGCCATGGTGTCAACACGCAGTACCGCACCAACGGCCTGACGCCCGACGGCATGCCCAAGGCACCCAGCGGGGAGTTCTGGCTCGGCACCGACGACCTGGGCCGCGACATCCTGGTCCGGATCGCCTACGGCGCCCGGGTATCCCTGCTGGTCGGCGTGGTGGCGACCCTGATCACCGTGGCCATCGGCGTGGTGGTGGGGCTCGCGGCCGGCTACTTCGGCGGGTTGGTCGACACCATCCTCGCCCGGCTGGTCGACGTGGTGCTGTCCTTCCCGTTCATGCTGTTCGCCCTGGCGCTGGTGTCCGTCACCGGGCCGAGCCTGAAGGTCGTGATCATCGCGATCAGCGCGTTCAGCTGGGCCTCGGTGGCCCGGATCGTGCGCGGACAGGTGCTGTCGTTACGAGAACGCGAGTTCGTCGAGGCGGCCCGCTCACTCGGCGCGAGCGACAGCCGGATCATGTTCGTGGACGTGCTCCCGAACATCATGGCACCGGTGATCGTCTACACCACGCTGCTCATTCCGACGGTGATCGTGGTGGAGGCCACGCTGTCGTTCCTCGGCCTGGGCGTGCCCGAGCCTGCCGCGACGTGGGGCGGGATGCTGAACGAGTCGATCGCCTACTACCAGGTCGCCTGGTGGTTCATCCTCTTCCCCGGACTCGCGCTGCTCCTCACCACGCTGGCGTTCAACCTGCTCGGTGACGGCGTGCGCGACGCATTCGACCCGAGCTCGGACCGACTTCTCGTCACCAACGAGCAGAACGCAAAGGGTGAGTGACGATGGCCCGATTTCTCGTCAAGCGAATCCTGCACGGCCTACTGGTGCTGTTCCTCATCACGATCGGCGTGTTCGCGATCTTCTTCGTGGCGCCCAACAACGTCGCCCGCACCCTGGCGGGCCGGCAGGCCACGCCGCAGACCGTGAAACTCATCGAGGAACGGCTCGGCCTGGACCAGCCGGTCTGGAAGCAGTACCTCGACTTCTTGTGGAAGGCACTGCACGGCGACCTCGGCTTCGACTACTACCACCAGGTGCCGGTGACGCACATCATCGGCGACGCGCTGCCGGCCACTGTCGGCCTGGCCCTGGGCGCGGCAATCATCTGGATGCTGCTCGGTGTGTTCAACGGCGTCGTGGCAGCGGTCCGGCCGCGCTCCATCGCGGACCGGGGCATGACCGGGTTCGCGCTGTTCTTCTACTCCATGCCGACGTTCCTGCTGGGTCTGCTGCTGCTGTACTTCCTGTACTTCCAGCTGACTCTGAAGGGTTACCCGGTCTTCCCGGCGGGCGGCTACGTACCCATCACGCAGAACCCACTGGACTGGGCGCGGCACCTGGTGCTCCCCTGGCTCACGCTGGCGCTGGTCCTGGCCGCGACGTACACGCGGCTGACCCGTGGGTCGATGCTGGACGTGCTCGGTGAGGACTACATCCGCACCGCACGGTCCAAGGGCATCTCCGAACGCCGGGTCGTCTACCGGCACGGCCTGCGCAGCGCGCTCACCCCGGTCGTGACGCAGTTCGGCATCGACCTCGGTCAGCTCGTCGGCGGCGTGGTGGTCACCGAGACGGTGTTCAGCATCGACGGTCTGGGCAAGACGGCGATCGACGCGATCAACCAGCAGGACCTGCCGGTGATCATCGGCATCGTCATCTTCGCCGCGGTCGCGGTCATCGTCGCCAACATCCTGGTCGACGTCGCCTACGCCATCCTCGATCCGCGGGTACGCCTCAACTGACGACCTGATGACCTGACGTCGGCCGACTGTCAGGTCGGGGTTGACACGGACGCGCCGGTGCGGAAACGCCCGGCGCGTTCGCGTATCACCGGTTGAACAACACCATCGCGTTGGAGTAGGCCGGGCCCTCGATGGACCCGGGTGGGGCGGAAGTCCCCGATCGCGGCAGTGACGGTTTGTTGCTCGCGGGAGCCACATCCGTACCGCACAAGGTGTTCGGAACCAGGTTTCGCGATCAGGCTTCGTGGTCAGGGATCGCGGCCACGTCGCACGCCGGACTTCGCGGTCGCCTCCCTCGACAGGTGTGAGCGGGATACCGTCGGAAAGGAGCCCGGAAAATACCTGTGGGCAGGTGGGCGATGGACGCGTGGGTCGTGTGGTTGGTCGTGGCGCTGGTTTTCGGCATCGCCGAACTCCTCCGGGTCACGCTCCACCTCGCCCTGGTGTCGGGGGCGGCACTGGTGACGGCGCTGGTGGCGGCCACGGGTCTGGGTGTGCCGTTCCAGATCACGACGTTCGCGCTGGCCACCCTGCTGCTGATGGTGTTCGTCCGCCCGCTCGCCCAGCACGCCCTGCGCAGGGCGCCGGAGATGCGGTCGGGCACGGCGGCGCTGGTGGGCCGGGAGGCGCTGGTGCTCCGTGAAGTGACCAGGCACACCGGCCGGGTCCGGATCGGCGGTGAGGAGTGGAGCGCGCGGGCGTACGACTCCACGCTGGTGATTCCGCCCGGCGCCACCGTCGACGTGATCGCGATCGAGGGCGCCACGGCGCTGGTCTACCCGCGTGAGGACCCCTGGTCGGTGTGATCGCCGGCGTGACGGTCGGTGTGATCGCCGACCTGATCGCCCGCCTCGTGCCTGACCGCGTAACGTACCCCGGGTGCAGGGACGTCGACGGTGAACGGCTGGCTGCGCGCCCTCGCGGTCGCGGTGGTGCTGGCGGTGGCGAGCTGGGCCGTCCTGGCCGTGCTGGCCCGCCGGCTCCCACCCGGACCGCTGCGTGAGCTCGCCGCGTTCATCCCGGACTGTGTGGCGACCGTGCGGGTCCTTCGGCGCGACCCGCGGGTGCCCCGCCGAGCGAAGATCGTGGTCGGGTTCGCCGCGGTGTGGCTGATCTCGCCGATCGACCTGATTCCGGAGTTCCTGCCGGTGATCGGGCCGCTGGACGACGTGCTCGTGGTGGCGCTGGCGCTGCGGTACGCCGCCCGGCAGCTCCCGCGCGAGGTCGTCCTCGAGGCGTGGCCCGGCAACCCGGCGCTGCTGGAGCGGCTGCTCGGGCCGGAACGCCCGGGCCGGAGGGCGGACTGAGCAGGAGCCGGCCCTGAGCGGCTGTGCTGGGGCTCGTCCGGGTGTGGCGCTACTTGCCCGGGCAGGTCCCGGCGATCGTGGTCTTCAGCGACTCCGCGGTGGAGGCGACCTTCATCGCCGCCGTGGTGATCGCGTCCACCGCGGGTGAGGAGGTGGCCTTTCCACCGCCTCCGCCCACCTGCTTGATCGCGGTACCCAGGCTGCCCAGGGCGGCCGACAGCGCGTCCAGCTGCGGTCGCCAGGCCGAGGACGCGGCCGACCGCAGCCTCTTCAGGTCCGAGCGGACGGCGTTCAGCTTGCGCTCCACGCCGTTGGTCCCCTCCGCGCGCACGTCGACGTTCTTCAGCGCGGTCAGCGACGACTGCAGCTTCTTCGCCTCCTTGCACACCGCGGCGTTCGCGGTGCCCGACGGCGAGGACGCCGACTCGGTGGCCGGGCTCGCCGTGGAGGACGAGCCACCGGAGCCGCCGCAGCCGGCCAGGACGACCGCGCAGAGTAGGCCCAGACAGGCCAGCGCGCCGAGAACCACCGCCCGTGGCATACCAGCCGGGGCCGTGACCGTGGCTACCGAGGATCTCCGCATGTCGGGCTCCTTCCCCCGAGATCGCTGATACCCAGGGTGCGGGATGCCGACCCCTCGCGCACCCGCGGCTCCCCCCGTCGCCGCGTCGAACCGGAATCTGCGCGAGGATCTGGGCATGAGCCGACAGTCCGGGCAACCCGACGCCAGCGACCTGCTCGACGTCGCCGCCCTGCTCACCGACGAGGAGCGGGCGATCCAGGCGACCGTACGCCGCCTGCTGGCCGAGCACGCCGAGCCGCACGTCGGAGAGTGGTTCGAACGCGCGGAGTTCCCGCGGGCGCTGGTGCCACGGTTCGCCGAGCTGGGCCTGCTCGGCATGCACCTGGACGGATACGGCTGTGCCGGCACCAACGCGGTGAGCTACGGCCTGGCCTGCCTGGAGCTGGAAGCGGTCGACAGCGCCCTGCGCAGCTTCGTGTCGGTGCAGGGATCACTGGCGATGTACTCGTTGTGGCGGTTCGGCTCGCAGCGCCAGAAGGAGCAGTGGCTGCCCGCGATGGCCGCGGGCACCGCCATCGGCTGTTTCGGCCTGACCGAACCCGACCACGGCAGCGACCCCGCCGCCATGGCCACCACCGCCCGGCGCACCGAGGCGGGCTGGGTGCTCGACGGCACGAAGATGTGGATCACCAACGGCGGCATCGCCGACCTGGCGATCGTGTGGGCACGTACGGACGAGGGCGTGCGGGGGTTCTGCGTGCCCCGCGACACCCCCGGGTTCAGCACCCGCGACATGCATCACAAGCTGTCGCTGCGGGCGTCGGTGACCTCGGAGCTGATCCTGTCCGGCGCGGAGGTGCCCGAGGACGCGATCCTCCCCGAGGCCCGCGGCCTGCGCGCTCCCCTGGCCTGCCTGAACGAGGCGAGGTTCGGGATCGTGTGGGGCGCCCTCGGCGCGGCGCGGACGTGCCTGCTCACCGCGGTCGACTACGCCCGCGAGCGGACGCAGTTCGGCAGGCCGGTGGCGGCGTTCCAGCTCACCCAGGAGAAGCTCGTGGAGATGGCGCTGGAACTCAACAAGGGGCTGCTGCTCGCGCTCCACCTCGGCCGCCGCAAGGACGCCGGGCAGCTACGCCCGGACCAGGTGAGCTTCGGCAAGCTCAACAACGTCCGGGCCGCGCTGCAGATCGCCAGGACCGCCCGGACGATCCTGGGCGCGAACGGCATCTCGCTGGAGTACCCGATGCTGCGGCACGCCAACAACCTGGAGTCGGTCCTCACCTACGAGGGCACCAGCGAGATCCACACCCTCGTCCTCGGCGAGGCGATCACCGGGTTGCCGGCGTTCCGCTGAGGTGAGTCGGCCGACCTGGCGTCCGGGCCGGCCGTGGCTACCAGCGGTCGTGCACCTGCGGGCGGATCAGCTCGTCGTAGACCGCGCGGATCTCGTCGTGCGCACCGGCGGTGAGCCGGGGCAGCTCGGCGGCGCCGGCGTTTGACCACACCTGCACGGGATTGCGGGCGCCCGGGATGACGACGCTCACCTCCCGCTGGTCGAGGATCCAGCGCAGCGCGACCTGGGCCAGCGACGCCTTCGCGGGCACCAGCGGCTCCAGCCGGCCGGCCGCCTCCACGCCGGTGGCGAAGTCGACGCCGGCGAACGTCTCCCCCACGTCGAAGGCCGAGCCGTCGCGGTTGTACGTACGGTGGTCGTTGTCGCCGAACTGCGTGGACGCGTCGTACTTCCCCGACAGCAGGCCACTGGCCAGCGGCACCCGCGCGATGATGCCCACCCCCGCCCGGGCGGCGGCCGGCAGCACCTCCTCCAGCGGCTTGCGCCGGAAGGCGTTCAGGATGATCTGCACGGTGGCCACGCCCGGCCGCTCGATCGCGGTCAGCGCCTCGGCGCACGTCTCCACGCTCACGCCGTACGCGGCGATCCGTTCCTCGGCCACCAGCGTGTCCAGCGCGTCGTAGACGGCGTCGGTGGCGTGGACCGGCGCCGGCGGGCAGTGCAGCTGCACCAGGTCGAGCCGGTCGACGCCGAGGTTCTCCCGCGAGCGGTCGGTCCAGGCGCGGAAGTTGTCCAGGGTGTAGTGGCTCGGGTCCGGCGGTGCCCGCCGGCCCATCTTGGTGGCCACCATGATGTCGGCCTCGGGCCGCTGGCGGAGCAGACGCCCGATCACGCGCTCGCTGCGGCCGTCGCCGTACACGTCGGCGGTGTCGATGAACGTCACACCGGCGTCGACGGCGGCGTTGAGCACCGCGAGCGCCTCGGCCTCGGTGACCTCGCCCCAGTCGCCTCCCAGCTGCCAGGCCCCCAGCCCGACAACGCCCACCTTGCGACCCGTTCGTCCGAGATTACGTTGTTCCACGGGCGAGAGCCTACGGCCCGGTGAACGTACTCGCAGGTAGCGGAGGGAACCCTCGGCGCCCGGCTGGCAGGACCTTCGGCACTACGCCCGGTGGTGGCCGCCACCAAGAATCGGGCGCGAGGGGGTATGGACATGACCGAGACGCAGGAGAGCTCGACCCGCTCCGACACCCAGCAGGCGACCGGCCGCAAGCACCCGGCCGGCAGGCGGGCCCCGCGCGGGACCGCCGCCCACAAGCAGACCGCGGGTCCTGCCATCCCGGGGCCCCGGGCACCGCACCCGGAGGAACACCGCACGCCGCGGGCCGGCACCGCCGCCAGGAAGACTGCCGCCAGAAAGACTGCCGCGAAGAAGGCTGCCGGGAAGCGGGCAGTGGCCAAGGGGACCGCCGGCAGGCAGACCGCCAAGAAGACGGCCGCCAGGAAGACCACCAGCAGGACCACCACCCGGAAGACCGCGACCGGCGGCACCGCGACCAGGCGGACCACCAGGAAGACCGCGGCGGCCCGGACCCGTGGTGCCGGCCTGCCGGGTCTTTCCGGGCTCCCCGGGCTGTCCGGCCTGAGCAGGCTGCCCGAGGTCGCCGGCCGGGCACACCTCCCCGAGGTGCACGCGCCGAAGAACCTGCCCACCCCGTCGATGCCGTCCATGCCGTCGCTGCCGTCGCTGCCCGAGGTCGCCATCGACGAGAAGACCGGCCGTACGCTGTGGTACGGCGGACTGGCTGCGGTCGCCGTCCTCGGCGTGGTCGACTGGCCGGTGGCCGGCCTGGTCGCGGTCGGTTCGTTCGTCCTTGACCGCCGGCTGCGAGCCGCCCGCGAGGAGCAGGCACGTGGTCGCCGCACAGCCACCAGGCCACGCTCGCGCACCCGCCCGCAGAGCGGGACCCGCGGCAGGCCGCGCAGCCGGTCCCAGGGCGGGACCGGAGGCCGCCGGGGGACCCGGGCGGCGCGCGGGGCCTGAACACGCCCGGAGCGCGCAGACGCGAAGCTGGTCTGCTCGTCAGTTCGCCGGAGGTTCGATGGCCGTTCCGCCCACATTCGGTCACTGTCGGCGGCGTTTGGTAGGTGTTTGATCGACACTGTCCTCGATGTGGCCCCGACGTGAGCCTGATGTGACATGGGCCTCAGTGGCTGTTCATCGAGGGGCCGGCACGCCAGGATCGGAGTTCGAACATGACCGCGAATCCCGCGCAGCATGCAGCCGGACGACCGCAGGAGAAACCATGACGGACACCGCTGAGGTCGCCTCGTGCGATTCCGTGCACGGCCACATCGGGCGGATCTGTTTCAAGACCGGACCGCCCACCACGGTCGGCACCGAAATCGAATGGCTCGTCGTCTCACCAGACCACCCGCGTGAGCTCGTCCCTCTCGACCTGCTCCGCACCACGCTCGACCAGGCCGGGCCCCCGCCCGGCGGCAGCACCGTCACCTTCGAACCCGGCGGCCAGGTGGAGCTGAGTTCTGCTCCGGCCCGTGGCGTCGCCGCATGCTGGTCCACCCTGAAGTCCGACATCGACCACCTCCGCGAGGCGCTGGCCACGCTCGACCTGCGGCTGTTGTGGACCGCGATCGATCCCTTCCGCGAACCCCGCCGGCAACTGTCCCATCCGCGCTACGACGCGATGGAGGCCTACTTCGACCGGCGCGGCCCCGAGGGCCGGCTGATGATGTGCTCGACCGCCTCCGTGCAGGTCAACCTGGATGCCGGGACCGACGCGGCCGACATCGCGCGGCGATGGCGGATCCTGCACGCGATCGGCCCGGCGATGGTGGCCGCGTTCGCCAACTCTCCCCTGTTCGCCGGCCGGCAGACCGGGTGGAAGTCCGCCCGGCAGGCAGTGTGGCAGCGGCTGGATCCCCGGCGCACCCGGTCCCCGCACGGACCCGACCCGGTGGCCGCCTGGGCCGACTACGCGCTGGACGCACCGCTGATGATGCGGCGCGACGGCGAGCGGTGGCACAGCGATCCGGGGTTTACGTTCCGGCAGTGGCTGCACCTGCGCACCGACGACGGACACGTCCTGAACGACCTCGACTACCACCTGACGACGTTGTTCCCGCCGGTCCGCCCGCGCGGGTGGTTCGAGATCCGCTACCTCGACGTGGTGCCGGCGGCGTACTGGCCGGTGCCGATGGCGGTGCTGACTGCACTGGTGGACGATCCGCGGGCCGGCGAGCGCGCCCTGGCCGCCACCGCACCGGTCGTCGAGGCGTGGTGGAACGCCGCCCGCGACGGGCTGGACCATCCCGGGCTGGCCCATGCCGCGCGGTGCTGCTTCGAGGCGGCGCTGGAGGCGCTGCACCGGCAGGGCGCCGAGCGCGCTCTGGTCAACCTCGTCGACGACTACCGACTCCGCTACGTCGACCGGGGACGATGTCCGGCCGACGACGGCACCGACCCGCTCACGTCCGATTCCGACCGGGAGGAGTCCCGATGAGCCAGTACGCAGACCTGCGCCCGTCCGCCCGCACAGCCGCCCTGCTCGCCTCCGACGACCACGTGGACCCCGACGCGTTCAAGTCGCTGGTGGCCGCGGAGCTGGAACGCGCCCGCGAACGCAGCTTCGGGCTCACCACCGACGTCCTGGACGAGGCCGACCTGGTGGCCCAGCACTCCCGGCTGATGTCGCCGCTGGTGTGGGACCTCGCGCACGTGGGCAACTACGAGGAGCTGTGGCTGCTGCGGGCCGCGGCCGGGATCGACCCCATGCGGCCGGAGATCGACAGCCTGTACGACGCGTTCGAGCATCCCCGGTCCGAGCGGCCGACGTTGCCGCTGCTCAGCCCGGGCGAGGCCCGCGGCTACATCGACCTGGTACGCCGGAAGGTGCTCGACTCCCTGGAGTCGATCCGGCTCTCCCCCGACAAGCCGTTACTGGGCGCCGGGTTCGTCTACCGCATGGTGATCCAGCACGAGCACCAGCACGACGAGACGATGCTGGCCACGCACCAGCTCCGGCGCGGCGAACCGGTCTTCCCGCCCACCGACCAGGCCCCCGCCCCGCACGACCACCGCGTCCTCGCGCCGGAGGTGCTGGTGGAGGCGGGCGAGTTCGTCATGGGCACCTCCACCGACCGCTGGGCGCTGGACAACGAACGCCCGGCGCACACGGTGTCGCTGCCCGCCTTCTGGATCGACACCACCCCGGTGTCCAACGCCGCCTACCGCGCGTTCGTCGACGCCGGCGGCTACGACGACGAGCGGCTGTGGGATCCGGCCGGCTGGCAGTGGCGGTGCGCGTCGGGCAAGCGGGCACCGGCCTACTGGGTGCGCGACGGTGAGACCTGGTTGCGCCGGCGCTTCGGCCGGCTGGAGCCGCTCGTCGACGACGAGGCGGTGCAGCACGTGTGCTGGTACGAAGCCGACGCGTACGCCCGCTGGGCCGGACGCCGCCTGCCCACCGAGGCGGAGTGGGAGAAGGCCGCCTCGTGGGACCCCGTGCGTGGTGTCAAGCGGCGCTTTCCCTGGGGTGACGAGCCGGGCGGGCCGGGGCACGCCAACCTCGGCCAGACCCGCTTCCACCCCACGCCGGTGGGCTCGTTCCCGGACGGCGCCTCGCCGGTGGGTGCGCGGCAGATGCTCGGCGACGTCTGGGAGTGGACCTCGACCGCCTTCACCGGCCATCCGGGCTTCTGCGTCTTCCCCTACCGCGAGTACTCCGAGGTGTTCTTCGGCAACGACTACAAGGTCCTGCGCGGTGGGTCGTGGGCGAGCGACCCGGTGACGGCGCGGACGACCTTCCGCAACTGGGACTACCCCATCCGGCGGCAGATCTTCGCCGGGTTCCGCTGCGCGCGCGACGCCTAGGAGGCAACGTCCGATGTGTCGTCATCTCGCCTACCTCGGCCGGCCACGCACGCTGCAGGAGCTGGTCCTGGACCCGCCGTACTCCCTCGGGGTACAGGCGTACGCACCACGCCGGCAGGAGCACGGGACCATCAACGTCGACGGCTTCGGGGTGGGCTGGTACACCTCCCGGCGGCCGGAGCCGGTCCGCTACCGCCGGGCCCAGCCGATGTGGGCCGACCAGTCCTTCGCCAGCCTCGCGCCCACCGTGGACGCCGGCTGCGCGGTGGCCGCGGTGCGGTCTGCCACGCCCGGCTACCCGTCGGAGGAGTCCGGGGCAGCGCCGTTCACCCACGGGCGCTGGCTGTTCAGCCACAACGGCGCACTGGGTGACCTGGCACTGGCCCGCAAGGCGCTGCGGGACGAGGTGGCATGGGTGCCCGACGCACTCGCCCCGGTCGACTCCGCGCTGCTGTTCGGCCTGGCGGTGGCCCGCTGGGAGAGCGGCAGCACTCTCGGCGAAGGACTGGCCCGGGTCACCCGCGAGGTCGCCGAGCTGGGCGGCGGCCGGCTCAACCTGCTGGCCGGCGACGGCGAGCGCATCGCGGGCACGACGTACGGCGACACGTTGTTCGTGCACGAGTCCGCCGACGGCGTGCTGCTGGCCTCCGAACCCTGTGACGACGACCCGGCCTGGGCACCGGTCCCACCCCGGTCCCTGGTGGAGGTCGACCGGCATGGTGTGGTGGTCACCACGCTGTAGGGGCCGAGGTACGAAACCCCCACCGGGCAAAGAAGAGCGCATCCCGGCGAAAGCCTGCCTTGACGAAGGTCGTCCAGCCGAGAAGTTCGTCCCGAAAGTTCGCCTTGACGAAGCCCTGACGATGGAGGCCCGCGTGACCGTTTCCCGTGAAGCACCGGAGATCACCTGCCACCTCACCGCCGCCGACCTCGAGGCGAGCCTTGCCCGCGACGTCGCCGAGGGCCTGGTCGGGACGCCGAAATCCCTTCCTCCGAAGTACTTTTACGACGCGCGGGGAAGTGAGCTGTTCGAGCAGATCACCACGCTCGAGGAGTATTACCCGACTCGGACCGAGGAGTCGATCCTCGCCGCCCACGCCGCCGAGATCACCAAGCTCGCCGACGCCGACACCCTGGTGGAGCTGGGATCGGGGTCCTCGACCAAGACCAGGCTGCTCCTGGACGGGATGCGCTCGACCGGCAGGCTGGCACGCTACGTGCCCGTGGACGTCAGTGAGAGCGCCCTGCTCGGTGCGATCGAGTCCCTGCGGGCCGACTACCCCGGGATGGCCATGCACGGCGTCATCGCCGACTTCGAACGCCATCTGGGCCTGCTCCCGCGGAAGGGCACCCGCCTGGTGGCGTTCCTGGGCGGCACGATCGGCAACCTCGCACCGGCGCAGCGGGCACGCTTCCTGAGCGCGGTGCGGTCCGGGCTGGGACCATCCGACCGGCTCCTGCTCGGTACCGGCCTGGTGACCGACCTGGACCGGCTGGTGCGTGCCTACGACGACGCGTCCGGGGTGACCGCGGAGTTCAACCGCAACGTGCTGCAGGTCGTCAACCACTCCTTGCACGCCGACTTCGTGCCGGAGGCGTTCGACCACGTGGCGGTGTGGAACGCCGAGGCGGAGTGGATCGAGATGCGCCTTCGGTCACAGAAGGCGCAGGTGGTCCGGATCGCCGACCTCGACCTGACCGTGGAGTTCGCCGAGGGTGAGGACCTGCGCACCGAGATCTCGGCGAAGTTCCGCCGCGAGGTCGTGGAGCGCGACCTCGCCGAGGCCGGGTTCACGCTCGAGGCGTGGTGGACCGACCCGCAGGACGACTTCGCCCTCTCCCTGGCCGCACCCAACTGACCGGGCTCAGGCGGCGCGGTCGTCGTCGCCGAGCCACGGGGAGAAGCCGTCGTCGTGCCGCTCCCAGTGGTCGAGCCCCCGGGCGAGCTCGGAGTCGGTCATCAGCACGGCGTCGAAGGCGGCACGCACCCGCTCCTGGACGTCCTCGATCCCGGTGACCAGGATCCGGGTCTGCCGGTCGCCGGCCTCCCAGCGGCCGACCGTGCCGATGCTGAGCTGGCCGCCGGCGTTGTCCCACCCGCACACCGCGTGCGGACGGGTCGGCAGCCAGAACCACCCGCGGCTGCGCTGCCGCCCGCCGGCGAGCTCGCCGATCCGGTCGTGCAGCCGCGCGGGGTGGACCGGGCGCCACGAGGTGAGTTCCAGCGTCCACACGCCGTGGGTGTCGGCGGCGCCGGAGTGCGCGGCCCGGCGGTAGTCGCCGCGCTGGGGGCCGCAGCCGCGTGCCGGGCGGTCGAGGGTGCGGGCCAGGTCGAGGTTGTGCAGGTCGGCGCACACCGCGCTGGGCGCGGCGAGGTGGCGGAGCACGGCGAGCTCGCGGGCGTCGGGCACCCGGTCGGTGCGGGTGGCCACCACGTCGGCGGACTCGATCTGGTGCGCCAGCGCCTCGCCCACCGCGCGCCGGTCGTCGTGGGTCAGCGCGATGCCACGTTCGGCCAACAGGTCGTCACCGAACAGGTCGTCGACCAGCCGGGCGAGGTCGACCACTGTCAGGACCCCGGCGAACGTCACGAGGTCGGCAACCTGGCTTCCGCCGACAACGGACCCGCGCAGGGCATCGCGCACCAAACCGGGCTCGGCGGTGACCGGCAGGGACACCACGATGCGGTCCCAGCGTCCGCTGCGCGCGAGCCGCACCACGGTGGGTACGACGTCCTCGCGCAGGGCGCAGCTCAGGCAGGCGTGGTCGAGCGGCACGCCGGTGTCCTCCACCACTCCCCCGACGTCGTAGACCAGGCGGTGCAGCAGGTCGTCGTGTCCGGTGCGGGCGAGGTCGTGCTGCACGACGACGCCGCCGGGGAAGTCCCACAGCACCGCCGAGGCGGCGGTCTGCCGGAGCACACCGTCCATCGCGGCGACGACGTTGACCGGCAGTCGTTCGGTCATGAGCACCTCCTGCCCGGGCCGGCGTCGGGGCCGCCGCGAAAAGTGTCGGACGGCAATGGGTTCAGTTTCCAGCGACCTCCACTGCCACGCAAGGCGCGACGGCACTCCGACCGCGGCAATAACCTGGGCGCGAGGCGGCGACCCATGATCGCGGCTGGTGCGGGGTGGGGGAAGCGGACCTCAGGCTGACGCTCGGCGGGCGCGAGACGGCGCTCTGGATGCCGGTCTCTTTCCTCGTCACGTTCGTGGTGACCCGGCTCATCCGGGCCGCCACCGCGGAGTTCGCCTACCGGCCGGGCCCGCCCGCCCAGCAGGTGGAGGCGGTGATCTTCGCCGCCGGCGCCGCGCTCACGCTGGACGAGTTCGCGCTGTGGCTCTACCTGGAGGACGTGTACTGGACCGCCGAGGCCCGCCGCTCGGTGGGCGCCGTGCTGGTGGCGGCCATGATCGGGATCCTGTTCGTACCGTTGGTGGCGATGATCGGCGCTCCGGCTCGCCAAGCCCAACTCCCCGCGGGCGCACCGGCTGTACGCGGAGGGCGCCATCCCCACCGCCCCTCCTCCGGCAAGCGGGGGTTGACAGGCTGACGGGCTCAGCCGCGCACCCGGGCCAGCGCCTCCTCGTACTCGCTGCGGATCTGGTCGCCGCCGCGCTCGCGCCAGCCCTTCCGCCACTCCGCCAGCGACCGCAACGGCTCCCGGCCGGTGACGATCCCGGTCTGCCGGTCGGAGTTGTACTGCGTCAGCGCGGCGCCCCGGCTGATCGCGAGGTTGGAGACCAGGCCGAGCGTCGGGTCGGGCACCGACATCCGGACCGCCTTCTTCAGCACGTCCTGCGCGAGGACCGCGTCCTCGGCCGCGCCCGGGTAGTAGAACGCGTTCTCCATCGTCTGGCACATGTAGCTGAGCGTGCTCCAGTTGGCCACCCGGTCGTCGTCAACGCTCACCGGGTTGCCCCGGCCGTCGTAGCGGAACTGCCGACCCTCGATGCCGTACGTCATGAAGACGTACTCCTCGCTGCCGAACGGCGCGGCGTAGTAGTCCAGGACCCGCAACAACTCCTTGGCGCGTTCGGTGTTCTCGCCCACCTTCGACGGGATCGCCATGAAACCGAAGTAGCCCGGGCCCTGGAAGATCCGCGGCTTTCCGCCGTCGTGGCCCGGCGGGATCAGCGGGTACGCGTCGGCGTGCGGTTGGTTCCTGCGCAGGCTGCCGCGGGTGCCGGTGCGGCCGAACATCGGGATGTAGCCCTGCGCGAAGTATCCCGTGCGCCCGGACATGAACAGGTCCTGCACCTTCTGGAACTGCATGTTCGGTGCGTCGGGATGGTACACGCCGGCCTTCCACATCCTCGACAGGAAACGCAGCGCCTCCTCGAACTCGTCGGTCTCGATGGAGTTGACCAGCCGGCCGTTCGATTCCTTCCGCCACACGTTCGGCACACCGAACATCTGCTGCACGAGCGTGGTGTCGACGTTGCCGAAACCCCACGTCTGCACCCGGGAGTTGCCGTCCGGGTCGCCCTTGGCGAACGCGGTGAACAGTTCGAGCACCTGGTCTGCGTCGGCCGGCGGGTCGGGGTAGCCGAGCTTGCGCGCCCAGTCCCTGCGGTACAACCCGATCCGGCCGTTGACGATCGGGATCACCCGCGGCACGCCGTAGATGCCGCCCTCGATGGAGGAGTTGCGCCACATGTACGACGGGAGCCGGGCGAGGTTGGGGAACTCCTTCACCGCGTCGCCGCCGATGTAGGGCGTGAGGTCGGTGAACGCGCCCTGGCGGATCACCCGCAGCGCGGCCGGTGCCAGCCCGAGGTGGACGTAGGTGAGGTCGGGCAGCTGACCACTGGCGATCGTGGTCTGCAGCTTGTCGCCGAGACTGGCATCCGGCACCAGGGTGGGCCTGATCTCCACGCCGAGGCGGCGGTTCAGCTCCTGCCACCACGGGTTGTGCTCCAGCGGCGTGGGCGGTGGGCCGTAGAGGATCTGGAACGTCGTGACCGGGCCGCCGCTTCCGGGCGTGGTGTGCACCGAGCGGTACGGCGGGGAGACGAACCGGCGGTAGGCCGTGGGCACGCCGTCGACCCCGCTCGGGACGGCACCCTCCACCGTCGGCTGTGGCGCCTCCCGCGGCAACCGCAGCGGATGGCTGTGCCGAAAGCTGCCGGCCGCCTCGCCCGAACACCCCGCCAGAGCACCCGCGGCGCCCAGCCCCGCGGCACCCAGTCCCGCCGCGGCCAGGAACCGCCGCCGGCTCAGCCCCTCCCTCAGCTCTCGCATGCGCGGCCTCCCTCAGCCCTTGACGGCGCCGGTCAGCACGCCCTTGGTGAAGTACTTCTGCACGAACGGGTAGACCACCAGGATCGGCGCGGTGGCCAGCACCACGATCGCCATCTGCACGGTCTGCGCCGGCGGTGGGTGCGCGTTCGCCTGCTGGCGTACGGCGTCGGCCAGCGGCGAGCCCTCCAGGACGAACTGCCGCAGCACCAGCTGGACCGGCCACTTGGCGGTGTCGTTGAGGTAGAGGAGGGCGTTGAAGAACTCGTTCCAGTACGCCACGGCGTAGAACAACGCGATCACCGCGATCACGGCCTTGGACAGCGGCAGCACGATCCGCACCAGGATCTGGAGCTCGTTGGCACCGTCCATGCGGGCGGAGTCGTACAGCTCCGTCGGAATCTCCATGAAGAAGTTGCGGATCACCACCAGGTTGAACGCGTTGATCACGCCGGGCAGGATCAGCGACGCGTAGGTGTCCAGCAGGCCGAGCTGCTTCACCAGCAGGAAGTTCGGGATGATGCCGGCGCCGAACAGCAGCGTGCCGAGGACCAGGATGAGCACGAACCTGCTGCCCGGCACCTCCCGGGTCCTGCTCAGGCCGTACGCCATCAGTACCGTCATCGCCATGCTGAGCGTGGTTCCCACGAACGTCACGCCGAGGCTCACCAGCAACGACCGGCCGACGACGCTGCTGCCACCGAGCACCGCCCGGTACGCGGCCAGCGTGGGGTTGGCCGGGAACAGGATCAGCCCGCCCTCGCGCACGTCCTGCGGTGAGGAGAAGCTCACCGCGATCACGTACACGAACGGCGCCAGCATCACAACCGTCAACAGGACGAGGACGACCGTCTTCGCCGTCTGGGTCGCCGCCGACGGTTTCTCCATCCAGGGCGGGCGCACCCTCGCCGACGCCATCTAGAACACCCCTCCCGTTCCGGCCCGCTTGGCCAACCGGTTCGCTCCGATCACCAGGACGGTGCCGATGAGCCCCTTGACCAGACCGACCGTGGTGGAAAGCCCCCAGTCGCCACCGAGGACGCCGCGGTAGTAGACGAACGTGTCCAGCACCTGTGCGGCGTCGGCGCCCACCGCGGGCTGTTGCAGCAGGATCTGCTCGAACCCGACGGTCAGCACGCTGCCCAGGCGCAGGATCAGCAGCAGGACGATGACGTTGACGATGCCGGGCAGGGTGACGTGCCAGATGCGCCGCCACGCATTGGCGCCGTCGACCACCGCCGCCTCGTACAACTGCGGATCGATCTGGGTGATCGCGGCCAGGAAGATGATGGTTCCCCAGCCGATCTCCTTCCAGATCACCTGGGCCACCACCAGCAGCTTGAACGTCTCCGGGTTCGACATCCAGTCGATCGGTCCCGCGCCGAAGCTCTGCAAGAGCTGGTTGACAAGTCCCGCACCGCCGAGAATCTCCTGCCACAAGGAGATCAGGATGACCCAGCCGATGAAGTGCGGCAGGTAGACCACCGACTGCACGAAGCGGCGGACCCGCCCGCTCATGATGCTGTTCAGCAACAGCGCCAGCAGGATCGGCGCCGGGAACGCGAAGACGATCTGCAGCAGGCTGATCACCAACGTGTTCTTCAACGCGATGGCCACGTCGGGATCGGTGAACAGGTTGACGAAGTTCGTCAGGCCGACCCAGGCGCTGCCGCTGAACCCGAGATAGGGCGAGTAGTCCTGGAACGCCGCGACGTTGCCCAGCAGGGGAAGGTACCGGAAGACGACGAAGTACAGGAAGCCCGGAAGGATGAAGAGGTACATCCAGCGTTCGCGCCACATCTGCGCCCACACCGAACGGGTGAGCCGTGGCCGGCCCGCACGCACGGTGCCGGGCCGGTCGGTTCGGATCTGGGTCGCCGTCGCCCCCACCTCCGCGCGGTGTCGTGGTCGATGTCCGTACGGTCGCTGCCCGGCTTCGTTGCCTGGGTTCGGTCACGAGGTGCGTGACCGGCGAACTGCCCTGTGCAAGTGGATCGATCGCGGCCATCGACGTCAACCACGCGTGTGCCCGTTGGGCAAACCCGGCCGACATGCTGCCAAGATCGGCACCCCGCGTTGCCCCCGCTTCGGTGATGCGCGAAAGGAGCGCACGCCGCAACACGCTCGCGAAGTGAGTACGACCCCGGCGGTACCCCGTGGTTGGATCGGAGCCATGACCGTGACTCCCCCGCCGCCGGACGGCGGCCCGGCACCGGCGGCACGTACGGATCGCGCAACCGCGCAGGCGCGTGCGTTCGACCTGATCGGCCCGCACTACGACGAGGTGTTCCCGCACAAGGAGTGCCAACGGGAGGCGGGTGACTGGCTGGCCGCCCGGCTCGAGCCCGGCGCGCGGGTGCTCGACGTGGGCTGCGGCACCGGACGCCCCACCGCCCGGCAGCTGGCCGACGCGGGGCTTCGGGTGTGCGGTGGTGGAGGACGCCGGGTTCAAGGTGCTGCAGGTGCGCGACCACACGTACGCACCGGCGAGTACGGAAGCCGACCCGGAGACGCAGCTGTTCGTGTACGCCCGCCGTTGACGGTCAGGCGTTGGTCAGCCGGTCCACCAGCACGCGCGGGTCGGTCTCCACGACCAGCTGTTCACGGTAGGCCGGCCGCAGGAACTCCTCGGCCACCATGTGGTCGAGGAAGGTGAGCATCGGCTGGTAGTAGCCCGCGACGTCCAGCAGGCCGATCGGCTTGTCGTGCAGGCCGAGCTGGGACCACGTCCAGATCTCGAACAGCTCGTCCAGCGTGCCCGCGGCGCCGGGCAGCGCCACGAACGCGTCGGACAGCTCGGCCATCCGCGCCTTGCGTTCGTGCATGGTGTCGACGATCTCCAGCCGGGTCAGCCCGTCGTGCGACACCTCGCGGTCGACCAGGTGACCGGGGATCACGCCGATCACCTCACCGCCCGCGGCCAGGGCGGCATCGGCCGCGATCCCCATCAGGCCGACATTCCCGCCGCCGTAGACCAGGCCGATGCCCTTGTGGGCAAGGAGGACGGCCAGGTCGGCCGCGGCCCGGCCGTAGATCTCCTCGCGCCCCGGCGAGGAGCCGCAGAACACACATATCCGCATGCGCCCTCACGTTAGTGCCCGTGAGCCGGCCCGGGTCCCGCAGTGGGACGCCCGGCCCGTGGCCTCGTCCTAGCGGTGGACGCGGACGGCCTGCATCAGCTCCTCGGCGAGCTCGGCGGACGACGAGGGGTTCTGGCCGGTGTAGAGGTTGCGGTCCACGACCGTGTGCGGAGCGAACGGCGGCGCGCCCACGAACCGCGCGCCCTGCTCCACCAGGCGGTCCTGCAGCAGCCACGGTGCCTTTTCCGCCAGCCCGACCATGGCCTCCTCGGCGTCGGTGAAGCTGGTGAGGCGGTAGCCGGCGAACGGCCAGCTGCCGTCCGGCCTGCGTGCGGCCAGCAGGGCGGCCGGTGCGTGGCACAGGACGCCGAGCGGGGCGCCGCTGTCCAGCACCCTGGTCAGCAGGTGCCCGGACGTGACGTTGGTGGCGAGATCCTCCATCGGGCCGTGCCCGCCGGGGTAGAAGACCAGGTCGTAGGCGTCCGGGTCGACATCCTCCAGCCTGGCCGGATGGCTGAGTTCGTCCTGGATGGTCGCGAGGTAGGCCACCATCGCGTCCGCGCCGTCCTCGCCGCCGTTGGCCTCCGGGGTGAGACTCAAGCGGTCCACCGTGGGGATCACCCCGCCGGGCGTGGCGAGGGTGACGTCGAGCCCGGCCGCCCGAAACGTCCGGTGCGGCACGACCAGTTCCTCCGCCCAGTATCCGGTGGGATGGCGGGTACCGTCCTTCAACGTCCAGTGGTCAGCGCCGCTGATCACGACGAGTGCTGCGGTCATGGTGTCTCCTCAGCAGTTCGCGGTCCAACCCCCATCCTCACCCCGGCGGTCGTCCGGGGCCGCGCACGGGGGTACGACGGGCCGCCCGAACGCCACGGTTCGGACATCCCGCGGCGGCCCCGACCGACCAACGGCTCAGCCGTCGCCGAGCCTGATCGGCCGGAACAGCGCGGAGTTCTTCTCCCCGCCGATCCCGGAGCCCCACTCGATCCAGCCTTCGCGGCCCGCGCCGTCGTTGTCGTTGACGAGGAACGACAGACTCACCAGCCGGTCGTCCGGCTGGAGCGGTGCGAGGCTCGACCAGGGCAGCGCGACCTCGTAGGTGGTCTCCTTCTTCGCCTCGTCCCGGGCCACCGCGACGTCCACACCGGTGACCTCGCCCGGTTGTCCCTGGGCGGCCAGCCAGCGCCACATCCGCGGCCCAGCCGGGGTCAGCGCCACGCCGTACTCGTCCCAGCGTGCGCTCTCCCCCGGCATCCCGGCGGCGACACTGAACTGGAAGCCGTCACCGGCCCAGATGCGTTCGCCGGTCTCCGGCTGGGCCTGGACGTCGTCGTGCACCTTCGCCGACAGGTACAGGTGGCCAGCGTCCCAGGTCCACCACACCGAGCCACTCAGGTCGTCCGCGCCGCCGTAGTTCGGGATCTGGACGACGCCGTCGCGGGCGAGGTCGATCGGGGGTACGCCGCTCAGGTCGTCGAGCGTTCCGTCCACTGTGACCGGCTTCTCCACCAGGGTTCGCAGCTGGTCGGCCGGTGGCAGGACGAGCCGGCCGGCGGTCACCGCGTCGGTGAGGCCGGGCGAGCTGAGCCGTAGCTGCAGCGGGTAGGTCTGGCCCCTGGCGAGGTCGCCCAGTGGGAGCTCGGCCGTCCGGGTGGCGTGCGCGGGGACCGGCGAGGCCAGATCGAGGGTTCCGGACCGGTCACCGATCGTCCAGGCCAGCCTGCTCACCGGCAGGTCGCGGTCGGCGCGGTTGGTGACCCGCACCGAGAGCACGTCCTCGCCGCCTCGCAGGACGTGTGCGAACTTCAGCTGGAACGGATGCACCACGTCGACTCGCGTCTGTAGCCGGGCGACGGGCTGACCACGCACCACGACCTCGCCGATCAGCACCCGGGGGCCGGCCAGGCTCGCCGCGGGCACGCGTACCGGGATCGTGGCCTTCGTACCCGCCGGGACCGACACCGGCACCGACGTACCCGCGATCTCGAAGGTGCCGCGCACCGCGGCCCTCGGCGGCTTGGTGGTGTCCACGGTCAGGGTCAGCGGAATCGGGTCGCCGAGCACCGCCTGGCCGTCGTGGTCGGATGTCAATCCGTACCTACTCGTCAAGGCGATCTTGACATCGCCCGCGACGTAGAGCGGGTCGCCGGACAGTGACAGCTGCACCCGCCCCGCCTGTGGGTGGTAGGTGCGGGTGGCGCCGGTCAGGTCGGTCACGGCCACCGGGTGGTCGGTGATGACGTCGACCACCGACGGCGTACTCGACCACAGCACGCGCAGCGGTCCGTCGGCGCCGTCGAAGACGTAGCTGGAGACGCCGCCGCCGACGTCCTCCGACCTGACGTACCGCGCGCCGGTCAACTGCCGGGTCATCGCCGCGTACGACACGTAGCCAGGCTTGGGTGTCCACCGACCAGCGGGGTCCGCGGTGTTGTGCAGCAGACCGAAGTTGTGCTCGTTGTAGGCGGGGTCGAGCCCGTCGTTCATCACGTCGTACCAGAAGTAGCGCTGGACGCCGTGGGCGAACGCCACCACGTGCGCCCGGACGACGTAGGCGGCCTGGGTCTGTTCGCTCACGCCGTTGCCCGCGTCGTGGGTCGGCCAGCCCTGTTCGGTGATCCAGATGGGCTTGGGCTTCCCGCCGTTGTAGCGCCGGATGAGCGCGTCCAGGTCCTCCAGGCTCCTGGCGGCCTGCTCCGGCTCGGACGGGTAGACATAGGGGTGCACCGACACGACGTCCATGTAGCGCAGGCCGCCCAGCTTGAAGACTGCCTCCAGCCAGTCCAGCGGGACACCCGCGGTGACCGCTCCGGCCACCGTCACGTCGGGCGTACGGGCCTTCACCTGTTCGTAGGTCGCCTTGAGCAGCGGGAAGTAGGACTGCGGAAGGCTGTCGGCCGGACCGTCACCGGCGTCGCCGAAGCCGATGTTGAACTCGTTGTAGACCTCCAGCCACTTCACCCTGTCGTCGTAGTGCGCGGTCGTCGCCGCGGCGTACCGCGCGAACCCGGCGCGGCCCTCGTCGGTGTAGGGCGTGGCGTTGTTGTCGTAGAAGGGGTTGATGTACGCCGCGATCGGCAGCCAGCGCATGCCGGCCTTGTCCACCGCGGACACCAGCGGGTCGTAGCGGCCGAACTCGTAGCTGCCCTTCGTGGTCTCGATCGAACTCCAGAACGCGTCCTCGCGAAGGTTCTTGGCGCCTGCCTTGCCCATCAGGTCCGCCACCCCGAGGTTCTCCGTACCAGACAGGTGGGCGGCCATGCCGAACGGCGAGTCCGCCACCGCGCCGACGTCGAACGCGGTCAACCTCGCCATCGTCGTGTCGCGGGTGGCGAGGACGGCACCGTCGAGGTTTGCGGTCACCGTCAACCGGTAGTAGCCCGGCGTGGTGAGCGGCAGCGTCAGGTCGGCGGCGCCGTCGGTCACGTCCGCGCGGCCCTGACCCACCTGGGTGCCGTCGAGGTCGTACACCGACCAGCCCACCACGTCACCTTTGGTGCGAACGGAAGTGCGTGCGGGTTGCGTTCCCACGAAGATGTTTCCGGGCTGGGTCTGCTCGAACGCCAGGTCGGGCGGGGTGACCGTCATCGTCACGCCGTCGAGGTGCACGATGCCGGTCTTCTGCCCGCCGGTGAGCAGGCCCTTGTCCAGGATCAGTGCCACCTTGGTGGCCGGACCGTGCCAGGTGCCGTCGTCGGCGCCGCCGAAGTGGGAGTAGTTGTCGCCCCCGTCGAAGCGTGCCGCGGTCAGCTGCTGCCAGGAGCCGTCCGCGGTCAGCTTCAGGCGCTGCTGATGTGCCTGCCCGGTGCTGTCGAAGACGCGAAGGACGATGCCGGACAGGTCGGTGGAACGCGCCCACAGGTGCAGCGCGGTGGCGTCCAGGTCGACCGCACGGGAGATGTCGACGTAGTTGCCGCCGCCTGCGAAGTCACCGGTGAGTACGCCGGACCGCAGGCCCTCCTGGTGGTCGGTCCCGTCGAAGTCGAAGCTCCCCTTCGCGCCGGGGAACTCCGCGCCGAGACCCAGGTGCCATCCCTCGTCGGCGGACTCGAAGCCGCCGATCACCTGCTCGACGCCGGAAACCGCCGCGGGGTTCGCGATCGGCGCACCTTCGGCTCCGGCCGCCCGCGCGGTCGGCGCGGCTGCCGATGGGCTCGTGCCGGCCACCGCCGCCGGGGCCGCGGCGGCCGCCACCACCGCGGCCGCCAGGACCGAGCCGAGGACGCGCCGGGACCATCGGGTCCGCCACGCCGCCCTGTTCGCACCCGGCCGTGCTGCCCACGCCGTCCACCGCATGTCCCGTCCGCCCTTCCCCGAGCAGTGAGAACCGAACACATGCCTGTGCGGTGGGCAGCCGCGACCGTGGTGCGCCCTACGCCGTACCCGGACCGGTCAGCCGGTCAGCGCACGTCCTGCGGGCTGTGCTCCTTCAGCCAGACGCGCAGCGGAACGTCCTCGTCGGTCGGCGAGTAGTGGCCGTTGGCGTTGAGGGCATGCCCGAGCAGCTGCCGGCGGATCGGGTCGCTACTCGGCCACAGGTCGCTCACGGTCATGTCGTCCTTGGTACGGATCCAGCGGTAGCCGTAGCCGTAGAACAACACCTTGCGGGTGACGTCGGACCAGTTGGGGCTGGCCGCGTGCCACAGCCGCCGGTCGAAGAACACCGCCGTACCCGGCTTGGCGAGCACCGGCACCGCACCCTCCGGCTGCCCCTTGCCGTCCGGAACCTCGATCCGGTCCCTGCGGTGACTGCCCGGCACCACCCAGAAGTTGCCGCGTCCCTCCTCGCTGGTGTCGGAGAGGAAGTAGGCGACCTTGATGGAAAGCCGCGGCCGCGGGCTCTCCTCCATGTCGAAGTTGACCCGGCCGGAGTCCTGGTGCCAGCCGAACGTCTTGTCCGTGCGCTGCTGACCCGAAGGCGGGGTGACGATGAGGTGCGCGTGGTAGAGGTAGATGTTCCAGCCGAGGATCCCCCACACCTTCGGCAGGATCCGGTCGTAGTCGACGAGGTCGGTGTAGAGCGGCGACACCGGAACGAAGTTCGGGTAGAACATCGCCGCGTCGGGCTTGGCCCGCCCGGCCGCCGACTCCTGGGCGTGCAGCCGGTCGGTCGTCTGCGTCAGCTCGGCGAGGTGGTCGGGGGACAGCGCGTTCTCTATCTGCAGGATGCCGGTTTCCTCGAACGTACGGCGTTCTTCGTCAGTGAGGCGGTGTCGCAGACACGACGGGTCCATGGAAGGTCTCCTCCACGCAGGGAGCGGGCGACGGGCCTCGGCATCATCGCCGAAGTTGGGGAAGGGGCTTCCTGGGAAGCTATCCGGGCGCCTTCGACAGGGTCAAACATCCGGCGCCGTTGTGTCACCTTCCGGCAACGGGCAAACAGGCAGAGCAACCGCTCACCGGCGCGCGCCGCCAGGCTCCTCGACCTCGAGGCTGCCGGTGACCCGGAGCTTGCGCCGGGCCCGTTCGTAGAACGTCGTCCGCCCGAACCGCACCACCAGCGCCGCGGCCCGTACCGGTGTGACGTCGAGGCGTACGCCGGGACCGACGTACGCCTCGACCCGGCCGTCGACCTCCACGGCCAGCCGCCCGGACACCGGCAGCACCTGCAGCGACGGGTACTCGTCGGCGGCCAGCACCAGCGCCCGGTCGAACGTCGAGTGCGCCGAGGCGGCCACGACCAGTACCGCGTCGACGGTGGGCGAGACGATCGGGCCGCCCGCGGAGAAGCTGTACGCCGTCGACCCGGTCGGGGTGGACGCCAGCACCGCGTCGGCCGCGTAGCGTACGAACTCCTGTCCCTGCACCAAGATGGCGATGGCGGCCATGGCCTGGCCGGGGATGCGGACCAGCGCGATGTCGTTGAACGCCAGCACCGGCTTGGGGTCCGGCAGGCATGGCCCGTCCGGGACCACCGAGCGCAACGCCATCCGCGGCTCGACCGAGTAGTGGCCGGCCTCGATGTCGGACAACGCCGTCGGCAGGCCCGTGACGTCGATCTCGGCGAGGAAGCCGAGGCGTCCCAGGTTGACGCCGAGCACCGGGGTGGCGTGGCCGGCGACCAGGCGCATGCTGCGCAGCATCGTGCCGTCGCCGCCGAGGCTGATCAGCAGGTCGGCACGTTCGACGAGCTCGTGCGGCGGAACGGCCACCGCGTCGCAGACCAGCCGGTCCACCTCCTCGGGCAGCCCGAGCACGGTGACGTCTCGGCTTCGCGCCCACTCGACCACGGCGTCGATCGCCCGTTTGGCGTCGCGTTCGGGGTGAAGCACCAGACCGATCGCGTGTAACGGCCCCATCGCTCCACCCTAGGCCCCCACGGTTGACTGGCACGGAGCCGGTTATTTGACGACGTCAATGACATCGTGGCCGTGGTCAACTAACCTTGCGAGGACCGTCGGGAGGCCCGTCCGTCGCGAAGGGAGAACGACCATGGCCGTCGAGCCCGCGCAGGTGGCGCAGGTGCGTACGTTCAACCGCTTCTACACCAAGGTCATCGGCGTCCTGCAGGCCGGACTGGCCGGCACGCCGCACACGCTCACCGAGGCGCGCGTGCTGTACGAGCTGGCCCATTCCGACGAGGAACGACCCGGCCCGATGGACGTCACCACGTTGCGCCGGCTCCTCGACCTCGACGCGGGCTACCTCAGCCGCATCCTGCGGCGCTTCGAGGGCGCCGGGCTGGTGACGCGTGACCAGTCCGCCACGGACGGGCGACGGCAGGTCGTCCGCCTGACCGAGGAGGGAGCGGCCGCGTTCGCCGCCCTCGATGCCGCGCAGGTGGCGGCCGTGGAACGGTTGCTGGCTCCGCTCGCCGGCCCCGACGGCCGGCGCATGCTGGCCGCGATGGACACCATCCGCCAGACGCTGGGCGACTCCGGCTCTTCCAGGCGCCCGGGCTTCGTCCTGCGCCCGCCCGAGCCAGGCGACCTCGGGTGGGTCGTGGCCCGCCACGGCGCGCTCTACGCCGCGGAGTACGGCTGGGACACCCGGTTCGAGGGGTTGGTCGCGAGGATCGTCGCCGACTTTGCCGCGACAGCCGACACGTCCACCGGCGCCGGCAGCGACCGGCGACGCGAGGCCGCGTGGATCGCCGAGGTCGACGGCAAGCCGGTCGGGTGCATCTTCTGCGTGGCCGAGGACGAGACGACCGCGAAACTCCGGCTGCTCCTGGTCGAGCCGTCCGCACGGGGCATGGGCGTCGGTGCGCGACTCGTCGAGGAGTGCCTGCGGTTCGCCGGCCGGGCGGGCTACCGGCGGATCACCCTGTGGACCAACGACGTTCTCACCTCCGCCCGCCGGATCTACGAGCGTGCCGGCTTCCGGCTGGACAGCGAGGAACCCCACCACAGCTTCGGTCACGACCTCGTGGGACAGCACTGGTCCCGCGAGCTGTGACCTCCCCCGCCACCCGGTGAGCCCGATGCCCGCCGCCCGGTTGGGGATCTCCCCGACAAACCGGTTGCCGCCACCGTCGCCGGTCTGTTTCACTCACGCCGACCGGCACTCGAGCCAACGACAGTCCAGCCAACAGAAGGGCGAGCCCCCGATGCGTCCAGCGCTCATGTCCTCCCAGCGGAAGATCGCTATCTACTCCAAGGACATGACGCCTCGTGAAACTGCTCAATCTGGGGATCCTCGCACACGTCGACGCCGGTAAGACGAGCCTGACCGAGCGGCTGCTGCACGCCGCCGGGGTGATCGACGAGATCGGCAGCGTCGACGCCGGCAACACCCAGACCGACTCCCTCGATCTCGAACGCCGCCGCGGCATCACGATCAAGTCCGCGGTGGTCTCGTTCGTGCTCGACGGCGTGACGGTCAACCTGATCGACACCCCCGGCCACCCGGACTTCATCGCCGAGGTCGAGCGGGTGCTGAACGTACTCGACGGCGCGGTGCTGGTGGTGTCGGCCGTCGAGGGAGTGCAGGCCCAGACGCGGGTGCTGATGCGCACCCTGCGCCGCCTGCGCATCCCGACCCTGCTCTTCGTGAACAAGATCGACCGTCGCGGCGCGGACGCCGATCGGGTGTACGCCGAGATCGCCGAGAAGCTCACCCCCGCCGTGGTGGCGATGGGCCGGACGTACGACGAGGGCACCCCACACGCCGGGTTCGTGCCGTACGAGCACGGCGACGCGGCGTTCGCCACCGTCGCGGCCGAGGTGCTCGCCGACGCCGACGACACGTTCCTCGCCGCCTACGTCGACAGCGACGGCGACGTCCTCACCGACGGGCGGGTGCGACACGAGCTGGCGGCCCGGACCGCGCGGGCGCGGGTGCACCCGGTGTTCGCGGGCTCGGCGATCACCGGCGCGGGGATCAACGCCCTGGTGGCGGGAATCCGGGATTTCCTTCCCACCGCCGACGGAGATCCGGACGCGCCGCCGTCCGGCACCGTCTTCAAGGTCGACCGCGGTCCGGGCGGGGAGAAGATCGCCTACGTACGGATGTTCGACGGCACCGTGCGCCTGCGGGACCGCGTGCCCGGTGCAGACGGTGCCGACGGTGTGAACGGGACGAGTGGGACGCTCAGCACGAACGGCACCGGGAGCAAGGTCACCGGGATCCAGGTCTTCGACAACGGTGCGGCCCCCACCCGCCCGGCGGTCAGCGCCGGCCAGATCGGCAGGCTGACCGGCCTCGCGGACGTCCGGATCGGCGACACCATCGGCGTGCCCCGACCTGGCGGGTCCGCCCATCACTTCGCCCCGCCGACGCTGGAGACGGTGGTTCTCCCCGTGCGGCCGTCCGACAAGGGTGCCCTTCATCTCGCGCTCACCCAGCTGGCCGAGCAGGACCCGCTGATCAACCTGCGCCAGGACGACGTACGCCAGGAGATCTACGTCTCGCTGTACGGCGAGGTGCAGAAGGAGGTCGTCGCGACCACGCTGGCCGAGGAGTACGGGATCGAGGTGGAGTTCGCGCGGACGTCGGTGATCTGTGTCGAGCGCCCGCTCGGCAAGGGCGCGGCGTTCGACCTGATCGGCACCGACCCCAACCCCTACTTCGCCACCGTCGGCCTGCGGGTGGAGCCGTCGCCGCCGGGCTCCGGAGTCTCGTTCGGGCTGGACGTCGAGCTGGGATCGATGCCACCGGCCTTCTTCACCGCCGTTGAGGAGACTGTCAAGCAGACCTTGCGTCAGGGGCTGTTCGGGTGGGAGGTCGGTGACATCGCGGTGTACATGACCCACTCGGGCTACTACGCCCGGCAGAGTCACTCCCACGGCACGTTCGACAAGAGCATGTCGAGCACCGCCGGCGACTTCCGTTACCTCACTCCCCTGGTGCTGATGGCAGCGCTGCGGCAGGCCGGGACCATGGTGCTGGAGCCGGCGCACCGCTTCCACCTGGAATGCCCGGCGGACACGTTGGCGGCGGTGGTGCCTGCGTTGGTGCGCCTCGGCGGGGTGCCGGAATCCCAGCAGGTGAAGGGTTCTGGTGCGGTCGTGGAGGGCGGGATTCCGGCCGCACGAGTGCACGAGCTGCAGCAGCAGCTGCCGGGGCTGACCCGCGGTGAGGGGATGCTGGACTCGGCGTTCGAGCGCTACCAGCCGGTGCGCGGGCCGGCACCCACTCGTCCCCGTACCGACCACAACCCGCTCGACCGGCGGGAGTACCTTCGCGTCGTCAAGCGCTGATGCTCGGGAGCGACATCCCGCACTCTTCCGCCGGGGTCGTGCCGTGGTGCTGCCGGGGGAAGCCGCGCGCCGTTACGGTCTGACCGTGACCGACGCTACGAGCCTTGCCCTCCTCGACCACGAGCCGTTCGTCTCCCTGTCGACGTTCCGCCACTCCGGCGAGCCGGTGGCTACGACGGTGTGGATCGTCCGTGACGGCGACGCGTTGTACGTGACCACGGGCGAGAGCACCGGCAAGGTCCGGCGCGTCCGCCGGGACCCGCGGGTCACCATGCGACCCTGCACCCGGTTGGGCCGGGTCGGCGAGGGCGCGCCGTCGGTGTCCGGCGTCGCGGAGGTCGTCACCGACCCTGCCGTCACCGAGCGGGTCATGGCGGCGTTCCGTGCGAAGTACCGCATGCAGTTCCGCCTGGCCATGGCCCTGGAGCGCTTCCGCAAGAAGGGCGGCACGCGCATCCTGCTGCGCATCACCCCCGGCTGATCCACGCGCAAGGCTGCCTTGACGTACTCAGAACGGCGGTAGGTCGTCAGCCGACTGGGTTCCGGCGGTGGCAGATACCGGTTCGGGTGGCGCAGGGTCGGTGAGTGAGGGCGCTCCGCTGTGGTACTGGCGGCCGAAGGGGTCGGTGAGGGTGTGTTCGCCGGGCCCGGTCTGCTTCAGTTTCCAGTCGCGTTCTGTTTTGGCCTTGTGGTGGCGTGGGCACAGGGGTGCGATGTTGTCCACGCCGGTTTCCCCGCCGTCGGCGTACTCGGTGTTGTGGTCCAGGTGACACGTCGCCGCCGGCCTGCGGCACGTGGTCCACGCACACCGCTGGTCGCGGGCATGGACGAGCTCGGCTTGTAGTCCGCGCAGGAACCTCGCCGGTATCGGATGCAAATGAAGTAAGCGTCCGGTGACCGGATGGGTGACACCGACGCTGAATCTGGCTTCGGGGTTGGTGAGGTTGTTCGCCACCAGCCGCTCAGCCACTTCGGTGATGACGGGTCCGAACCCGCCGAGCTCTCCGGGCCGGGTGGACAGTCCCATCAGGGTGGTCAGGGGCATGTTCAGCTGGATCTTGGCGCGCGTTCGGATCGGCCCCCAGCTCGGCTGCGAGGAAGACCAGGCCGGTGGTGGTGGTGTCGAGTTGTCCGGTGGCGGGTCGGGTGGATCAGGCTGCTCCGGCGGGTCGTCCGTTCCCTCGGCTCGGTGGCCCTGCTGCGGGATCTGCCCCGCAGCAGGACGACCGGTGTTGCGACCCTCGCTGTTGGCAACGCCCGCAGCAGGGTCACCTTCAGCCGTGTCACCTTCAGCCGTGCTCTCCTCAGCGCGCTCCGCCGCGTGCTCTGCTGCGTCGTGGGCGGCAGTGTCGTGAACCGGGACGCCGTTGTTCGCGGCCGCACCGCACACACTGCACCTGGCGACCTGAGCCGGGGAGCAGTCACCACACTCACACCAGCTGTCGTGCAGATCATGGTCGGGGAACCGGTGAACGGCGCAGTGCGCGTCCTGGTCGCAGTGCGCGCCCTCGGCCGACTCCTCGGCCGTTTGCTGCTCGCCGTTTACCTGCTCGGCACAAGGCTGCGCTGTGTGGTCCTGCGCTGCGTCGTCCTGCGCTGCGTCGTCCTGCGCTGTGCCGTCCTGCTCCGTCTCCCCCGGCTCGGACCGCTCCGACTCAGCCGCCTGGTCCTGCGCCGCCTGGTCCTGCGCCGTCTGGTCAACCGGGGTCTGGTCCAGGTCGCTGTGACCGTGCGTTTGGTCAGCTTGGCTGGGTGCGGAGCAGCCGGTGATGTCGGCGGTGCCGGCGAGCAGGGAGTAGGCCACGTCCGCACGCAGTTGGCTGAGCCTGCGCGGGTCGCCGCTGGACTTGACGGCCCGGGCGATGGCGTCGACGTAGCCGTACGCCTCCGCGGCCTGGTCCGCCGACAACCCTCGGACGGCGAGGTCGGCGACACCGTCGACGGCAGGCCAGATCGCGACATTGCGCCCCGACCTTGCGGCACGGTGTCGTTTGGCGGCAGCGTCGGGGTCGGCCTTGACCACCTCCGCCTCCACCTTCGCCCGCAACAACCCACCACGAAGCTCCAGCACCTTGGGAAAGATCGCGTCCTCGATCCCGCCCCACAGATGCGGTTCGGCGTCGGTGACCCGGTCCACGATGATGCGGACCTCAGCCAACTCCAACCGCCCCGACACCAACGCCTCCCGCACCCGGGGCAGCCGGGGAAGGGTGGTGGCCAGCGTCAGATACCAGTCGGCGTGATAACCGGACCACCCCAGCAGAGCCTCCAGGACGACCTGGGTCATCGAGTCCAGCTCGACACTGCGTTGCGCCGGCTCCTCAGGCATACCGGGGGCGGTGTGGGCCAACTCGTTCACATCGGACAGGCACTCGGCCTCAAGCCAGCCGATCAGCTTCCGACGCGCCCTGACCAGTTCCTCCAGCTCGAACCCGTTACACAAAGCCCGGTCCACCGAGGCAACCAGCACCGCAAGCCGCGGCCCAGGCAGCATCTCCGCCAACCCCGCAGGCAGCACCCGGCGACACCCCGGGCCCCCACCCGAGTCGTCGCCGAAGAACCCACTGCCGTCGCTCATGCGTTCGATTCTACCCGACAAGATCGACTGATGCGCGCGGGAAACCCCTTACCCACAAGACGAATCAGCGTCAACTTCAGTTTCCTGAGCCGTCGTACTCACATGGTCGACGCCGCCAGCCGGTGGGACGATTCGTTTCACCTACCCCACCCACACACGGGGCGGTGAAGGAACCTGTTCGGGATGGCGCTCAGGACTCGGCTCGGTCGGTAGGAACGCCACTCCCGTGCCCTGGCGAGGATCTGCGCGATCACTGCCGACTTCGCGTCGGCGTAGGCGTTCATGTCCGTCCACTCCCGTCGCGCGAGGTCGCGTTTCGTCACTGCGTACAGAGTCCGATCGGAGTCGTCGAACCGAAGCCAGTCGCGCAGATCCAGGTAGTCGGTGACGGCCTGGTCGGCCGGCTCGTAGACGTGCACGTGCACCTTCCGTTCGGGCGTACGGAACATCCGGTGGCCCGGCTCGCGTACCCGCAGGGCGAAGCCGGCGTCGTACATCGGTGGAGCGTAGTCGTCCTCGGCCTCGACCTGCGCCACCGTCACCAGGATGTCGATGATGGGCTTCGCGGCCAGGCCCGGGACGGAGGTACTGCCGATGTGCTGAACGTCGAGCGCGCGAGTCCCGAGCGCGTCCACGATGCGGGCGCGCAGGGTCTCGAACCTGTCCGGCCAGGCGGGGTCGTAGTCGCGTACGACGATGGTGACCGGCTCCCGGCCACCGATCAGAACCGTGTCCAGGTAGGCGTCTCGCTCTTCGTCGGGCATGGCCGCACTCTAGGGCATGCCCGCGTTGCTCTCCCTTCGGCGGCTCACGTGCACACTGAGGTTGCCGAGTCCGGTCCAGTAGGGCTTGGCGACAAAGGAGCCGCCGTCGAAGGTCCGGGTGCCGTCCGCGGGCGGCTTGCTGGGCGGGAACTCCGCGGAGCCGCCCAGCCGACGTTGCGGACCCCAGCCACATCTGTCCGCCCGGACGAACCAGTCCCAGATCGTAGGCGTTCCGAGGCAGGAGCCACGACCGGACGCGCATCGAGACCGGCAACCAGTCGTCGATCGAGGTGGGGAACCTTTCCAGTGCCAGGCGGCGAATCTCGCGGTACCAACGGTAACGGCTGTAGGGCACGGGCCGGCCGAACAACACCGGCCAGGTCATGAGGCGCAGCATCTTGCCGTGATACCAGTGGGCGTACATCTGGTCGCGTTCCTCACCCGGCCGGGTGTGCGCGTCCACGACGTCGAGGACGTCTCGGACTGCCCGGTAGTACGCCACCGGGTCGAACCGCCGGGCCGAGTGGTGGGCACGTGCGGGACGCTTCAGCCAGTGACAGCACACGTCGTCGGCGAGCACGCTGATGGTCCGTGCTCTGAACTACGCCTCGACGACGAAGCGGTGGTCCTCCAGCCAGGCGGGCCCCTCCGGGAGCCGCAGGTCGTGCCGGAGCAGGAAGCTTCTGCGGAATAGCTTGTGCGGCGTGAGGAATCCGAGCAGGTGGTCGGTCAGGATGTCCGCGCGGTCCCGCGACGCGGCGAACGTGTTCCTCGCCACCCCGCGGCCGTGACCGACGACCTTGCCGACCACGATGTCGGAGCCGCACCGCGTCGCCATGTCGTACATGCGTTCCAGGGCACGTGGAGCCAACCGGTCGTCCTGGTCCAGGAAGTAGACGTACTCCCCCTGCGCCTGCTCCACGCCGGCGTTACGCGGCCCGCCAGGTCCCCCGCTTCGGGGATGATGCACGACCCGAGCCGCCTGCTCCCGCCCGGCGAGGGCGTCCAGCAGTGGCGGCGTCTCGTCGGTGGAGCCGTCGTCGACGAACACGACCTCGTAGTCGCCTCGCGGCATGGTCTGCGCGAGCACGGACTCCGCGCACTCGTCGAGATGTTCCCCGCCGTTGAAGACAGGGACGACCACGCTGACCTTCACCGCCATGATGAAAGTGGTATTGCCTGTCCCGCCGCGACGCAATCCTCACCGCTTGGGCGAATGCAGGGGCGAATGCCAGACATCTCGGGCAGCCCACGCAATGGCGTACGACCGGGGCGATGATGACGGCTATGACTTTGTCGACGGTGTTCACGGAGATGTTCGGCATTCGGCACCCGGTCGCGCTGGCACCGATGGGAGGGTCGGCCGGTGGTGCGCTCGCGGCGGCAGTCTCTGAGGGCGGCGGGCTGGGGATCCTCGGCGGCGGGCAGGGTGACCTGGAATGGCTGGATCGCGAGCTGTCCATCCTCACGGACAGCACCGACCGGCCGTGGAGCGTCGGCTTTCTCACCTGGGCGGTGGACGCCGCCGTGATGGAGTGGACGCTGGAACGCGGGCCGGCCGCGGTGATGCTGTCCTTCGGCGACCCTGCCCCGTTCGCCGAACGTGTCCGCGCGGCAGACGTCACGCTGATCGTCCAGGTCACCGGCCTGGAGGAGGCCCGGCAGGCGGTGGACGTGGGCGCCGACGTCATCGTGGCGCAGGGCACCGAGGCCGGCGGACACGGGGCTCCGCGCGGGCGGTCGACGCTGACGTTCGTGCCCGTTGTGGCCGACCTGGTGGCACCGCTGCCCGTGCTGGCGGCCGGTGGGATCGCCGACGGGCGCGGGCTCGCCGCGGCGTTGACGCTCGGTGCGGCCGGAGCGCTGGTCGGCACCCGTTTCCAGGCCACGTTCGAGGCCCTGGTCGACCCTTCGACCGCGAAGGCGATCGTGGAGGGGCGGGGGGACGACACCGAGCGCAGCCGCGTCCTCGACATCGCCCGCGGGTCCCGATGGCCCTCGAAGTACGCGGCCCGCACGCTCGGCCACCCGTACCTCGACCGCTGGCGCGGCCGGGAGGCCGAACTGGCCTCGGACACCTCGGCCATCCAGGCCTACCAGGACGGGGTTGCCCGAGGCGAGCTGCCGCCGCTGCCGGTGTGGGCCGGCGAGGCCGTCGACCTGATCGACAACCTGGAGCCCGCAGCCGACGTGGTGCGGGCCATGGTGGACGGCGCCGAGGCCGCCCTGGCCCGCGCAACGAGCGGTTGACCCGGCCGTCGTCAGGTTCGACCGGACGGGCCGGGACAGAACGGGGCATCCGTCGATCCCGCCCCTCCCCGTCCCTAACCACTTTAGGGAATACTGTAGTCTCTCTCGGGAAGGAGGGGTGATCATGGCGCGTGCAGGACTGACTGCCGAGCGGCTCGTTCAGACAGGAGCCGAGCTGGCGGACGAGAAGGGCTTCGACCAGGTGACCGTCTCGGCGCTGGCCCGGCGGTTCGACGTGAAGGTCGCCAGCCTGTACTGGCACCTGGACAGCTCCGACGGCCTGAGGAAGCGGATCGCCCTACTGGCGTTGGAGGAGATGGCCGACCGGGCGGCCTCGGCGCTGGCCGGCCGGGCCGGCAAGGACGCCTTGACAGCGCTGGCGAACGTCTACCGCGACTACGCCCGCGAACACCCCGGCCGCTACGCCGCCGCGCAGTACCGGCTCGACCCACAGACGGCGACGGCGAGTGCGGGTGTCCGGCACGCCGAGTACACCCGCGCCATCCTGCGCGGCTACGACCTGACCGAACCGGACCAGACGCACGCCGTACGCATGCTGGGGAGCTTCTTCCGCGGCTACGTGGACACCGAGGCAGGCGGCGGATTCGACCACAGCTCCCCCGACAGCCAGCAGACCTGGGAGCGGCTCCTCGAAGCCCTGGACGCCCTCCTGCGCAACTGGACGACGATCACGAGGTGACCACGACGTGACCATGCCCGACCACAACGACTGGACCACCACGCCCCTCCGCCCCGAGCTGCTGCGCGGTGCCGCGGAGTGGGAGCGCACCGAACGTGGCCTGCTGCCCCACCGGCTTCTCGCGTGGGCCCGCGCCCAGAACACCGACCCGCAGTTGGCGATGGCCGAGTCCCAGCCGTCCGGCGTACGAGTGGTTTTCCGTACCGACGCAACCGCGGTCGAGCTGGACGTGCTGCCCACCAAGCGGGTCTACCCGGGTGCACCGCCTCGCCCGGACGGCGTCTACGACATGGTGGTCGACGGAGACCTCGCCGGCCAGGCCGGCGCCACCGGTGGGGACACCATCACCGTCGACCTGGCCACCGGCGCCGCCGAGCACCAGTCCGGCCCGGTCGCCACCGTCGCCTTCGACGGCCTGCCCGCGCGAACCAAGAACGTCGAGATCTGGCTTCCCCACAACGAGACCACCGAACTCGTTGCCCTGCGTACGAACGCGCCCGTCCGGCCTGTGGAAGCCGACCGTGCACGTCCGGTGTGGCTGCACCACGGAAGTTCGATCAGCCACGGCTCCAACGCCGCGAGCCCCAGCACCATCTGGCCCGCGGTCGCCGCCTCCCTCGGCGGCGTGGAGCTGGTCAACCTCGGGTTCGGCGGTGGCGCACTCCTGGACCCGTTCACGGCCCGGGTGATGCGGGACAGCCGCGCCGACCTGATCAGCGTCAAGCTCGGCATCAACCTGGTCAACGCCGACCTGATGCGGCTGCGCGCGTTCGGGCCCGCGGTGCACGGGTTTCTGGACACGATCCGCGAGGGTCACCCGACCACTCCCCTGCTGGTCGTCTCCGCCATCCACTGCCCGATCCAGGAGGACACTCCCGGCCCGCTGGCGTTCGACCTGGACTCCATCGCCACGGGCACCATGCGGTTCCGGGCCACCGGCGATCCGGACGAGCGAGCCGCCGGCAAGCTGACGTTGACAGTGATCCGGGACGAGCTGGCCCGCATCGTCGCGCAACGCTCGGCCGACGACCCGAACCTGCACTACCTCGACGGCCTCGAGCTCTACGGCGAGAAGGACTTCGCCGAGCTCCCGCTGCCCGACGGGTTGCACCCGGACGCCGCCACCCACCGCCTCATCGGAGAACGCTTCGCCGACATCGCGTTCGCCGACGGGGGTCCCTTGCAGGTGGAGCGACCGCACCAGGACATGCGCTAGACACGGCCTATGGCCTCAGCCGGGCAGCTCGCGCCCGCAGATGACGTTGTTCGGCAAGACTGGCGGTGGCCTGGGCAGCGCGCCGATAGTGCTCGTACGCCGCGGTCAGGTCGCCGGTCTTCTCCAGCAGATGTGCTCGTACGGACAGCAGGCGGTGGTGGCCGGCCATCCGCTCGTCACCGTCCAGAGTGGCGAGCAGGGCCAGCCCGGCCGGAGCGCCCCCGGTCTCGGCGAGCGCGATCGCCCGGTTGAGGGTGACCATCGGGTTGGGCGCAACGCGTTCCAGGATGAGGTACAACGCGTGCACCTGCGCCCAGTCGGTCTCCTCGGCGGTGTCCGCGTCGGCGTGGGTGGCGGCGATGGCGGCCTGGAGTTGGTAGGGCCCGAGCGCAGGGCCGGCCAGGGAGGCCTTGACGAGTTCGGTGCCCTCGGCGATCAGGTCGCGGTCCCACTTCGTCCGGTCCTGCTCGTCCAGCGGCACCAGATCACCGGAGGCTGTCGTACGCGCCTCGCGGCGGGCATGGTTGAGCAACATCAGCGCGAGCAGTCCGGTCACCTCGTCGTCATCCGGCAGTTGCGCTCGCACCATCCTGGCCAGCCGGATCGCCTCGTGCGCGAGGTCGGCCCGGAGCAGCTCGCTGCCGGAGGATGCGGTGTAGCCCTCGTTGAAGATCAGGTAGAGCACGTGCAGGACCACCCGCAGCCGCTCCTCGCGCGCCGGCCCCGAGGGCAGCGTGAACGAACTTCCAGCCGCCCTGATGCGCTGCTTGGCACGGCTGATCCGGGCAGCCATCGTGGCCTCGGGCACCAGGAACGCGCGAGCGATCTCGGCCGTGGTGAGGCCGCCGACCGCCCGCAGCGTCAGGGCCGTCTGCGACGAGGGCGTCAGCGCCGGATGGCAGCACAGGAACAGCAGGACGAGCGTGTCGTCGGCACTGGGTACCTCCTCGGGCACCACCTCGGTGGCGGCCGCGGACTCCCGCTCCCGCCGCGCGTGGTCGCTGCGCATGTGGTCGATCAGCCGCCGGGACGCGACGGTCACCAGCCAGCCGTGCGGGTTGTTCGGCACTCCGTCGGCCGGCCACTGGACCGTGGCGGCGAGGACCGCTTCCTGCACGGCGTCCTCGCAGTCCTCGAACTGGCCGTACCGGCGTACCAGCGCGCCGAGAACCTGCGGCGTCAGCTCACGCAGCAGGTCCTCGACGGCGGGTTCGGTCATGCCTCGAGGTTTCCGTCGGCGAACATCACCTGCCGCACCTCGACTCCGAGCCCCTCGATCGCGGTGTCCGGGATCTGGGCGGCGAGTTCGAGTGCCCGCTCCTTGTTCTCGCAGTCGACCAGGTAGAAGCCGCCCAGGAACTCCTTGGCTTCCAGGAACGGTCCGTCGGTCACCGCCGGCTGGCCGTTTCGTACCGACACCACCGCGGCCTGGGACGGATCGACCAGCGCCAGCGTGTGGATCAGCTCACCGGACTCCTTCAGCGCCTGGATGAACCTGCCGTGACCCTCACCGATCGCCGCCTTCTCCTCCTCGGTCAGCGACTCCAGGACCGCAGGGTTGATGTGCATGCTGATCAGGAACTTCATGTCGAACTCCTTGTGCTTCGCAAGCCCCGGCCGGGGCCCCTTCGACCCGTTGTCGGAGCCGCGAATGCGGTCTTGACATCCCCGGACAGAACTTTCGCACGAGTTCCGCGCCGTCGCGTGCCCGGATCGCGAGGTTCTCACCGTCGATGTCAGGAAGGTCCCGGCCGCTCCGCAACCGGGCAGCGCCGGGGGCTGGCCGGGCTGGTGTTCCTGCCGGACCAGAGCCTGACGGAGACGCTGACCACGGACGCGCCGGGCCGCTCACTGCCGATCGCCGTGCTGGCGCTCGCGTTCGGCCACCTCGCCGAACGTTCAGCGCACGGGTTTTCGTTCCAGCGCCCTCCGGCCGGCGTCGTAGCTGCGAAGTGCCGCACCCAGTGCCGCCGCGACGGTGATCTCGAAGATCTGGTCCTGCGAGCAACCAGAGGCGGTGAGCCGGTCGATGTCGGCGTCGGTGATGCGGTACGACGCATCGCGCACCGTCGAGGCGTAGGACTGCCACGGTTCGGGCAGAGGCTCACCGGCCACGGCCGCGGCCCGCAGCGACCGCTCGGTGCCGGCGGGCGCGTCCAGGACCGCGTGGCGCAGGTTCGCCACGTCGTCGCCATGGTCGGTAGCAGGGCCGTCGGCGAGGAGGAAGGACGGGAAGCGGTAGCCGAACCGGTGCAGCGCCCGCGTCCCGCTGTGCAGCTGGCCTTCCCGGAGTTCGAAGCCGAACGCGTTGGCCAGGCGGTTGACGATGTTCCACACCAGGTTGACGCGCAGCGCCTGCAGCACCGCGTCGTCGGGGAGATCGGCGATCCCGGCGGCCGCCGCGGCGTCCACGGTTTCCACGCCGTCCGGCGTACGGCTGATCAGGTCGAGAAACTCCCGGACTGCGCGCAGCTGCGGCCGGGCGGAATCCGGGTCGTCCGGGTCGATCTCGCCGCCGCCGGCGATCCGGGTGAGCTCCGCGTGTGATTCGACGCAGAACGGGCAGCGGTGCAGCCGCGCCGTGCACATGGCGAGGTACTCACGCTCCCCCGGCGTCCAGTACGACGGCCCGCGCATCGCGTCGGCTGTGAGGTCCAGCAGCGGACGGGTGAGAAATCCCGGCCGGTACAGCAGCATCTTCACGATGTCCGGACTGGCCACGTGTGACGTCGCCGACGTAACTGTCAAGAAGATCTTGACGCGACGGCGGTGGCCATGGTCCAGGATCGACAGTCTCATCGGGACTCCGTGATGTCGAGGTCGTGTAGCCGGCCGGCGAGGAACCGGCGGTCGGCGGGGTTGGTGGCGAGTTCGTGCGCACGCCGGTACGCCGACGCCGCCTCCGTTGTGCGGCCCAGCCGGCGCAACAGGTCCGCGCGGGCCGCGTGCAGCAGGTGGTAGTGGTCGAGCCCGTCGATCTGGTCGATCAGCGCCAGCCCCTCGTCCGGTGTGGTGGCGGCCACGGCGACGGCACGGTTGAGCGCCACCACCGGCGACGGTGTCAGCGTGAGCAGCTGGGCGTAGAGGGCGGCGATGCCCGGCCAGTTCGTACGTTCGTCGGAGTCGGCCTGTGCGTGCAGGGCGGCGATCCCGGCCTGCAGCTGGTACGGCCCCGGCCGGCCCATCCGCAGCGCCCCGTCCAGCAGCCCGACGGATTCGGTGATCGCCTTCTGGTCCCAGCGGGACCGGTCCTGGTCGGCCAGCAGCACAACGTCGCCACCCGGGGTGTATCGGGCGGCGCTGCGGGAGTCGTGCAGGAGCAACAACGCGGCCAGGCCGAGCGCCTCCGGCTCGTCCGGCAGGAGGGTGGCGACCAGCTTGGCGAGCCGGATCGCCTCCTGCGGCAACGCACGACGTTCGGGCCGGTCGTACGCCGCGGTATAGCCGTGGGTGAAGATCAGGTAGATCACCGCGAGCACGCTGGACAGCCGCTCGGGCAGCTGCGCGTCGGCGGGCACCTCCAGACCGATGCCCGCATCGCGGATCTTCCGCTTCGCGCGCACCAGCCGCTGCGCCAGCGTCGGCTCACCGACCAGGAACGCCCGGGCGATCTGCCCGGCGGTGAGCCCGGCCACCGCCTGCAGGGTCAGCGCGACCCGGGCGTCCTCGGCGAGCGCGGGATGACAGCAGGTGAAGATCAGCGCGAGCTGCTCGTCCCCCAGACTGCGCAGGGTGTCCTCGCCGAAGTCCGTCACCGTCGTCACCGCCTCCATCGCGCCGAACTCGCCGGACTCGGCGAGCTGGGCGAGCTGGGCGAGCCTCTCTCGGCCGAGCCGGGCCCGCCGCAGCCGGTCGATCGCGCTGTTGCGAGCCGCGGTCAGCAGCCATGCCACCGGGTCGTCCGGCGGCGACTCACCCCAGGTACGCAGCGCGAGGGCACACCCGTCCTGCAGCGCGTCCTCGGCGAGCTCGAAGTCGCCGAGGACGCGGATCAGGGCCGCCAGCATCCGGGCCCGGTGAGCGCGGTAGACCCCCTCAAGTACCGGCGCGGCGGCCGGTCCGGCATTCATTCGCCGGTGGCCGCCAGGTCCGAACGACGGTGGTCGAGGCCCGGCACACCGGCGATCGGGCGTACCTCGATCCCACCCTGTTCGGCCATCGGGCACATCGCGGCGAGCTCCAGGGCCTCGTCGAGGTTGCGGCAGTCCAGTACGTAGGCGCCGCCGAGGTGCTCGTGGGTCTCGGCGTACGGTCCGTCGGTGATCAGTGTCCGGCCGTCGCGCACGCTGACGGTGGTGGCGGTGTGCTCGCCCTGCAGGGGATGCCCGTAGACGAACACCCCGCGCCGGCGGCACTCGTCGGCGAACGCGTTGACCCTGGCGAGGGCCTCGGCGAAACCCGGATCGCCCGGCTCGGGCCGCTCGCAGTCGTAGATCAACAGCATGTACTGCATGTGTCCTCCACTCACCCGGAGACGCTTTCTCGGAGAGGATGACGAACACGCCGACCGTATCTCGACATGCCGACCCGGATTTCTTCCCGACGCGGTGTGGCGCGGCCGGGCGTCGCGGACGTATTCCGCGCCGAGCGACCGCCGCTGGATGGGGCGGCCCTGTGATCGCCAGGTATCGGACTGCAGACCGCACCGGAGAAGAGCCTCAGCCGGTCTCGGCGCGCTGGTGACTGCGGCGGGCCTCACGGTCGAAGATGCCGAGGACCTCGCAGGGGCCGCGCTCGGTGCCGATGGCGTGCGGAAGCATGGTCGGGAACTCCGCGGCCTGGTTGGTTTCGAGCCGGTAGCGGCCGTGACCCAGCATGAGTATCGCGGTGCCGGACAGGACCAGGAGCCACTCGCGGCCCGGGTGTGCCCGCATGCGCGCGGGGTTGTCCGGCGGCGGCTCGGTCAGGCGCTGGCGCACGACGGTCGTGCCGGGCTCGGCCTTCATGGCCCAGCGCATCATTCCGTGCGCACTGTCGATCACCGGGCTGGTCACGATGTCGTCCGAGGCGGTCTCCACCAACTGGTCCAACGTGGTGTCCAGCGCGCGGGCGAGAGTGACGAGCTGATCCAGTGCCAGGCGGCGCTGGCCGTTCTCGATGCGCGACAGCGTGGACGGGCTGACGCTCGCCCGTCTGGCCAGCTCCTCCAGGGACCAGCCCTGCGCCAGGCGTAGGGCACGGATGCGTTTGCGTACCAGGCTATCCAGCCCGTCGTCTCCTTGCGTCACACGCAAAATCCTAGGCCTGGAGGGCAAGGACCGGGTTAGCGTCGGATGCAGAGGAACCTGATCGGTGGAGACGTGCAGAACGAGAGGTACGAACCATGCCAGTGAGGACCGATCCCGCCGAGAGCGACCCGTTGCCGGACCAGACCGTCGACGCAGTGGTGATCGGTGGTGGCGCCGCGGGCCTGAACGGCGCGCTGATGCTCGCCCGTTCACGTCGTTCGGTCGTCGTGATCGACAGCGGCACACCCCGCAACGCACCCGCGGAGGGTGTCCACGGGCTCCTCGGCCTGGACGGCACCCCGCCTGCGGAGCTGTACCAACGGGGACGCGGAGAGGTCCGTCGCTACGGAGGCCTGGTCGTGTCCGACGAGGTGACGTCCGCAGCACCCGCCGCCCCGTCCGTCGACAGCGACCTCCGCTTCACCGTCGCCCTGGCCAGTGGCCGGACCCTGTCCGCACGACGGCTCCTGGTGGCCACCGGTCTGCGCGACGTCCTGCCTGACGTACCCGGCTTGGCGGAGCACTGGGGGCACGGCGTCGTGCACTGTCCGTACTGCCACGGCTGGGAGGTACGCGACGAACCCATCGGCATCCTCGCCGTCGGCCCCGCGTCCCTGCACCACGCGCTGCTGTTCCGCCAGCTGACCGACGACCTCGTCTTCTTCACCCGAGGCACCGACCTCGATGCCGACACCCGCTCGCGGCTCGCCGCACGGAACGTCCGCGTCGTCGACACCCCGGTCGCCGAAGTTGTCACGGATGCCGACGCGAAGATCTACGGAGTACGTCTGACCGACGGGGAGGTCGTCCCCCGCCGGGTCCTGGCCGTCGCGACCACCATGCTGGCCCGCACAGAGGGCCTGGCCGGCCTGGCGCTGCCGATGGAGGACCTGCCCAACGGCATGGGACGACGCCTCGTCTCCGGCATGGCCGGCGTCACCGACGTCCCCGGGGTATGGGTGGCCGGCAACGCCACCGAGCTGACCGCCCAGGTGGGCGCCTCGGCCGCGGCCGGCGCACTCGCCGGCGCCCAGATCAACGCCCATCTTGCCGTTGCCGACACCGACGCTGCCGTCGCCGCGACCGGGGCTGGGACCGCCGTCCGCGCCTGAGCTCATCCCGGGAAGTTGCCGCGGTCGTCAGTCCGGAGCGCTACAGCCGCCTCACCAGTTGGTGTGGGAGCCGTCGGGCCTTCGAAGGTGGGGCACCTCGTAGGCCGGGTCCGTGACGGCCAGCTTGAGCTGCTCCTCATCGACGTCGATCCCGAGCCCCGGACGGTCCGGTACGGGGTATGCGGCACCGTCGAGGCGCAGTCGATCGATGACGACGGGTGATTCCTGCGAGGAGTTTCGTTCGCCGGAGGTCTCCCTGCACTCCAGCCACGAGTGGTTGGGTATCGCTGCACACAACTGCACGATGGCAGCTGTGCAGACCGGCCCCAGTGGGTTGTGGGGCATGAGGTCCACATAGTGCGCCTCGCACCATCCGGCGACCTTCACCGCCTCGGTGAACCCACCGACGTTGCAGATGTCGAGCCGCGCGTACTGCGCGATGCCGCGCTCGACGTAGGGCAGGAACTGCCACTTCGATGCGAACTCCTCGCCGATGGCGAACGGGACGTTCGTGAGGGTCCGCAAGCTCTCGTACGCCTCCGGCGACTCGTCCCGGATGGGCTCCTCGAGGAAGTCCAGGGTTCCCTCGGGCATCCGCTGACAAAACGATGCCGCCTCGGCGACGCTCAGCCGGTGGTGGTAGTCGATTCCCAGCACCGGCTTGGAGCCGACCGCCTCCCGCGCCGCCGTAAGTCGGGCGGCCGTGCGTGGTATGCACGAGCGCGGGTCATACACGCCACGATCGCTGCCATCGCCTCCGCTCATCGGCAGCCGCAGGCATCGCCATCCCTGTTCGATCAGCGCCTGAGCGCGTTCGACGAGTTCGGGGAGGTCCCGGGCGCCAACCGACGCGAACGTCTCGACCCGGTCCCGCTGGCGACCGCCGAGAAGCTCGTAGACGGGTACACCGAGCGCCTTGCCCTTGATGTCGTAGAGGGCGATGTCGATCGCCGACATCGCACAGGCAAGCACCCGACCGCCCTCGAAGTACTGGCTCCGGTACATCTCCTGCCACAACGCGCCCACCTGCATGGGGTCACGGCCGACGAGGAAACCCGCGTAGTGCTCGATCGCGCCGGACACCGCGCGCTCGCGGCTCGTCAGCCCGGACTCGCCCCAGCCGTGGATACCCTCGTCAGTAACCACTTTCACCAGCAACTGCGGTCGGCCGCCCTTTGTACCGAGGACGTACGGCGTGATTTCGGTGATCTTCATCTGCTCCCCAGCCTCAGCGCATCTGGATGATCTGCCCTGGTTGTTCGTGCCTACCGCTGTTCCTCGGACCAGTAATACTGCTCCGGTTGGGTGAAGCCCGGTGTCGGCACCTGCCCACCGCTTCCTTGCATCTTCTTCGGTACGTTGTGCAGCTCGTTCTGCACGATGCTGTATCCGGTGCCGGGGAGTGCAATACCAATGACAAGGAACTCCTCCTTCGCGATCTGGAGTATCTCCTTGAACAACTCCCGTTGACGTGACCGTTCGGCGGAGGACTTCAACTGGTCGTAGATCTTCATCTGCCGTTTTATCGGGGCCGGTGGCTCGGACCCCTCAGCTCCGCCCGTCTCGTACCAGGTCCCCCACGGCACGGCATACTGGCATCCGGAATTGGATGGGAAATACCAGATCGGGTCCAGCAAGGCGTCGTCGGAGCCCGGGTAGCCGTCGTCGATCGTGGCATCATGCTCGTTGAGCTCCACCTTGTCGAAAACCCGGGTTCCGGGTTCGGTCAGCACCCGGGCATCGATTCCGACCCTCTTCCAGTCGGCCCGGATCATCTCCGCCACGTCCGGCCAGGTCGCGATGCTGTCCGCTCGCACAGAGAGGTTGAACACCATGCGGCGACCGTCCGACCTGAGCCTGAATCCCTTCGCGTCACGACTGCTGTAGCCGGCACGGTCGAGGTGCTCGTTGGCGGCCGGCGGGTCGAACTGCGTGTACTGCTTCGCGAGCTGCTTGTCCAGGAAACTCGACTCCCGCAGCGGCGAGGTCTGCCAAGGCTCACCTTGCCGCTGGAACACGGTCTTGATGATTGCTTCGCGATTGATGGCAAGTGACATCGCTATACGGAAGTCCTTGTTCTGGAACACCTCGCGCAAGGCAGGGTCCTTGTGCGTCAGATTGAAGCACAGGAGTGCGTTGTTCATGTTCGACAGCACCATGTCGATGAGGTGGTAACCGCCGGTCTCGACCGACCGGGCGACGACCGGCTTGTCGCGTAGGGTCATGAACTCGTCCTGCAGGAGGCTGTAACTCCCTTCGGTCGCACGCAGGACCGCCACGGCCGGCTCGGTGATGATGTCGACGACCAACTGGTCCAGGTAGGGAAGTTGCCGACCATCGGGGTCTGTCTTCCAGTAGTACGGGTTTCGCTCGGCGACCATCCGAGCTCCTCCGGTGATAGGCCTGGTCACCCGCCATGGAAATAGTGTGGGTATATCGACGTTCTGCCACCACGCGGTGGCAGTGGCCGCCCCCAGGCCGCCCTTTCCTGTGAACAGAGTAGACCAGTCCGCGTAGCCTTCCTTCTCTGCCAGGCGCTGAACATCGGCGTTGTACTTCGGGTGGAACTGTTTGAAGTAGTTGAGCGGTATTGTGGTGAAGATGTTCGCGGCAGGTGTGTCGAGACGTTGCAGGAAGAGACCGAACGGCTCGGCAAAGATGAACCGCACCGTGTAGTCGTCGACCTTTTCTACCCGGACTGGCTTACCGCCGGCCTTGAGCCAGTCCGGAACAACCGGGAACAGTTTGCGCTCACGCACCACGTCGTCGTACACGAACACGATGTCGTCAGCCGAGTACGGCTGTCCGTCAGATCGCTTCAAGCCTCGCCGCAGATGGAACGTGTACTCGCGTCCGTTGCCCCCGATCTCGAAGGACTCCGCGACGTTGGGGACAACTCCGGTCCAGTCACGGTTCCATCGAGTGAGGCCGGCATCCCCGATGTACTGGTACATCCAGGCGCCGTCGGCGTTCGAGCTTGCCGTACGCCAGACACCGCCGTGGACTCCGACACCGTCAAGGGGCTCGACAACGAGCGGCTTGTCCGGCAGGCGCTGACCCAAAGGTGGGAGGTCGCCGCTCTTGACCTGCGCGGCCAGATCCGGTGCCTCTTTCTGGATCGCGCCACGTCGCCCCTCCGGAGCCTCGCCGCGACGGCCGCGGCCCCGTTTGTCGCTGTCGGGGTTCAGTGAAAGGGCATCGCAGCCGACCAAAGTTGACCCAGCAAGGCCGAGGGCGCTCCATCCGAGCAACTCTCGCCGAGATGCTCCCGGTCGTGGTTCGTCTGTCATTGACGCTCCTACGCATGCTCGGACCGCTGGTCGACCGGATGCGTGAGCTGTTCCGGAAGACAGTCCTGTAACGCGACACAGGTGCTAGCCCCGGCCAGCAAGGGTTGGCCAACACGTGCCACCAGCTGAGTGGCATGTCATGCGGGGCGGCGGAACAATCCACGTATACGTCACCGCCGGGAGTGGGTACAAGGATCGCGTCATCGTCCGGCCACGCGGCGCGACCTGATCGAAGTAGGTCCACGGGCGGCACGGAGCGTGCTCGACGAGCGTCGCGACCGCACGGTTGGTGAGCGTGGCCGGGATACCGAACCGCTTCGTCGCAGCGGTCAGAGCCGGCCTCTTTTGGAAGTCGGACATCCTCAGCGAGCATGGCCGGCCCTCTGTCGGTCGGCAACGTAATACTGTGGGCCACCGCCCGAGGAAGGGAGTGCGACGATGCCTGCGCCGGAAGGTGAGTTCGTCACCGAGACGTTCGAGTACGACGGAGGGCGCCAGGTCACGGTGTACGTGCCGCCGGATGCTCCCGAAGCCGTCGTGTACGCCGGTGACGGTCAGCTGATCCCCCATTGGGGCGTGGATCTTGAGTCGGCCGACCTTCCCCCGACGATGATCGTCGGTGCCCACCGGACCGACGACGAGGACGAGATGGTGCGCATCCGGGAGTACTCCCCGTCGTTCGACGAGGACCGGTTCGCGGCGCACGAGAAGTTCTTCGTCGAGGACGTCGGCAGTTGGGTACGGACGCGCTTCGGGGTCACGCTGCCATCCGAGCGCACCGCGGTGTGCGGAGTGTCGGCGAGCGGGGAACTCTCGCTCGCCATGGGGATCCGCCACCCGGACATCTACGGTGCCGTCTTCTCGGCCTCACCGGGCGGCGGCTACCGTCCACCCGCCGAGATGCCGACGTCACTCCCGCGTACCTACCTTGTCGCCGGCACGCAGGAGCCGTTCTTTCTGGAGAACGCGACCCGGTGGGCCGACGCACTGCGCGATGCCGGGGCTGACGTCGTGATGACCGAACGGCCCGGGAACCACGGCGACCCGTTCTGGCGAACCGAGTTCCCGCTGATGGTCGCCTGGGCGTTCGGCCGCTGAACCAGTGGCCCGGTGTCGGCGCTTCTGTTCCCTGATCGGCGTCGCCTGGCCTATCGTGGTGTCCGGCCGATCACGCCGGCCGGACTCCGAGCCGCGACCCACCCACGCTGGGTTGCCGGTGACGAGGACAAGGGTCGCCGACTCGCGTGTCGCGCGCCGAACAGAACTCATCTCCGTCATCTGAGCCGGTGGGCGTGGGTCATCGGCTGACAGGATGACGTCATGACAGCGGACAAGGCCCGCAAGAAGGCGATCCGCGCCCGCGTCGCCGCGACCGGCGACTCCTACACCCGGGCCCGCAGAAAGATCGCCGGATCGCCAGGCAGGGATTTCCAACCACGTCGCGTCGCGGTGTTCGGAGCCGGCTACATCGGCCTGGTGACCGGCGCCTGCTTCGCCGAGCTGGGTCACCAGGTGATCCTGCGGGACGTACAGCCGGAGAAGATCCGGATGTTGCAGGCCGGCGAAGTTCCGATTTTCGAGCCTGGCCTGGGCGACCTCCTGGCCGCGAACAAGGATCGGTTGTCGTTCACGGTCGACGCGGCCGACGCGGTGCGGGACGCGGAGGTCGTGTACGTGTGCGTCGACACGCCTCCCACCGCATCCGGCGATGCGGACCTGTCCCGGGTCTGGGCGGTCATCGACTCGCTGAAGGGAGTGAGTACGGACCGACTGGCGGCACTGGTCATGAAGAGCACGGTGCCGGTCGGTACGGGTGAGCGTGTGCGGGCCGCGTTGGACGATGCCGGGCTCGCCCACGTCGGTTACGCGGCGAACCCGGAGTTCACTTCCGAGGGCAGGGCGGTGCGCACCTTCCTGCGCCCGGACCGGGTGGTGATCGGCGCGGCGGACGAGGAGTCGGCGGGACTCGTGACGGCTCTGCACGGTGGCGTGGACGGGCCCGTGGAAGTCATGAGGATCGCGGACGCCGAGATGGTCAAGCTGGCATCGAACGCCCTTCTCGCAACGAAGATCAGCTTCATCAACGAGATCGCGACAGTGTGTGAGGCGACCGGCGCCGATGTGGAGGCTGTGGCCAAAGCCATCGGGATGGACAGCCGCCTCGGTCCGCACTTCCTGAGAGCAGGGCTGGGATACGGCGGCTCGTGTTTCCCGAAGGACTCCCGCGCGCTGCGGGTGATGGCCAGCAACACAGGCCATCCGTTCCAGCTGCTCAGTGCCGTCATCGAAGTCAACGAACTGCAGCCGCGGCGCGCCATCCAGCGGCTGAAGAACGAGCTGGGCACTCTCAAGCGCCGCCGGATCGCGCTGTTGGGCATGACCTTCAAGGCCGGCACCGACGACATGCGGGAGGCGCCCTCGACCGTCGTCGCTTCGCGGCTGCTTGCCGAGGGTGCTGACATCCACTGCTGGGACCCGCTTGCCCGCCCCGGGGAGGCGGAGCCGTGGACATCGGCCACCCGTCATGCGAGCCCGGTCCAGGCGATGACGGGAGCCGATGCGGCGATGGTGATCACCGAGTGGCCCCAGCTCAGGCAGGTCGACTGGACAGCGGCCCGTCATGCGATGCGCAATCCGCTGATCTTCGACGGCAGGAACCTGCTCGACCCGAAGAAGATGCGGGCCACTGGTTTCACCTACATCGGCGTCGGCCGGCCATGATTCGCTACGTCGTGGCGACGAGTGATCTGGTGGTCGGGCGGTGCAGTCACCAGGCGCCTTGTAGATAAGGGGTTGCTGGACCGCCCGCGCCGTTGGTAGGACTGGGCGGTCCAGCTGCCGGCGCGCCCTTCAGGGAGGTGTGTAAGCCATGGTGTCCCCCGACCTGCTCCTGGTCACCTGCGTCTACGAGAAGGCCGACGGCCCGCGCGCTGCAAAGGACCTGTACGTCGGGCCTTACTTCGCACGGCTGCGCCGCTACGTGGACCGGCAGGCCAAGCCGTGGTTCATCCTCTCCGGGGAACACGGCCTCATACAACCGGAGGAGTGGCTGGCGCCGTACGACCGGGCCCTGCCGGACACCCCGGCGTGGTATCAGGAGGCCTGGGGGCTGTGGGTCACCACGCGGTTGAGCCTGCTGGCAGGCGACCTGGCAGGGCGGGTGGTGGAGATTCATGCCAGCCGTCACTACGTGGACCAGGTGGCACCCCACCTGGCGGCAGCCGGCGCGACGGTCCGGGTTCCCCTGGCCGGCGTGCCGTGGGACGACCATCTGGACTGGTACGACGAGTACGAGCGTAGGCAGTCGGCGTACGACTGAGGTGATCGCCTACGCGGACAGAGTCGCCTTGGTGACCCCTGCGCTGTGGGCTATGTCCGCTCGTCTTCGCCGAGGAGTCGCCCGATCTCCGCAGCCAGGTCTACGGCACGTGTCGTCGCGGCCTCCCAGACGAGCTCGTCGTCGATGACGGCATAGCCGTGGATGAGCACGTTTCGGAACGCGACGATTTGTGGGAGGTCAGGGATCTGGACAGCGGTAGCTCGGTCGAGGCGACCGAGCTTGTTGAGCGCCTCGCCGATGATCTCGAACTGCCGCTCAACAGCGGAGCGCAGCATCGCGTCGTCTTGGTAATTCTGCCATGTCCGCCCCGCCACGAACTGAGCGATCAGCAACGCTGCACTGCGGGCGTCCCAGAGCAGGCCAGGGCTTTCAGGCTGCATATATCTCCTGCCCGTTCTCCTCGACTGACGCCGCGAAGTAGGGATTCCGGAGTGCAACGGGAGAGACAAGATCGACCGGTCGGTGGAGCAGATCTTCGAGTGCTTCCTTCAGACCGAAGTAGGCATCGAAGCGACTCGCCACATCGTCGCGGAACTCGACAAGGAAGTCGACGTCGCTGGTCACCTCGTCGAAGCGGTCGGTGACGGCGGAGCCGAAGATGACGAGACGCTTGACGCCGAACCGCTTGCAGACTGCGACGATCGCGGCGGTGTCGAGCACAAGGCGCCCAGGCACGACGGCCTCCTTCCCACCCCGATTGGTTGCACCAGTCTGCCACTTCGGCCATGGCTGCGGCGCGACAGTGCCGACACGATGTGATGCGGCAAGCGGAGGCGAGTTGTTTGGTCCCACCACTGCCCGATCGCGCTTTCCTGGACTTGATCAGCGTCCATCGCGAGGCGCTCGAACCCGGGACCCGTCACGTCGACGCTCACCCTTGTCACCGTGGTCGCGGGTCGGGTCGTCGGATTGCAGCGTCTGTTTGCGGTCCAGTTCCCGGTGCGGCGCGAGGTTGCCAGTGGTTCCTGGCTGACAGCCGACTCCCGCGGGAGGGGCCTCGGGACCGACACCGCCGCTTCCGCCTCGACCGTGACAGGTGGGAGGCTCAGAGGCTTATCCCTGTCGAGATTCGCGGTCTCCGGCCCTGTCTGTCCATGTTCGGCGCCGTCTGAGTGCCGACTGCGTATCGATGATCAGCCCACCCAGGCCGCCCACTGCTCGCCGGCGTCGCGTTCGAGCGCCCTGAGGTAGACACTCAGCTTGCCGTAGAAGATGTACACCGCCTCGCGGTAGATCTGGTGCTGGACGAACGGCGAAGCGACGAAGCCGCCGCCGCGGTCGATACGGTCGATGTGCAAGTCCTCCTCCGTGAACCTGTCCAGCGCGCCCTTCATCGCGTCGTCCTGCGCGTCGAACCACGTGCGCAGACCGCCGACCGTCATCGGCGCTGGAGGCGGAAGCCGGCGGTGCGCCCAGTCGAGAGTGAAGTTGTCGAACGAGTGGGTGTAGACGCCCTGGAGCTCACCCAGCTCGACCAGGAGTCCGCCCAGGGTCGGGTTGTGGCCCGGAAGCTTGTAGCCGAGGTCGGTGTCGGAGAGCAGGGTCAGCAGGTGATCCCGCATGCTGTGGTGCCCGCGAATCTCCTCCTCGAACAGGCCGTTCATCGACTGTCTCCTCATCGCTTCGAGGCTGCCGACAAGGCCGTCGACCGCCGGTGTTCCTCATGGCCCGTGAGGATGGCAGAGGCCACCGACAAGCGCCACAGACCCACAGACGTCGACCGTTCTCGCAGACGTTCCGCTGCCGGCGAACGCGATCCGCTGTCAGCAGATGCGATGGACAGGTGCCCGCGCCGGCTTCGAGACGGGGCGTTGATCACGATGACGGCCTCCAACCGGAGCGGCGGCAATGACCGAAGGAGCTGCGTTGACACCGACGCGGTGACTCCCCTACGCAGGAACCGCGACTTCATGGTGCTGTGTGTGGACCGGGCACGCGTCCCACCATCACCTGCATGTCCGCGGCCATCACCGCCATGGTGCTCGTCGCTCCACGATCAGGCACATGCGCCTGGCCCCGGCGAGTGATCGGGAGAACGCTGACTGACAGGCAATGGGCGTGTGATCATGTCGCTGAGCGCGGGTGGAGGCGCCGCGTCAACCGGCAGTTGCGCTGGACCAACGGTCCCCCGGCGTGGCGATGTAGCTATCGGGTGAAGATCAGAACCAGGACAATCGTGACGATGAGCGAGAGCAGTACCGAGCCGATGCAACCCAGTCTGTTGCTGAAGAAAAAGAACATGGCGTACCTGTCCGGTCGAGAAGTGGGGGCGAAACGCTTGGGCTACCTTCTCCGGCGCGGCGTGCCCACGACGATACATCCGCCGGTGGCAGCATCGGGCGGCTGACCTCGGTTGATGGCGCACCCGACGGGCGGTCGAGCAGATCAGTTCGGCCGGCTCCGCTGAGTTTCCGCGCGAGCGCCGGTCTGTCCTTCAGCGCCCGACCGGTCGGGTCCGACATCGAGTGGGGAGACAGACATGGCGGTAGGAGTGTTCGCAGGGATCCCGGTGCGCGACTATGCCAGCGCGCTGGAGTGGTACAAGCGTTTGTTCGGTGCTGAGCCGACCTTCTATCCGAACGACGTCGAGGCGGTCTGGCAGTTGGCCGAGGACCGGTACGTGTACATCATTCAGGACCCCGGCAGGGCCGGCGGTGCCGTCAGCATGATCTGGGTCGACGACCCGACGGCCGAGGTGGCGAGGATCTCCGACCAGGGCCTGGAGCCGGTCGACGTCGAGAAGCACGGCTCGGTATGGAAGTACGTCTTCCATGACGGCGACGGCAACGAAACCGGAATCGGCGGCGAGGTCTCGACGGCCGGGTGACAACTGGCCCCGCGTTCCCGGGGCTTGGTTTGCCGTTGCTGCCTTCGTTTTCTCATGCGAAGTGACGAGCCGTCCACAATCGGTCGCCGCGTGCTTTCTCGTTCAAGCCCATCTGCCGGAACGTCGCCCAGGGACCGCTGCGCGTCGACACCCGTCGTTCGTACTCCGCCTGTGCTCGAAGCACCACCTGGACGAGTTCGCGGCTGGAGACACCGGCTCCGGTCGCGAAAGCCTCGAGCCGTGCGTGTCGGTCCGGGGGACTCGGGAAGCCCCGTTGGCCGGCTCGGTCATCGTCCATCAGGGGCACGGTGAACCACGCCAGATGGCCTGTGTCGTACCAAGGATCGCCGGGCCCCGCGAAGTCCCAGTCCAGTACGCCGACGACCCGCTGCCGGTCACCCCACAGGAGGTTCCAAGGTCCCAGATCGCCGTGCTGCAGCGCCTCGCCCGGTGTGGGAGCGCCCTCCGCACACTGCCATCGCGCGTCGGCCGCGCACGGGTAGGCGCTCAGGAGTTCTCGGAGGCGGCGCGTGAGCCGACCCAGTTCTTCAGCGCCCTCGTCGCTGAGGATTTCGGGAATGAACGGGAAGCCCTGGTCACGTCCCTCGATGTAGCTCAGCACCTCCCTGCCGTGCCGGTCGACACCTCGCGGATCGGGCGCGAGGTCGAACCCCCTGGCTCGAAGGTCCCCCAGGAGGTGCTGGACGGAGGGAGTCCAGTGACCGGCCGGACGCCGCACGGTGTCGCCGACACGTACCAGGTTTCGGTCTTCCAGGCCCGCGCCGGAGATGGGCTCCTCCGGGTACTCGTCCATGACCGCACCCTCGCGGAAGCCCGGCGCCACCGCAACTTTCGGCGGGCTGGGATCTACACCTGCGGTTCGGTGATGTCGCGAACCGGCTGCCGGAGGATGGTGCGCAGTTTCTCGGGTGCGGTCTTCCGGGGGTCGCTGAGATAGATCTCGTGGTGCTTGCCGACCATGCGAAGGCTTTGAGCAGGAATGAACTCGTGGTGCATCCGGGCGAGGACGTCGGCCTCGTCGTCGTACGACCCGACGTGCAGTGTCTGGACACACCGGCCCTCGGACAGCGTTTCCAGGCGGACGTCGCCGAGCCGTGCGGGTCGGTCCCTGGCGCCGGCCTGCTCGACGGCATCGTCGAACACCTGCTGGTCGATCCAGTCCGGAGTCATGATCATCAACGTCCAGTCCCACCGCGCCTTGTCGCGCGAGGCCGTGAAGGAGTCCATGTCCTCGGCCCACCACAGACCTTCCAGCGGCATGACGACGTAATCGCGTCCGAGGTCTCGCTTGCTGGCGAACTTCAGCTTGTAAGCGACTGGACAGAGCGCGTTGACCGAGTCGGCGTACGCGGGTGAGGTGTTCGGGTCGCCGTGACCGTCGATCATGAGGTACTGCATGTCGGGCACGTTCACGAGCCGGAACCGGCCTCGTTTCGCCTGGTAGGGGTCGAGGTCCTTCTTCAGGTCGAGCTTCGTGCCGGTCATCGGGCACCGGTCCCCCGGCCGCGTCGTTGTAGCTGGTCCGTCGATGCCCGCGCTGGGGCTCGTCGAGGGAGGCGGGTCAGAGGCCCTGCGATCGCCTGTGCCCCGCGGCGACGTTGTTCACTTCGTGTGTCGGGCTGGCGGGATTTGAACCCACGACCCCTTGACCCCCAGTCAAGTGCGCTACCAAACTGCGCTACAGCCCGTGGCCGGCGACTCCGCCGAACCGACCGAAACCTTACCGCATGGTCCGTCGGCGGTACGTCACCGGCTCCGAGTCCACGGTCAGCTCTTCTTCCGCTTCTCCCGTACCTTCACCGAGATCATGATCGGCGACCCGGAGAAGCCGAACTCCTCCCGCAGCCGCCGCTCCACGAACCTCCGGTACGACGCCTCGATGAAGCCCGTGGTGAACAGCAGGAACTTCGGTGGCGACGTCTGCGGCTGGGTGGCGAACAGGATGCGGGGCTGCTTGCCTCCGCGGACCGGGTGCGGATGGGAGGCGACGAGCCGGCCGAGGAACGCGTTCAGCTGCCCGGTGGGAATCCGGGTCTCCCAGCCGGCCAGCGAGGTCTCCATCGCCCGGACCAGCCGGTCGACGTGCCAGCCGGTGCGGGCGCTGACGTTGATCCGCGGCGCCCACTGGACGCGCACCTGCCGGTCGAGTTCCTTCTCCAGCCGCAGCCGGCGGTCCTCGTCCACGAGGTCCCACTTGTTGAATGCCAGGACCAGGCCGCGGCCCGCCTCCACGACGGTGGTGATGATCCGCAGGTCCTGCTCCGACAGCGGCTGGGAGGCGTCCAGGAGTACGACGGCCACCTCGGCGCGGTCGATCGCGGCGGAGGTACGCAGGCTCGCGTAGTACTCGTGCCCGGACGCCTCGCGGACCCGGCGGCGGATCCCGGCGGTGTCGATGAACCGCCAGGTCTTGTCGCCGAGTTCGACCAGCTCGTCCACCGGGTCGACGGTGGTGCCGGCCACGGAGTCGACGACCACGCGTTCCTGCCCCGCGAGCCGGTTCAGCAGGCTGGACTTGCCGACGTTCGGCTTGCCCACAAGGGCGATCCGCCGCGGCCCGCCGGTGCCGGGTTCGCGTTCGGGGGGCGCCTCGGGGAGCACCTCGAACACCGCGTCGAGCAGATCACCGGTCCCCCGCCCGTGCATCGCCGACACCGCCAGCGGCTCACCCAGCCCGAGCGACCACAACGCGGTCGCGTCGGCCTCCCCGCGATGGTCGTCGGCCTTGTTGGCGGCGACCACCACCGGCTTGCCCGACCGGCGCAGAATCTTCACCACGGTCTCGTCCACGTCGGTCGCCCCGACGGTGGCGTCGAGCACGAACAGCACCACGTCGGCGGCCTCCACGGCCAGCTCGGCCTGCGCGGACACCCGCGCCATGAAGCCCTTCGCCTCGGGGTCCCAGCCGCCGGTGTCGACCAGGGTGAAGCGGCGTCCGCGCCAGTCGGCGTCGTAGGCGACGCGGTCCCGGGTGACGCCGGGCAGGTCCTCCACGACCGCCTCGCGGCGGCCGAGGATGCGGTTGACCAGGGTGGACTTGCCGACGTTCGGCCGCCCGACGACGGCCACCACTGGTACGTTCTCGGCCGCCTCGTCCTCGGCCCCGAATGCCGTTCCGTCGAATTCTCCGAACCCGTCGATATCGTCGACGTAGTCCTCGACGCGGCGCTGCTCCTCGTTGCTCACAAAAAGTCCTCTATGTCGGGGCCGGTGTCCCAGGCCTCGGTCGCGGGCGCATGGGGGTGCCCGCGGTGGTGCTGAACGGTCGAGCTGTGCGAACTGCCCGTGCGCTCAGTGCCCCCGGCTCCGCCCCGGACGGGGCAGCCGGTGCGCTCAGGTGTCCAGGCTACGGCGTGACCACCGGACCGGGTTCGGGCTCGGGGTCGGCGACCGGTCCGGGCAGGTCCCGGCCGGTCAGCTCGCAGGCATAACGCAGGTGGCCCACCAACCATTTCTGCAGCCACTGCGCCTGCTCGCGGACCACGCCCTGGCGCCGGGGCCAGTCCGTGCGCGGCAACGTCACCGGCGGCCCGAACACCAGGTCGACCGGGGACCGCGCGGGCGGCACCGAACTGATCGAGGACCCCGACAGCCTGGTGCCCAGGCACACGACCGGAACCACCGGCGCTCCCGTGCACAGCGCGAGGTAGGCCACGCCGGACTTGATCACCGTGAAGTCGCCGGCCCCGCGAGCCCCCTCGGGGTAGATCGCCAGCGCGTCGCCGCGGTGGAGCACCGCCAACGCCGCCTTGACGGCAGCCGGGTCGGTGGCCCGGCGGTCGACGGGGATCTGCCCCATCCCGCGCAGTGCGCGGCCGACCGCGCCGCGGAACATCTCCTTCTTGACGATGGCGTGCACCGGCCGCCGGGCGACCGCGCACAGCACCGGGCCGTCGAGGATGCCGACGTGGTTGGACGCGAGGATCACCGGGCCGGTGGGGGGTACGTGGTGGTCGTCGTGCACCCGGACCTTCCAGGTCGCCCGCACCAGCCGCTCCACGAGGGGGCGCGACACCGCCAGGCTGCGCCGGGGCGGTCCGATCACGTCGTGCCAGTACGGAGTCACAGCCGGCTCACTCATCGTCGGCCCCCATCAGTCGCTTGCCCGGTCGCGCGGTCGGTCGCTCGGTCGCCCGGTCAGCGACGGCCGGGCGTGCCGGCGCGCTCGTCGGCGAGGGCGCAGATGCGCTCGATGACCTGGTTGAGGTTGAGCTCGGTGGTGTCCAGCACGATCGCGTCTGGCGCCTGGTTGAGCGGCGAGGCCGTCCGGGTGGAGTCCTTCCTGTCCCGGAGGGCGAGCTCCTGCTGGGTGAGGGTCACCTCGACCTTCGCACCGCCCAGGCCCTCGGCGGCCCGGCGGCGGGCACGCTCCTGCTCGTGCGCTGTCAGGTAGACCTTGACGGTGGCGTCGGGCGCGACGGTCGTCCCGATGTCGCGACCCTCGACGACGATCCCACCGGCGCCGATGAGCTCACGCTGCAACGCAACCAGCCGCTGGCGGACGGCCGGGACCGCGGAGACCGCGGAGACCGCGTTGGTCACCTCACGGGACCGGATCGGGCCGGACACGTCCACCCCGTCGACGGTGATCGTCGGGAGGTCGGGGTCGGTGCCGGCCCGCAGGTCGGGCTCGCCGGAACGCGCGGCCACCTCGTCGGCGTCGTCGACCGGTATGCCGGCGCGCATCATCCACCAGGTCACCGCGCGGTACATCGCACCGGTGTCGAGGTAGCGCAGGCCCAGCCGGCGTGCGGTGCCGCGGGCGGCGCTGGACTTGCCGGAACCGGACGGCCCGTCGATGGCCACCACGATCCCCGCCGTGCCGGACCGCTCGGCCTGCTCGGTACGGTCGGCCTGGTCGGCTCGCTCCACCTGTCGTCTCCCTCCGGGTACTCGTGGGGAGGCTACCCGTGCACGTCCCACCCGTGGTGAGCCAGGGCCTCCAGCAGGGCGGGAACGGTGTCCTGGTGGACCCACAGCTCCACCAGGCCGGCCGGTGTGTTCGGGCTGTGATCGATGCGTACGTCCTCGATGTTGACTCCGGCGGCGCCCACGTCGGCGAACAGGCGGGCCAGCTCCCCCGGCTGGTCGGGCAGCAGGACGGGTACCGCGCTGAACGCCTCCGGACGCGCGCCGTGCTTGCCCGGCAGCCGGCGTACGCCGGTGGCGCCGCGTTCCAGGGAGTTGCGCAGGTCGGCCAGCCCGGCCTCGGCCGCGTCCCGCTTCTCCAGCGTGTGCGCGACCCGGTGCAGGTTGTCGGCGGCCTCGTGCAGCAGCCGGGCGACCGGCTCGGCGTTGGCGGACAGGATCTGCGTCCACAGCTCCGGGTCGCCGCCGGCGATCCGGGTCACGTCCCGCAGCCCCTGGCCGGCGAGGACGAGGTGTCCCTCCGCGGCGGTGGTCAGCAGGCCGGCGACCACCGTCGAGGCGACCTGCGGAAGGTGGGAGACCAGCGCGACCGCCTCGTCGTGCTCACCGGGTGAGAGCTGGACGGGAAACGCTCCGCAGGTGCGGGCCAGCCGCTCCATCGCGGCCACCGCGTCCGGCCGGCTGTCGGCGTGCGGGGTCACCGCCCAGGCCCGGCCGTCGAACAGGTCGGCGCGCGCGGCCAGCGGACCGGACTGTTCACTGCCGGCCATCGGATGCCCGCCCACGTAGCGGTCCAGCGCCGCCCCCACGGACGCGTTGGCCCGGGCGCCGGCGAGTGCGGCGGCCTTGACGCTGCCGAGGTCGGTGACGGCGGCACCGGGAAAGCGGGCCAGCGCGCCGGCGATCACCGGGCCGAGTGCCGCCGGGGGTACGCCGACCACCACCAGGTCCGTCGAGTCGCTGCCCGGCGAGTCGTCCGCCACCACGGGCACGCCCGCGCCGAGGGAGACCGCGACCCGCAGGTTGCCCGGGTCGGCGTCCTCCAGCAGCACCTCCACGCCCGACCGGCGCAGCGCCAGCGCGACCGAGGTGCCCATCAGGCCCGCCCCGATCACCACCACGCGGCGGAACGGCGGCTCGGTCATGCCTTCGTCTCGTCGGGTACGGCGTGCACGTGGGCCAGGTCGCGTCGCAGCGCGGCCGCGCCGTGCAGGTAGACGTGGGTCACCTCGTCACGGGTGAGGTCGGTCTCCACGTGGGCGAGCAACCTCACCACCAGAGGCATCCCGCCGCCGATCTCCAGCTCCCGCGCGCACAGCAGCGGGACGTCGGTCATCCCCATCAGCCGGGCGGCGTAGGCGGGGAACTCCGACTGCACGTCGGAGGTGGCGGTGAAGATGACGCTGATCAGGTCGTCGTTGGTGAGGTCGTTGCTGTGCAGGACGGTGCGGACGAGCTCCGCGACCCGCTCCAGCAGGTGTTCGCGTTCGTCGACCTCGAGCTGGGTCGCGCCACGCACTGCCCGGACAGCCACCGTGGTTTCCTTCCGTACGGGGTTCCGGGTCAGCCTATCGACGCGGGCCCCGAGGCCCTCCCCGGGCGCACCCCGGGCGGCGCCGCGTTCCCGGACGGAAGGCGCAAACCGGGCGTTCGCGAGGCGAGCGGATGCCGGCGAAACCGACGTGACGACCGCGACCGGCCGCCGGTATGGTCCCCGCCGGGATGCGCGCTCGCCCGGAGGCCCGCCCCGGACAGGGAGCAGCATGCGGATCGTCGTACCCCCGAGCTTCGTGGCGGAGCGGGTCATGCTCGCCGGACCGGGCGCCCACGCGTGGCTCGACCGGCTGCCCGACTTCGTGGCGGAGCTGGCCCGGCAGTGGGCGGTGGAGGTGCTGCCCGACCCGCCGCGGCACGGCGCCAACAGCCTGGTCTTCGAGGTTCGGCGCGGCTCCGAGCCCTGCGTACTCAAGGTCTGCTGGGACCCGGCGAGCACCGCGGTGGAGGCCGACGCGCTGCGGGCCTGGGACGGACGGGGCATCGTCCGCCTGCTCGCGGCCCGGCCCGAGGACGGTGCCCTGCTGCTGGAACGCCTGGATGCGGGGCGTTCGCTCGCCGACCTCGAGCTGTTCGAGGCGGCCGGGATCGCGGGCGGGCTGCTGCGCCGGCTCGCGGTGCCGGTCATGGCCGACCAGCCGCTGCCGGTCGGTACGCCGCGACTCGCCGACCTGGGCGCCGAGATCGCGGCCACCGTGCGCGACCGGCAGCGCGAACTCGGTGGCCCGGTGCCGGCCCGGTGGATCGACCTGGTGGCCGCCACCGCCCGGGACCTCGCAGCCGGCGCGGGCGGCGACCTGGTGCACGCCGACCTGCACTACGGCAACGTGCTGGGCGCCGATCGCGAACCCTGGCTGGCGATCGACCCCAAGCCGGTCGCGGGCGAGCCGGAGTTCGCGGTGCCGGAGTTGATGTGGACCCGGGTCGACGAGGCGCCCGATGCCGGGGCCATCCGCGACCTGCTCCGCGTCCTGACCGCGGCCGGCGGCCTGGACCCCGAGCGCGCCCGCGCCTGGGCGATCGTCCGCGCGGTCGACTACTGGCTGTGGGGGCTGGGCGTCGGCCTCACCATCGACCCGCCGCGCTGTGAACGCGTGGTGGCCGCCCTCGTCTGAGGACGGCCACCACGACCCGCGCGGTTCACTGCGTACGGACGCCCTACAGGGCGACCCAGCCCGACCGCACCTGCCAGTGCTTGCCGGCCTCGAGGTGCGCGGCGACCGCGCGTTCCAGCGTCGTACGCCGGGGAAGCTGGTCGACTGTCGGGTTGATCATCCGGAAGACGAACTGGAACACGTCCCGGTCGCCGTCGTGGCCGCCCGGCAGGAGCTCGAACCGCCGCTGGAACCGGATGATGTTGGAGTCCTCGGGGAGGTACTCGGCCAGCTGCGGGTCGAGCAGCCAGGACGAGCAGACGCCGTAGCGGTACTTGTCCTCGGGGAAGTACCGGTCGTAGAACTCCTTCGCGCGGCGGAACGACTCGTCGCAGGCCTCGGGGGTCATCGGCCCGGACTCCGGGATGTGGACGCCGAGCACCGGGTCGCCCTTGCGGAACGGCGCTCCCCCGGCCGAGATCGTCTCGTCGTCGAAGGTGACCAGCGCCCGGTTGAACTGCAGCCGGCCGAAGTCGTAGATCAGGCCGCGGAAGTGCAGGGAGAACCAGCCCTGCACGTCCAGGCCGCCGACCCCGTGGATGCGGCGGTAGATCGCGATCTGGCGGCCGAGGTCGGCCAGGATCGCCCAGCTGTCCGACGCCGGGATGCCGCGGCTCTCGTGGTAGCGAAGCAGTGCCGGAATCGAGGCGAGGAAGACGTGGACGTAGAAGAACCTCCCCTTCGCGTCCAGCTCGGCGGGGAGGTTCGGCCAGCGCAGCCACGGCGTGTCCAGGGTGCCCGTGCCGGAGATCAGGTGCTCGTGGCACCGCTGCAGCAGCCACCACAGCTGCGGGTCTTCCGCCGCGGTGAACCGCGTGGCCACGATGTCGGCCGCGTCGTCGGCGTGCAGGCCGAGCGGCTCGGCCAGCGCCTGCACCTGGGCGGGTTCGGCCAGAGTGACCTCGGTCTCGGGCGGGCCCACCCGGTCCAGCTCGCTCACCCAGGTGGCGTACTCCTCGCCGCCGCCCAGCCAGGCCGTCACCGCGGCCGCGTCCAGCTCACTCACGCACGTCCTCCTCAGACTCCGAACCTGCCCACTCAGCCCTCGACCTGGAGCTGCCGCATCAGATGGTCGGCGTCCGAGGACACCCAGTACTCAGCGGCGCGGCCGTCTGCCAGCCGCACCAGGTCCAGCCCAGAGAATGCCACCCGCGTCCCCTCCGGCGCCCGCGCCCCCGGCAGTCCGCCTCGGTAGCTGCCGGTGAATGTCCAGCGCGCTGCCACCATGTCACCGTCCGCGATCGGTCCCTGGTCGATCCGTACGTCGATGTCGTCGAACAGCGCCGCGCTCTGCTCGACCAGCGCGAGCAGGGCCTTGGGGCCACGGGCAGGGTCGTCGTGCCCGCCGCGGCGGATGGCGAAGTCGTCGGTCACGAGTTCGGCGGCGAGCTGGGTGCGCCGGGCGGGTTCGGCGCCCCACAACTCGACGAGGAAGCGGTAGTAGAACTGCCGGGCGCTCGGGCGGTCCGGCGTGCTCGCTGTGCTCGGTGTGCCGGGTGTGCCGGGTGTGCCGGTCATCGGAGTGCTCCTCCCGTGTGTGCGAAAACCGATTGCGTACGCCCATGCCGGTGCCACCAGGATGGGCCTCGTGCCTGCCACCTTCGTTCCCTCCCTGGAGCTGAACGCGGCCTTCCACGCGGAGGTCGTCGCTCCCCTCGTACGTCCGGTCGAGCACGCCGCCGCCTTGCTGGGCTGGGGATCGGACGTGCTCGGCTACGACACCGCCCGCTCCACCGACCACGGCTGGGGGCCGCGGCTGCAGGTGTTCGTCGCCGAGAACGACGTGGACGCGGTGCGCGGCCGGGTCGACGCCGGGCTGCCGAAGGAGTTCCGGGGCTGGCCGGTCCGGTTCGGCTGGGACAACGCACCCGAACAGCACCGGGTCGACGTCCTCACCTGGCGTGACTGGCTGCAGGGCCAGCTCGGCGTGCAGCCGCTGGACGGGATGAACACCCTCGACTGGCTGACGGTGCCGCAGCAGCAGCTGCTCGGGGTGGTGCGCGGAGCGGTGTACGCCGACCCGGCCGGTGAGCTGGCGGCGACCCGGAAGGCGCTGGCGTGGTACCCACCGGACGTGTGGCGGTGGCTGGTGGCCGCACAGTGGGGCCGGATCGCCCAGGAGGTCGCGTTCGTGGGCCGGACCGCGGAGGTGGGTGACGACCTCGGCTCGGCGGTGCTGGCCGCCCGGCTGGTCCGCGACCTGACGGGCCTGGGATTCCTGCTGGCCAGGGAGTACCGCCCCTACACCAAGTGGGTGGGCACCGCGTTCGCCCGGCTGCCGGGGGCGGACGCGCTCGTCCCGCCGCTGCGCCGGGCCGTCGCCGCCACCGACTTCGAGAGCCGCGAGCAGGCGCTCGTCGAGGCCTACGAACTGATCGGACGGTGGCACAACGAGTCCGGGGTGAGCGGGCCGGTCGACCCGCACGTGCGGCCGTATCACAGCAGGCCGTTCCGGGTGCCGGACGCGGAGGGGTTCGCGCAGGCGTGCCGGAACGCGATCGAGGACCCCTGGCTGCGGGAGCTGCCGCTGGTGGGTTCGGTGGACCAGTTCGTCGACTCCACCGACGTGCTGAGCGCCGCCGACCGGACCCAGCACCTGCGCGCGCTGTACACCGGGCTGAGCACCCAGCAGGAACCCGCACAGGGCTGACACCCCGGGCCGCCTCACCGGCAGAGCCGGGCCACCTCCGCGGCGATCTGGAGGTCCTCCCGGGCCTCGATCACCAGCGTCCTGGCCCGCGCCGTCGGCGCGGTGACATCGGTGTCCCCGTCGGCCCGGGAGTTCGCCTCGTCGTCCAGCGCCAGCCCGAGGAAGGCCAGGCCCTCCACTGCCCGGGCGCGCACCAGCGGGGCGTGCTCGCCGACGCCGCCGGTGAAGACCAGGACGTCCAGGCCGCCCATGCTCGCCGTCATCGCCGCGACCAGCCCGCGCAGCCGGTGGACGTACACCCCGATGGCGAGGTTGGCCTGCGCGTCCCCCGCCTGTGCCCGCTCGACGACCTGCCGCATGTCCTTCGTGCCGGCCAGGCCGACCAGTCCGCTCTCGCGTTCCAGCGCGGCATCCAGCCCCTCGACGTCGACCACGCCGTTGCGCAGCAGCCACACCAGCAGGCCGGGGTCGACGTCGCCGGGCCGGCTGGCCATCACCAGCCCGGCCAGCGGCGTGAACCCCATCGAGGTGTCGACGCTGCGGCCGGCCCGGACGGCGGTCGCCGACGCGCCGGCGCCGAGGTGGCACACCACCGTCCGCAGCTCCTGCACCGGGCGGTCCACCAGCTCGGCGGCGCGCCGGGCGGCGTAGGCGGCGGACAGCCCGTGGAAGCCGTACTTGCGCAGGCCGTACTCCTCACGCCAACTCGCCGGGACCGCGTAGGTCGAGGCGGCCGGCGGCAGCGTGGAGTGGAACGCGGTGTCGAAGCAGGCCACCGCCGGCACGTCCGGGAGCTGTTCGGACACCAGGTCGATCCCGGCGAGCGTGGTGGGCTGGTGCAGCGGCGCGAGTGAGGTGTACTCCCCCAGCCGTTCACGTACCCGTGGGTCGATCCGCACAGCACGGGTGTACGCCGGACCGCCGTGCACCACCCGGTGGCCGACCGCGTCCGGGCGCTCCATCGCCTCCAGCGCCTCGGCCAGCGCCTTGCGGCCGGCGTCGGTGTCGGCGGTCTCCACGTGCCGGCTGTCCAGCAGCTTGTCGTCGTCGAGGAGCGACAGCTTCAGCGTCGCCGACCCCGCGTTGACGACCAGGACGCGCATCACGCACGCTCCGGCGCCCGGCTCGGGGCGGGCGCGTGACCCGATTCGGCAGGCTGGGCCGGGTGGCCGCCCGGCCAGGTCCAGTCGCTGACCTCCGGCGTGTCCTCGCCGTTGTCGCGGGTGTAGCGGCGGGCCCACAGCCGGGCGTCCACCATCTCCTGTCGCAGTCCCGCCGCCCGGACCGCGAGTCCCGGCACCCGGTCGATCACGTCGATGACCAGGTGGTAGCGGTCCAGGTCGTTCAGCATCACCATGTCGAACGGCGTGGTGGTGGTCCCCTCCTCCTGGTAGCCGCGGACGTGGAAGTTCGCGTGGTTGGTCCGCCGGTACGTCAGCCGGTGGATCAGCAGCGGGTACCCGTGGAACGCGAAGATCACCGGCCGGTCGGTCGTGAACAGTGCGTCGAACTCCCGGTCGGGCAGCCCGTGCGGGTGCTCCGACGCCGGCTGCAGCCGCATCAGGTCGACCACGTTGACCACCCGCACCTTCAGGTCGGGCAGGTGCCGGCGCAGCAGGTCGACCGCGGCCAGCGTCTCCAGCGTGGGCACGTCCCCGGCGCAGCCGAGGACCACGTCGGGCACCTCGCCGTTGTCGTTGCCGGCCCACTCCCAGATCCCGATGCCGCGGGTGCAGTGGGCGATCGCGTCCGTCATCGACAGCCAGTTGGGCGCGGGGTTCTTGCCGGCCACGACGACGTTGACGTAGTCGCGGCTGCGCAGGCAGTGGTCGTACACCGACAGCAGCGTGTTGGTGTCCGGCGGCAGGTAGATCCGTACGATCTCGGCCTTCTTGTTCACCACGTGGTCGAGGAAGCCGGGGTCCTGATGGGAGAAGCCGTTGTGGTCCTGGCGCCACACGTGGGAGGACAGCAGGTAGTTGAGCGAGGCGATCGGTGCCCGCCACGGGATCTGCCGGGTCACCTTCAGCCACTTGGCGTGCTGGTTGACCATCGAGTCGACGATGTGGATGAACGCCTCGTAGCAGTTGAACAGCCCGTGCCGGCCGGTGAGCAGGTAGCCCTCCAGCCAGCCCTGGCACAGGTGCTCGGACAGGACCTCCATCACCCGCCCGTCCGGTGCGAGGTGGTCGTCGCCCGGCTCGACCGCGGCGTCCCACGCCCGGTCGGTCGCCTCGAACACCGCCGACAGCCGGTTGGACGCGGTCTCGTCCGGCCCGAACATCCGGAACGTCGTGGGGTTGTCGCGGATCACGTCCCGCAGCCAGGTGCCGAGCACCCTGGTCGGTGCGGCAGTGGTGGCGCCGGGCGCCGGCACGTCCACGCCGTACGCCGCGAAGTCCGGCAGGTCCAGGCCCTTGAGCAGCAGACCGCCGTTGGCGTGCGGGTTGGCGCCCATCCGCCGGGTGCCGGTGGGTGCGAGGGCGGCGAGCTCGGGCCGCAACCTGCCGTCGTCGTCGAAGAGCTCCTCCGGGTGGTAGCGGCGCATCCACTCCGCGAGCAGCTCCAGGTGGGCGGGGTTGGTGCGTACCTCGCTCAACGGCACCTGGTGCGCGCGGAACGTCCCCTCGACCTGGATCCCGTCGACCTCGCGCGGGCCGGTCCAGCCCTTGGGAGTACGCAGGACGATCATCGGCCACCGCGGCGGCACGCCGTCCGGCCCCGTCGATCCCGCCGTCGACCGGCCCGAACGCGCTGCCTCCTGGATCGCCCGGATCCCGTCGTACGCGGTCTCCATCGCCGCGGCCAGCTTCCGGTGCACCGCGGCCGGATCGTCACCGGCCACGACCATCGGCTGGTAGCCGTACCCCTCCAGCAGGCTGCACAGGTCACGCTCGGGGATCCGGGCCAGCACCGTCGGGTTGGCGATCTTGTAGCCGTTCAGGTGCAGGACGGGCAGGACCGCGCCGTCGTGCCCGGGGTCGAGGAACTTGTTCGAGTGCCAGCTCGCCGCGAGCGCCCCGGTCTCCGCCTCGCCGTCGCCGACGACGCAGCAGACCAGCAGGTCGGGGTTGTCGAACGCCGCGCCGTACGCGTGCACCAGGGAGTAGCCGAGCTCGCCACCCTCGTTGATGGATCCCGGGGTCTCCGGCGCGACGTGGCTCGGGACCCCGCCCGGGAAGGAGAACTGCCGGAACAGCCGGCGCATGCCCGCGGTGTTCTGGCTGATGTGCGGGTAGACCTCGCTGTAGGTGCCCTCGAGGTAGGTGTTGGCGATCAGGCCCGGGCCGCCGTGGCCGGGCCCGGTGACGAACATCGCGGACACGTCGTGAGCGCGGATCAGCCGGTTCAGGTGCGCGTAGACCAGGTTGAGCCCGGGGGTGGTGCCCCAGTGCCCGAGTAGCCTCGGCTTGATGTCGGCGGGTTCGAGCGGCCGGCGCAACAGCGGGTTGTCGAGCAGGTAGATCTGGCCGACGGACAGGTAGTTGGCCGCCCGCCAGTACGCATCGACCAGCGCCAGTTCGGCGTCGTCGAGCTCGGTCGGCTCGGCGGGCCCGGTCAGCACGGTCGCACCCGGGCCGGTGGCGTTGGTGGTGTCCGTCGCGGCCGTTCCGGCGGTCATGGCGGCCTCCCCGTCGTGGATGTCCGGTCCGCTGCCAGCCTGCCCGACAGAGCCGGGCACAAACCATGATCAGACCGGCGTCCGCCGCTCCCGGTCAGCGGCGTCGACCACCGCGCGGTGACCCTAGGTGCGGGTCTGCCGGCGGCTCCGGGCAGGTTCGCCGGCCGGACGCAGAGCGGCGTACGCCGCTGCCGGGTCGTCGGCGAAAAGGCGCACCGTGTGTACCCGCGCCTGTCGGCAGAGCGGGCGGACGACGATGACGGGTTCGTTCGGTCAGCCGGCGTACGGGCGAGGACGACACCGTCTAGATCGAGGCGGCGAGGTCGACCAGCTGGCCGGCGAGCCTGCGGACCAGGTGATCCAGCCACTCCCGGCCCTGCGCGGCGTCGGCCTTGGCCGGGTCGTCGGTGTAACCGTCCTGCTCGTGCCAGGACGCCTGCCGCTGGATCTCCACCCCGGGCACCGCCGGAATCGTGGGTACGTCCGTGCGCGGCGCGCGTTCGGCGACGAGTTCGGGGTCGACGGCCAGCACCAGGGAGGTCTCGAACCCACCGGCGTGCCCGGGCAGCGGCGTACCACCGAGAGCGGCGTCAGCGGCGCCGTCCCAGTAGTCGAGGTAGCCCACGGCGATCGGCGACCGGACGGACGCGGCGGCGGCCGCGGCCGAGCAGATCCCGCGGTTTCCGCCGTGGCCGTTCACGATGACGAGCCGGCGCCCACCGCAGTCGGCGACCGACCGGGCCACGTCGAGGAGTAGCGCGAGCAGCGTCTCCGGCCGCAGGGACAGCGTCCCCCCGAACGGCAGGTGGTGGTCGGACGCGCCGATCGGCAGGGTCGGGGCGAGGACGAGCGTGCGCGACGCGGACTCGGCGGCGAGTTCGACCGCCCGGGTGGCGGCGGTCTCGGCCAGGAGCGCGTCGGTGCCGGTCGCCAGGTGAGGGCCGTGCTGCTCGGTCGCACCGACGGGGAGTACGACCACCGCCTCGGGCAGCAACGCGGTCAGCTGGTCCCGGGTCTGTGCCTGCCACCGGACGACGCTCATGTCGGTCCCCTCCCGCCGCGGGCGCCCGCGGACCTCAGTGGTTGTTGCCGTGCCCGTTGTCGTTGCCCTTGCCGTGACCCTTGTTGCCGGCCGGCCCCTGGTCACCCTGCCAGTCGGCGCCGAGGATGCGGTCCAGTGTCCCGCTCGCCGGGAGATCGTCCTTGTGGTACGCCTTCGCGAAGTCCTGGCGCAGCTTCCGCATCTGCTCGCGGGCCTTCTCCGGGTCACCGTCCGCGTACGCCTGACGGGCCTCGTCCACCGACTCACGCAGCCGGTCCGCGACCTTGTGGTCGATGCGCCCGGTCGAGGACAGGAACGCCAGCGCGGCGTCGAGGCGGTTCAGCCAGGCCGGGGAGCCGACGGCGGGAGTATCGGCATCCCCGGAGTTGCTGGAGTCGGACACCCGTGCGGTGGCGCGCGGCGCGGGCGTGGCCTTCTTCTGCTGGCTGACCGGCTGGTTCGGGGTCGGGTTCCGGCTCTGGCCGCGGTGGGCGGTGGCCGACGGTGTGGGAGGCTGCTCGCCCGCCACCGGGGCCTCACCGGCCCGCGCGGTGTTCTTCCAGACCCACAACGACGCGCCCAGCAACGCCACCGCGAGAACCGCGGCGACCGCCAGGACGGCGAGGTCGGCCGACCGGCGGCGAGGACGCGCGGCAGCCGCCGGGCGTGCCGGCCTGCCGTCCCCTCCGCTGCCGGCGCCCCGCCCGCCTGCGCCGCTCACCGCACCGGCAGCGTCGGGCTCCAGATCAGGCAGTGCGAACGTCCGGGTGGCCTGGTCGGAGGTGCCGGGACCTCCGGCGCCGTCGGCTGCGCCGGGCTGCCCGGCCGCGGCCCACCCACGTCCGGCGGTCGCGGCTCCCGCCACCGCGGGCGTCAGCGCGGTCGCCGCCTCGCCCGGGTCCGGTCCCGGCCATCCGTTCGCCCCGGCCGACCTGGTCGAGCTGGTCGAGCTGGTTGAGCTCGTGGACAGCAACGCGGCCCGTACCGCGGCCGCGTCGGCCGGTCGGTCGTCCGGCTTCTTGGCCAGCAGGCCCAGCACCAGCTGGTCGAGGTCCTCCGGAACGCCCGGACGCAGCCGGGACGGTGCCGCGGGCGGGTTGTGCAGGTGGCCGTACACCACCTCGGTCGAACCACCGACGAACGGCGTCCGGCCGGTCAGCAGCTGGTAGAGCACGCACCCCAGCGCGTACAGGTCGCTGCGGGGGTCTGCGGACCGGCCGCGCACCTGCTCGGGAGCGAGGTAGGACGCGGTGCCGACGATCGTCCCGGTCCGGGTGAGCCGGGTGGAGGCCTCGTCGAGCACCCGGGCGATGCCGAAGTCGACGACCTTCAGCGAGCCGTCCTTGGTGCGGACGAGGTTGCTCGGCTTGACGTCGCGGTGGACCACCCCGGCCTGGTGTGCCGCGTGCAGCCCGGCGGCCGCCTGGGCGCCGAGGTCGCGTACGTCGTCGGGGGGCAGCGGGCCGCGTTCGGCCAGGAGGGCGGCGAGAGTACGCCCGTCCAGGAGCTCCATCACCAGGAACGGCCGGCCCGACCATTCGCCGACGTCGAAGACGGCGACGACGTTGCGGTGACTGAGCTGGGCGGCAGCTCGCGCCTCGCGGACGAAGCGCTCCCGGTCCCCGGCCTCGGTGACGCCCGCGTGGAGGAGTTTGACCGCGACCGGCCGGCCCAGGGTGGAGTCGTGTGCCCGCCACACCTCGCCCATGCCGCCGCGACTCAGCAGCTCCTCGAGGCGGTAACGCCCGAGGGTTGTACCGGCCCTCACCGCACTCACGTTCACCATTCCTCAGCCGACGGACTCGTTGCGATCTTTCATTTCCACCGCCGCAGCAGCGTACGCATGCACAGCCTGGAATCGCACGCACACCGCCCTCCGGCGTGCCGCGGCCCGCGCGTCGCTCACTGAGCGTCCGGGCAGTCACACGTTCGGTCGTTCGCCGGCTCGCCCGTCAGTCGTACCCGGACGGCGGCTCGTCGTCCACCTTCGGCGTCGCCGGATTTCGGCCCGTGATCGACAGCCGGAGATGCGGGTCGCCTCCCGGCCGGTAGATTTCGCCGCGCGCCGAAGTGTCGGCGTGTTCCAGGAGACGGTCCGTGCCGACGTGCAGTCCTCGGCAACCAGGTGGTCGTCCTCCTCCGCCGGAAGTTCAGGAGAGCCCATGACAGGACAGACGCCGTCCGCGGACCGACCGGACACGCCCCGCCGCGACCGGATCCACTTCCTGTACCCCGCGGTGATCGTGGCGGTGGTCCTCGGCGCGGCGGTAGGGCTGCTGTTCCCGGACTTCGGGGTGTCGCTGAAGCCGGTCGGCGACGGCTTCGTCGCCCTGATCAGGATGATGATCAGCCCGATCATCTTCTGCACGATCGTGCTAGGGGTCGGTTCGGTCCGCCAGGCGGCCAAGGTCGGACGGGTGGGCGGCCTCGCCCTGGGCTACTTCCTCGTCATGTCGACGGTCGCGCTGGCGATCGGCCTGGTGATCGGCAACCTGATCCATCCCGGCTCCGGCCTGCACCTGACCGAGGCGCTGCGCTCGGCCGGGCACGAGCAGGTGTCCTCGGAGGCGAAGTCCACCACCGAGTTCCTGCTGGGCATCATCCCCACCACGCTGCTGTCGGCGCTGACCGGCGAACAGGTGCTGCAGACGCTGCTGGTCGCGCTACTGGTGGGCTTCGCGGTGCAGGGGCTCGGCCGGCCCGGCCAGTCCGTGCTGAGCGCGATCGCGGTGATCCAGCGGCTGGTCTTCCGGATCCTGTCCATGATCATGTGGCTGGCGCCGATCGGTGCGTTCGGCGCGATCGCCGCGGTGGTCGGCGCGACCGGCGTGGACGCGCTGATCAGCCTCGCCCAGATCATGCTCGGCTTCTACGCCACCTGCCTCATCTTCGTCGTGGTCGTGCTCGGCCTGCTGCTGCGTGTCTTCGCGAAGACGTCGATCTTCTCCCTGCTGCGCTACCTCGCCCGGGAGTTCCTGCTGATCGTGTCGACGTCCTCGTCGGAGTCGGCCCTGCCGCGGCTCATCGCCAAGATGGAGCACCTGGGGGTGAGCCGGTCCGTGGTCGGCATCACCGTGCCGACGGGGTACTCCTTCAACCTCGACGGCACCGCGATCTACCTGACCATGGCCTCGCTGTTCGTCGCGGACGCGCTCGGCAAGCCGCTGTCGATCGGGCAGCAGATCTCCCTGCTGGTGTTCATGGTGGTGGCCTCCAAGGGCGCGGCCGGAGTCACCGGAGCCGGACTCGCCACGCTGGCCGGCGGTCTGCAGAGCCACCGTCCCGACCTGCTCGACGGCGTGGGCCTGATCGTGGGCATCGACCGCTTCATGTCCGAGGCCCGGGCGGTGACGAACTTCGCCGGAAACGCCGTCGCGACCGTTCTGGTCGGCACCTGGACCGGTGAGTACGACCGGGAGCGGGCGCGGGAGGTGTTCGCGGGCCGGGCGCCGTTCGACGAGGCCACGATGGTCGACGACCACGGCGCCGGCGATGCCGGTCACGACGCCGAACCCGGCGCCGGTGTACGCGACGTGGAACCCGCCGGAGGCGGTGCCCGCGGCTGAGGTGGCCCCACATCCTTTGACGACCCTCCTACGTTGGTGGCCTCGGCACTCCGCAGGTACGGACGACGTGAAGGGTGGCCGCCATGACCGGTCCGGAAGGACCCCCGCCGGCCGCGCACATCGTCGAGGCGTTCGGCGGGGACGCCGCGCGCCTCGCCAAGTTGGCGGGCGGACAGGGCACCTCGTGGCGCGCCGGGGGCATCGCCCTCAAGCCGACGGCTCCCGACGAACCGATCGGCTGGCTCGGCGCCGTACTGAACCAGCCTCCCGACACCGACGACTACCGCGTCGCCCGGCCCGTGGCCACCGCCGACCGGCGGTGGATCGTGGACGGCTGGTCCGCCACCACCTGGGTGGACGGCGCGCACGTCGCGGGTCGGTGGGAGGAGGCGCTGAAAGTCTCGGCCGCCTTCCACGCGGCGCTTGCCCGGGTGGAAGCTCCGCCACGGCCGGCCGAGAGCGACCCCTGGTCCGTCGGGATGCGCGTCGCCTGGGGCGAACTGCCGGCACCGAGCCACAGTCGCGATGTCAACGCCCTGTTGACAGAACTCTCAGCGCTTCTGGAACAGCCCTGGCAGGGCCCGCCCCACCAGCTCATCCACGGTGACCTGGAAGGCAACATCGTCTACGCCGACGGCCTCCCACCGGCCGTCATCGACTTCTCACCGCACCGCGCCCCGGCGCCGTTCGCGGACGCGATCATCGTCGCCGACGCGACCGCCTGGAAAGGCGCTCCGGCCGAGCTCGCCGCCGACTTCGCCGCCACGCGCACCGCGGGCCCGCAACTGCTCGCGCGAGCGGCCGTCTACCGCGTGATCACGATGGTCGAACTCTCAGCCGACCCCGAGGCCGTCGCCAGCGAGATCGCCGGCTACCGGCCTGTCGTCGACGCGGCCATCGCCTTCGTCACTCACCGGTTCTTCGTTGACCCTCGGTACGGCCGGGAGTAACTTCACGTTGACCGGATGAGTTTATTTGGTCAATGACCTTCGTGCACAGCGCACGCTGAATGCTCCACGAAGGGAGCACTGTTCCGGTGAACGCCGAATCCACCGACCGGGCCGCTCGCACCTCCGTCCGGCCCGAGTCCGCTCTCCCGTACGTCGTACCCCTCGACCACCCCTCCGCCGGAATCGCCGAGGTCGGCGGCAAGGGAGCCTCGCTGGCCCGCCTCGCCTGGGCCGGCCTGCCGGTGCCGCCCGGCTTCCAGGTGACCACGGCGGCCTACCGCGCGTTCGTCGGGCGCGACGGGCGACAGGACCAGATCCTCGCCGCCGTGTCCGGACTGCGCGCCGACGAGCCCGCGCGGTGTGAGGAGGCGGCGCAGAAGATCGGCCGGCTGTTCGCCGAGGGCGTCGTACCCGCCGAGGTGGCCGAGCCGGTCGAGCGGGCGTACGCGAGTCTCGACGACGGCAACCTTCCGGTCGCGGTGCGTTCGTCGGCCACCTCCGAGGACCTGCCGGGAATGTCGTTCGCCGGGCAGCAGGACACCTACCTCAACATCCGTGGCCGCGACGCCGTGCTCGACGCCGTACGCCGGTGCTGGGGCTCGCTGTGGACCGCCCGCGCTGTCGCGTACCGCATCCGGCAGGGCATCCCCGCCGACGAGGTGGCCCTCGCCGTCGTGGTGCAGGAACTCGTCCCCGCCGAGTCCGCCGGCGTCATGTTCACTGTCGATCCGACCACCGGCGACCGCGCGTACGTCCACGTCAACGGCACCTGGGGACTGGGTGAGGCGCTCGTCGGCGGCCAGGTCACCCCCGACTCCCTGCTCATCGACCGGGACACCTTCGCCGTGGCCCATCGCGAGACCGGCGACAAGTCCGTACGGACGGTACGCACCGAGCAGGGCACGCACGAGGAACCCGTACCGCCACACCTGCGGCACGCCCCGGTGCTCGACGACGAGCAGGCCGGCGAGCTGGCCCGCCTCGGGGTCGACGTCGAGGATCTCTACGGCTGCCCGATGGACGTCGAGTGGGCGCGGCACGACGGACGGTTCTTCCTCGTCCAGGCGCGGCCGGTCACCGGCCTCCCCGCCACCACCGGCGAGGAGTGGAACGACAGCCTGCGCGGCGACTACCTGTGGACGTCGGGCAACCTCGGCGAGGCGATCCCGGACGTGATGACGCCCTGCACCTGGTCGCTGATCAGTATCTTCATGGCGGACACGATGGCGCTGTCGGCGGTCGGCGAGCACCGGCTGTCGGGCAACATCGGCGGCAGGTTCTACCTCAACCTCAGCGTCGCCGCGGCCTCCGCCCAGGCGTTCGGGATGTCGAAGCTGTTCTACTCGAGCATCCCGGAGATCTTCGGCCGGATCCCGGCCGGCGTCACGATCCCGCTGCTCCCGCTCTCGCGCTGGCGGCTGGTCGGGAGCGTGCTCGGGGAGGTCGTGCCGTTCTACCGCCGGCTGCGTACGTACCAGAAGAACTTCCAGGCCCTGATCGCCGACGCTCCCGCCCGCTTCGAGCGGGTCACCGCCGCGATCGGGGCCGCGGACACCAGGGCGGCGCTGGCGAAGGTGTGGACGGCCGAGGGTGAGCCGTACCTTCGCGACACCAGCCGGATGCTGGCCGCCGGCTCCCGAATGGACGGCAACGCGCTGGCGACCATCGGCGCCCGGGTCCGCAGGGCCGCCGGCGAAGGCGACGCGAACGCCCTGCTCACCGGCCTGCACACCGCGGGAGGCGAGCTCGCCAGCCTCGGTCCCCTGGTCGGCCTGGCGCAGGTGCGCCGCGGGCAGCTCGACCGGGACACCTACGTCCGGCAGTGGGGCCACCGGGGACCGCACGAGTTCGAGGTGTCGGCGCCACGCCCGGCCGAGGACCCCGGTTGGCTCGACCACGAGCTCACGGCCATGGCCGGCAACCGGGAGGACGCGACCGACCTGCTCGCCCGGCAGCACCGGGCGCGGGAGGCTGCCTGGGAGCGAGTGCAGGCACGGCTCCGGCCGCGGGAGGTCGCCGCTCTGCGGCGCCGTGTCGACCGTGCGGCCCACGCCGCCCGGGCACGTGAGGCCGCCCGGTCGGAGGTGATCCGGGCGTTCTGGGCGATGCGGATCTTCGTCCAGCGGGCCGGTGAGCTGACCGGCCGCGGCGACGACCTCTTCTTCTGCGACGTCCACGAGATCTGCCGGGTGCTGGACGGCGACGACGCTCCACTGGCGGCAGTCCCGGCGCGCCGGACGGCGTACGACCGTTACCGCGCGCTGCCGGCCTATCCCACGCTGATCCGCGGCGCCTTCGACCCGGCGCGCTGGGCCGCCGACCCGAACCGCCGGATCGACCTGTACGACGCGACCGCCGACCACGCTCCGGCGGCCGACACGGTCACCGGGCACGCCGGCTCGGCCGGAGTCGTGGAGGGCATCGCCCGCGTCGTCGCCGGCCCGGAGGACGGTGAGCAGCTACGGCCGGGCGAGATTCTCGTCACCTCGGTCACGAACATCGGCTGGACGCCGCTCTTCCCGCGAGCCGCCGCGGTGGTCACCGACGTCGGCGCTCCCCTGTCGCACGCCGCGATCGTCGCCCGCGAACTCGGCATCCCCGCCGTGGTGGGCACCGGCAACGCGACCATCCGCCTGCGCAGCGGCGACCGGATCCGGGTGGACGGCGGGCACGGCACCGTCGACGTACTGGAGGCCGCTGCGAGGTAGGGCGTGGGCGCGGCTCCCGGGCAGGCCGGGCAGCTGCCGGGTCAGAGTTCGACGGTGTCCAGCAGGATGCCGAGCTCGGCCTGGCTGAGCGGCCGGACCTGTCCGGGAGCCAGGTCGCCGAGCTTCACCGGGCCCAGTGACGTACGCGCGAGCCGGCGGACCGGATGCCCGACCTCGTCCAGCATCCGCCGGACGATGTGCTTGCGCCCCTCGTGGATGACGATCTCGACCATGGCCTTGCCACCGGACTGGTGGACGACGCGGAACGCGTCCGCCTTGGCCGGTCCGTCGTCGAGTTCGACCCCTTCCCGCAGCGCCCGGCCGACCCGCGCCGGTACCGGGCCGGGAACCTCGGCCACGTAGGTCTTCTGCACGCCGTACGACGGGTGGGCCAGCCGGTGGGCGAACTCCCCGTCGTTGACCAGCAGGATCAGCCCCTCGGTGTCGGTGTCCAGCCGGCCCACGTGGAACAGGCGCTCGGGCCGGTCACGAACGAGATCGCCCAGGCAGCGGCGGCCCTGCGGGTCGCTCATCGTGCTGACCACGCCGCGAGGCTTGTTCAGGACGAGGTAGACCTTGGTCTCGTCCACCGCGATCCGCTTGCCGTCCACGCGTACCGAGTCACGAGCCGGGTCGACCCGGGTGCCGAGGACGGTCACCACCTGGCCGTTGACCTCGACCCGGCCCTCGACGATGAGCTCCTCTGCGGCGCGCCGGCTGCCGACCCCGGCCTGGGCGAGCACCTTCTGCAGCCGAACGCCCTCGGACTCACCCATCGGCGTCCGTCCTCCACTCCGTGCTCACGTTCTCCTGGTCGGCCGGGGTGGCCTCAGGCTCGTGCCCGGCCTCAGCCTCATGGTCAGCCTCGGGCTCATGCTCGTATTCCGGCTGCGGCGCCGTCTCGGCGTCCGCTTCGGTCTCGGCGTCGGCCTCGACGGCGACGTCCGAATCGTCCTCCGCGTCGCCCAACGGCATCTGCGCGGGCACCGTCGGCGTGACCTCCGCGGGCGTACTCACCTGCTCGGCTTCCATCTCGTCGATGTCCGGGAGATACGGCGCGAGGTCCGGCAACTCCTCCAGTGACCTGATGCCGAGGCGTTCCAGGAAGTACGACGTGGTGCGGTACAGCGTGGCGTTGCTCTCCCCCTCCGCGCCGGCCTCCTCCACCAGCCCTCGCGTCACCAGCGTGCGCATCACGCCGTCGCAGTTGACGCCGCGGATGGCCGACACCCGGGCCCGGCTGACCGGTTGCTTGTACGCGACCACCGCCAGGGTCTCCAGCGCCGCCTGGGTGAGCTTGGCCTGCTGCCCGTCGAGCACGAACCGCTGGACGACCTCGGCGTACTCCTCCCGCGTGTAGAGCCGCCAGCCGCCGGCGACCTCACGCAGGTCGAACCCGCGTTCCTGCTCGGTGTACTCCGCCGACAGCGTGCGCAGCGCCTCGTCGATGTCGGGCCTGGGCCGCCCGAGCACCTGCGCCAGTGTGACCGGAGAGAGCGGCTCGTCGACGATCAGCAGGATTGCCTCGATCGGCCCGTGCAGATCACCGGGTACGACGACGTCGAGGGTGTCCTCGGCCTCGTCGTCAACCTGACCTTGCTCCTCGACCGGGGCCCGCTCGTCGGGCGGACCTTGCTCGTCAGCGGACGCCGGCTCCTCGACGGCAGGCTGCTCCTCCGCCGTGACCTGCTCGTCAACCGGAGCTTGCTCCTCCGCCGGGGCCTGCTCGTCGGTGGACGGCGCCGGGCGCTCGACCTCGGGCGCGTCGTCGGCACCGCTCATGTGCTGTCTCCTGTCGAATCCGGCTCGGCCTGCTCGTCGCTCGTCTCCTGCTCGCCGCCGCCGTCCTGCTCGTCGAACTCGTCGCTGACCACGACCGTGCCGTCGTCGCTACCGGCCCAGCGCACTGTCAGCTCGGCCAGGGCCTCGGCCTGCTCGAAGGTCACCGCGCCCTCACGGAAGAGTTCCAGCAGGGCGAGGAACCGCGCGATCGTCGTCACGACGTTCGGCGAGTCGGCCACCAGCGCCCGGAACGTCGTCGAGCGTATCCGGCGCAGGCGTTCGACCAGGATGGTGCCCTGCTCGCGGACACTGACCCGGGGCGCGTGGATGTGCGTCAGCGACACCACCGGCTCAGGGCGCGGGCGCATCGCCCTGGCGGCGAGCCGGGCGAAGTCGTCGACACCGAGGCCGATCAGCACCTCGGGCAGCAGCTTGGCGAACCGGTCCTCCAGACCCACGGCCCGGGGGAAGCGGCGCGCCTCCCTCGTCATCCGCTCCGCCAGCAACCCGCCCACCTGCTTGTACGCGCGGTACTGCAGCAGCCGGGCGAACAGCAGGTCCCGGGCCTCCAGCAGCGCGAGGTCCTCCTCGTCCTCGACCTCTCCCTGCGGCAGCAGCCGGGCGGCCTTGAGGTCGAGCAGGGTGGATGCGACGAGCAGGAACTCCGTGGTCTGGTCGAGGTCCCACTCCGGGCCCTTCGCCCGGATATAGGCGATGAACTCGTCGGTCACCACCGACAGCGCCACCTCGGTGACGTCCAGCTTGTGCTTGGAGATCAGCCCGAGCAGCAGGTCGAACGGGCCCTCGAAGTTGTCCAGCCGGACGGTGAACGTGCTTCTCCGGCCGATCGCGGCCGCCGGCTCCTCGGCCTCGCCGGGGTTTCCGGGCGCCGGTTCGCCCGCCGGCACGTCGTCTCCGGGCACGCTCACGTGGTCGGTCACGTAGGTCTGTGCGGTGGTGGTCAGCCGAGTCAGCCGGATCAGCCGAGCCGGCCGACCAGCTCGCGGGCGAGCTGGCGGTAGGCCTCGGCGGCGACGCTGTTCGGTGCGTACGTGGTGATCGGCTCGCCGAGCTTGTTGGTCTCGGGGAAGCGGACCGTACGCGAGATCACGGTGTGGAACACCGTCTCGCCGAACCGGCCGACGACCTCCTCCAGGATCTCCCGGGCGTGCAGCGTCCGCATGTCGAACATCGTGGCCAGGATGCCCTCGATCTTCAGCCGCGGGTTGATCCGCTCCTGCACGGTCTTGATCGTCTTGTCGACGAGGAAGCCGAGCCCGCGCAGGGCGAAGTACTCACACTCCAGAGGGATGATCACGCCGTCGGCGGCGGTGAGTGCGTTGACGGTGAGCAGGCCCAGCGACGGCTGGCAGTCGATCAGGATCAGGTCGTACTCGGGCCGCAACACTTCCAGCTGACGGGCCAGCGTGGTCTCCCGGGCGACCTCGGTGACCAGCTGGATCTCCGCGCCGGACAGCGAGATGTCCGACGGCAGCAGGTCCATGCCGTCGACCGCGGTCTTGACCCGGATGTCCTCCGCGGTCACGTCGCGGTCGATGACCATGTCGTAGGTCGTGGCTTCCAGCGCCAGCGGGTCGATGCCCAGCCCGATCGTCAGCGATGCCTGCGGGTCGAAGTCGACCAGCAGCACGCGACGGCCGAGCTCGGCCAGCGACGCACCGAGGTTGATGGCGGTGGTCGTCTTGCCGACGCCACCCTTCTGGTTGACGATCGCGAGGATCCGGGCCGGTCCGTGGCGCTCCAGCGGCGGCGGGTCGGGGAACTGCGGGCGGGTCCTGGGCGAGGACGACTTGACGCCGTTGGCGCTCGGTGCGGGCGCCAACGGCGTGAGGTCGGGCTCGTCGGTCTCGGCCGGCTCCGCGGGGTCGGCAACGGGCACGGTGGGTGTGGCGGGCACGACAGGGTCGGCGGGTCCGGTGGGGTCGACCGGCACCGAGGGCGTCGTCGGCCCGACCGGCGGCGGCACCACCGACGGGTCCGCGGGCGTGGACGGGTCGATCACCGGAACGACGTCCGGCTCGGGCGCGGGTTCGGGGTCGATGGTGGGAGTCGTGCCCCACTGCTGCGCCGACGGCTGCACTGCCTGCTGCTCAGGCTGGTACGACTGCTGCTCGGACTCGTGCGACTGCTGGGCAGACTCGGTTCCGGCACCGTTCGTCGAGTCGTTCACGGCTCGCGTAACCTCCTGCCACGTCGGGCCCACCTTCTCGGGCAGCGACTCTGCGGTTTGGGAACTCTAGTCTCACCTGCCGGTGAACCCGGCGGGGAGGCCAGGGGCACCGAGCCACCGCCGGTCCTCGAGCGATCCCGGCGGCACATGCGCCGTACTGCATACGACCGTAGTGCCACCCGGGCTTTCACGCCCGCGCCCTGGGGTGTGTCGCGGCATACACCTCGCGCAGCTTGTCGACGGTGACGAGCGTATAGACCTGCGTGGTCGTCACCGACGCGTGCCCGAGGAGTTCCTGCACCACCCGGACGTCCGCGCCGCCGTCGAGCAGGTGGGTCGCGAAGGAGTGCCGGAGCGTGTGCGGCGACACCTCCGCGGGCACGTTCGCGCGTTCGGCCGCGTGCCGCAGGACGGTCCACGCGCTCTGCCGGGACAACCGGCCGCCGCGGGCGTTGAGGAACAGGGCCGGGGTGCCTTTGCCGCCGGCCGCGAGCGCGGGCCGGGCCCGCACCTGGTAAGCGGTGACGGCCTGGCCGGCGTACGAGCCGACCGGCACGATCCGCTCCTTCCCGCCCTTGCCCCGCAGCAGAACCGCACCGGCGTCCAGGTCGAGGTCGTCGACGTCCAGGCCAACGGCCTCGGAGATGCGCGCGCCGGTGCCGTAGAGGAGCTCCAGCAGCGCCCGGTCGCGCAGCGCCAGCGGGGTGTCGCCGGCTCCGGACGCCTCCAGGATGCGTTCGACCTCGGCCACCGGCAGCGCCTTCGGCAGCCGGCGCGGCGGCACCGGCGGCCGCACCTCCCGGGCCGGGTCGTCGCCGGTCAGCCCCTCCCGGTGGGCGAACCTGTGGAACCCGCGTACGGCGACGACGGTGCGCGCCGCCGAGCTCGCGCCGAGCGGGGGGTGGTCGGCGTCGCCCTCCCGCAGCCGGACGAGGAACGCACTGACGTCGGCGGGCCCGATCCGATCGGCCCGGTCGAGCCCCCGCGCCGCCAGGAACTCCGCGTACCGGCGCAGGTCCCGGCGGTAGGACGCCAGCGTGTTGGCGGCCAGCCCGCGTTCGACGCCGAGGTGGTTGAGGTAGCCGGTGACCGCCCGCTCCACCCCCGTGGCTGTCACCTCAGGCCACCACCGCGGCGAAGTCCGTGTGCGGCAGGCCGTGCGCCTCCGCGACCGCGGCGTTGACCAGCTGTCCCTCGTGGGCGTTCAGCCCCAGGCCGAGGGCGAAGTCGGCCCGGCTGGCCTCCTGCCACCCCCGGTCGGCGAGATCGAGCACGTAGGGCAGTGTGACGTTGGTCAGGGCGTACGTCGAGGTGTGCGGCACCGCCCCGGGCATGTTCGCCACGCAGTAGAACACCGAGTCGTGCACCCGGTAGGTGGGCTCGTCGTGCGTGGTGGGCCGGGAGTCCTCGAAGCAGCCGCCCTGGTCGATGGAGATGTCCACCAGCACGCTGCCCGGCTTCATCCGGGACACCTGCTCGGTGCTGACCAGCGTCGGCGCCTTGGCGCCGGGGACGAGGACGGCGCCGATGACCAGGTCGGCGTCCAGGACGGCCCGCTCCACCTCGTAGGCGTTCGACGCCACCGTCTGCAGGTGGCCGCGGTAGACCCGGTCGGCCTGGCGGAGGCGATCGATGTTCTTGTCCAGCAGCAGGACCTCGGCCTGCATGCCGAGCGCGATGGCGGCGGCGTTCAGCCCGGACACCCCGGCGCCGATGACCACGACCTTCGCGGCGTACACGCCGGAGACCCCGCCCATCAGGATGCCGCGCCCGCCGCCCTGGCTCATCAGGTGGTACGCCCCGACCTGCGGCGCCAGCCGGCCGGCCACCTCGCTCATCGGCGCCAGCAGCGGCAGCGAGCCATCGGGCAGCTGCACGGTCTCATACGCGATCGCGGTGACCCCGGACTCCAGCAGCGCGGTGGTGAGCTGCCGGGACGCCGCGAGGTGGAGGTAGGTGAACAGCACCTGGCCCTTGCGCAGCCGGGCGTATTCGGAGGCGATCGGCTCCTTCACCTTGAGCACGAGGTCGCTCTCGGCCCACACGTCGTCGGGACCCTCGATGATCTTGGCGCCGGCCCGCTCGAACTCCTGGTCGGGGATCGACGAGCCCTCCCCCGCGCCGCGTTCGACCACCACGTGGTGACCGTGGCGGACCAGTTCGTGCGCACCCGCCGGGGTCAGCGCGACGCGGTACTCGTGGGTCTTGACTTCCTTGGGGACACCGATCTTCACGGTCGCTCGTTGCCTTCCGCTGCTCTCGCGGGACGGCTCCGTTGCCGTACCGCCTGGGTGCCGCGGACCCGGCGGGGAGCACCTGTCGCGGCGGGGCGAGTGTAAACCGGCCGGGGCGGGCCGAGCGCCTCGTGCACAGGCGTGGCGTCGATCAGCGCCCGGTCGACCACGATCCCGGCAGGATGGGGGCATGGACATCGCCGCCGCCCAAAAGCTCTTCGACGCGGAGCCCGGCTGGCTGAACACCGCCAGTTTCGGCCTGCCGCCCCGCCCGGCCTGGGACGCCCTGCAGGAGGCACTGGAGGGGTGGCGGCGCGGCTCGACCGGCTCCGAGCCATGGCTCGACGCCACCCAGCGGGCCCGGGAGGGGTTCGCCCGGCTGATGGGTGCTCCGGCCGCGGACGTCGCGATCGGCAGCACGACCTCCGGCCTGCTCGCCCCGGTCGCCGCGGCCCTGCCCGCGGGGTCGCGGGTGGTCGTGCCGGAGGTGGAGTTCACCTCCAACCTGTTCCCCTGGATGGTGCACGCCGACCGGGGCGTGGAGGTGGTGACGGTGCCGGTCGACGACCTGGCCCGGTCCGTCGACCGGCGGACCACGGTGGTCGCGTTCAGCGCGGTCCAGTCGGCGACCCGGGCAGGTGGCCGAGTTCGACCAGCTGGTCGAGGTCGCCCGCGACGCCGGCGCCCTGGTGGTCGTCGACGCCAGCCAGGCGGCCGGCTGGCTGCCACGGGAATGGACCCGCGCCGACGTGGTGGTGGCCTCGGCGTACAAGTGGCTGATGGCGCCGCGCGGTGCGGCGTTCGGCTACTTCGCGCCTTCGGTGCGTGAGCGGCTGCGCCCGGTCCAGGCCGGGTGGTTCGCCGGGGAGGACGTGGAGTCGTCCTACTACGGCCCGCCGTTGCGGCTGGCGGCGGACGCCCGGAGGTTCGACGTCTCGCCCGCGTGGTTCTGCTTTGTCGGCGCCGCGCCCGCCCTGGACCTGCTGGCCGACCTCGGCGTCGACCGGGTGCACGACCACGACGTCGGGCTGGCGAACAGGTTCCGCGAGGGGCTCGGCCTGCCCGCGGGCGACTCGGCGATCGTGTCGGCCGAACTCCCCGGCGGGGACGAGCGGCTCACGGCTGCCGGGATTCGAGCCGGCTTGCGGAACGGCCTGGTGCGCGTATCGTTCCACCTCTACTCCACCGAGGACGACGTTGATCGGGCGGTCGAGGCGCTTCGGCCCGTCAGCGCTGGCAGATCGTCACGGTGAAGCTGCCGACGCCCAGCGACATCACGAGCCGCAATTTCCGGCCAAGCGTGAGGCAGTTCATACCGCGACACGCCGCAGCCAGCCATGCAGCAACATCACATGTGAGATACGGTCTCGCCCCATGACCGAGGACTACCTACGCCGCATCGGCACGCTGATCCGGGACGCGCGCCAGCACCGCGGCTGGACGCAGGCCCAGCTCGCCGAAACGTTGGGCACCAGCCAGAGCGCCATCAACCGGATCGAGCGCGGCCACCAGAACCTCAGCCTGGAGATGCTGGCCCGCATCGGCGACGCGCTCGACAGCGAGATCGTGTCGCTCGGCAGGTCCGGACCCATGCACCTGCGGGTGGTCGGTGGCCGTCAGCTCTCCGGCAGCATCGACGTGAAGACCAGCAAGAACGCCTGCGTGGCGCTGCTGTGCGCGTCCCTGCTCAACCACGGCCGGACGACGCTGCGCCAGGTGGCCCGGATCGAGGAGGTCAACCGCATCCTCGAGGTCCTGCACAGCATCGGCGTCCGCACCCGCTGGCTGAACGAGAACAACGACCTGGAGATCGTCCCGCCCGCCACCCTCGACCTGGACGGCATGGACGTCGCGGCCGCCCGGCGTACCCGCAGCGTGCTGATGTTCCTCGGCCCGCTGATGCACCGCGAGGACCGCTTCCAACTGCCGTACGCCGGTGGCTGCGACCTCGGCACCCGTACCGTCGAGCCGCACATGGTCGCGTTGCGCAAGTTCGGCCTGGAGGTGAAGGCGACCTCAGGGTTCTACCACGCCGAGGTCGACCACACCGTCTCTCCCGGCGCCATCGTGCTGACCGAGCGCGGCGACACCGTGACCGAGAACGCCCTGCTCGCCGCGGCCCGCCACGACGGCGTCACCGTCATCCGCAACGCCAGCCCCAACTACATGGTCCAGGACCTCTGCTTCTACCTCGCCGAGCTCGGCGTGCACATCGACGGCGTCGGCACCACCACGCTCACGGTGCACGGAGTGCCGACCATCGACCGCGACGTCGACTACGCGCCCTCGGAGGACCCGATCGAGGCGATGAGCCTGATCACCGCGGCGATCGTCACCTCCTCCGAGCTCACCGTCCGGCGGGTCCCGATCGAGTTCATGGAGATCGAGCTGGCCCAGCTCGCGGAGATGGGCCTGCACTTCACCCGCAGCGAGGAGTACGCCTCCCACAACGGCCGGACCCGGCTGGTCGACGTGACGGTCTTCCCGTCCACGCTGCACGCACCGATCGACAAGATCCACCCGATGCCGTTCCCTGGCCTGAACATCGACAACGTTCCGTTCTTCGCCGTGATCGCCGCGGCCGCCAACGGCACCACGCTGATCCACGACTGGGTGTATGAGAACCGCGCGATCCACCTCACCGAGCTGAACAAGCTCGGCGGCCGGGTCCGGCTGGCCGACCCGCACCGGATCTACGTCGACGGCCCCACCCACTGGTCGGGTACGGAGGTCATCTGCCCGCCGGCCCTGCGCCCCGCGGTGTGCATCCTGCTGGCGATGCTGGCCGCCAAGGGCACGTCGGTGCTGCGCAACATCTACGTCATCAACCGCGGGTACGAGGACCTCGCCGAACGCCTCAACCAGCTCGGCGCGCAGATCGAGTCCTTCCGCGACATCTAGGAGTTGGTCAGCGGTGTGGTGCCGGCGTCAGGCGGTGACTGTGTCCGCCGTCGCGCGCGCCACTCGTCCTCGAGGATGCCGAACGTCTCGGAGTCCCGCCACCCGTCGCGCAACAGCATGGTGTGCCGGAGCCTGCCCTCGTAGGCCATGCCGAGTCGCCGCAGGAGCGCCGCGGAACCCGCGTTACGCGGGTCGCAGGTGGCGGGCGATCCGGTGCAGGCCGCGTTCGGCGAAGCCGATCCGACCATGCGCCGACCGCATTCCTGACGAACTCCTCCGCCTCGGCATCGTCGCGGGTGGTCAGGAGGCGGTCCATCCGCCGTCGAGGGTGAGCGCGACGCCGGTCAGGGACGTGGTTGCCGGCCCGCACACGAACGCCACGAGTTCGGCCACCTCGTCGGGTTCGACCAGGCGCTTGAGCGGCGTGCGGGCCAGGAGCACGTCCTCCAGCACCTGCTCCTCGTCCACGCCGTGCACCTTCGCCTGGTCGGCGAGCTGCTTTTCGACCAACGGTGTCCGGACGTAGCCCGGGCAGATTGTGTTGGACGTGACGCCACGCCCGGCGGCCTCCAGCGCGAGCACCTTGGACAGACCTTCCAGTCCGTGCTTGGCCGCGACGTAGGCCGACTTGTACGCCGAAGCCCGCTGGCCGTGGGCGGAGGAGACGTGCACCAGCCGTCCCCACCCTCGCGCGTACATGCCGGGAAGCACCAACCGCGCCAGGCGGAACGGCGCCTCCAGCATCACTCGCTGGATCAGCGCGAACTTCTCCACCGGGAACTCCTCCACCGGTGCGACGTGCTGCAGACCCGCGTTGTTGACCAGGATGTCGGCCTCGCGGAGCGCGTCCAGCCGATCCAGGGCGTCCAGCCCGGCCGCGTCGCCGAGGTCGACCGCGTGCGCTCGCCCGCCCACCTCGGCAGCCACCGCCGTGGCGCCGTCGGCGTCGAGGTCCAGAACGACCACGTGCGCGCCGGCGCGGGCGAGCCGGTGGACACAGGTCCGGCCGATGCCGCTCGCACCGCCGGTGACCACGGCCGTCCGGCCGGACAGGTCGATGCCGCCGTCAGGAGCCGAGGCCGCGCTTGCGCCGGGTGCCGCAGGTGTCGATGGTGCGGCTGGTGTGGTGTCGGTCATGCCGACCTACCGTACGTCCGTACCCCCCGGCGGGTTCGCGGTCGGTCAGGTGGCCACCCCGCGACTGACCCCGATCCCGGACACCGAGCCCGGCGACGTCGACATCAGCGTTCCCTGCAAGGCGCACATCATCTTGGGCACATCGGTGGCGCACTTCAAGTTCGCCGACGCGGACGGGCACCTGTACTCCCCACCACCGACTATGCGGGAATCCTGTTGTCCATCACCGTGCTCGACGACCGCCGCTCCCACTGAGAGCGAGGCACGGCGACGCCGGGCGGTGCCGGTCGCCGACTGGTGATCGGCCGGCGATCTGCCGGACGTCGTAGCCTGAGTGGCCGGAAGGTGGTGTCTCGTGGGAACCGAACCAACGACGGACGGCGGGCTGGCCCTCCCCGCCGACGCCGATCCGGAGACCGAGAAGCTGTTCCGTGCCTACGTCCGCGACGGACGGATCACCGCCATGCCGGCGAAGTCCGGCCGGCGCCGGCTGCTGCTGGACCACGTGGCCCAACTGTTCGAGCCCGGCGTTCGCTATCCCGAGCCCGTTGTCAACGAGACCTTGCTGCGGGTGTACGACGACCAGGCGGCGCTTCGGAGATACCTCGTCGACGACGACTTCCTCGCTCGCGACAACAACGCCGTCTACTGGCGCAGCGGCGGCACCATCCGTCCCTGACGCCCTTCGTCGACTTCGGCGCCATGCGGTCAGGCGGTCGCGTAGTCGACGAAACGCCCCATCCAGGCGCTGGCCTCACTTGGCGGCATCGTCGCCAACAGTTCGGGAGCGGCGTCGCACAGCCGCGCCACCTCGTTGCGGTAGGCCGCCTCGATGAGGACCTCGCGGGTGGGAAAGTTGCGGTAGAGCGTGCCGGTTCCCACGCCCGCCTCCCTGGCGATGCGCTCGAAGTGAGCGTCCAGGCCCTCTTCGGTGAACACCCGCACCGCCGCGGCCAGGACCGTGCACGTTCCACTTTCGGAGGATCTCGTGCCAGGAATCGAAGGCAAGGTCGTCGCGATCACCGGCGCCAGCAGTGGGATCGGCGCGGCGACCGGGCTGGTCAGGCTCGCCCGCGACCGGTACGGCAAGCTCGACGCCCTGGTCAGCAACGCCGGGGTCGGTCTGATCTCCCCGCTGGACGACCTGAGGGTCGAGGACCGGGAGGAGATGATCGACGTCAACCTCCAGGGAGTCCTGTACGGAATCGCCGCAGCGCTGCCGTCTTCCGGGAACAGGGCTTCGGACACTTCGTGAACAACCGTCTCCACGGCCGGGCTGCCATCGTGCCGACGCAGTCGGTCTACGCGGGGACCAAGAACGCGGTCCGCACTCCGAGGGCCTGCGCCAGGAGGCCGGCGGCCACCTGCGCGTCACGGTCGTCTCGCCAGGCGTCACCCGCACGGAGTTCGCCGACTCCATGGCTCCGGAGATGAGGGCCCAGGCCCTCGACCGGATGGGTGACATCGCGATTCCGCCGGACGCTGTCGCCCGTGCGATCGCGTTCGCCATCGAGCAGCCGGACAATGTCGACGTCGGCGACATCGTGGTCCGCCCCACAGCGCAGAACTAGATCACCCGCCGGCGCAGACGGGGGACATCACTTCGCCCACCGGCCGCCGACCGCCACGTCCGGCGTGTCGGCGCCGATGAGGTTGGGTGACCGGTGCAGTCTTCCTCCCAGCCGTGGCAGACCGGCGGCCGGCGGCCCACCGAGCCAGAAGAAGGCGGGAAAGACCGATGAGTGACCTGAACGACCTGCTGAGTACGCACGTCGGCAGCGGATCGCTGCCGGGCGCCGTGGCCGTCGTGGCCCGGGGCGACGACCTGGAGGTGGCGGTCGCCGGCTCGGTGGACGTCGAGGGCACCGCACCGATGACGAGTGACACGATCTTTCGCCTCGCCTCCCTCACCAAACAGATCACGGCCGCCGGCGTGATGCTGCTGCTCGAGGACGGCCGGATCGGCCTGGACGACCCGATCGCCAAGTGGCTGCCGGAGCTCGCCGAGCCGAAGGCGGTGCGTACGCCGGGTAGTCCGGTCGACGACGTGGTGCCCGTGGCGCGGCCGATCACCGTCGAGCACGTGCTCAGCTCCCGGGCCGGCTGGGGATTCCCCTCCGACTTCACGCTGCCGGCGATCGGCCTGATCTTCGACGTTCAGAAGAGTGGGCTGGACCCGCAGCACGTCGCGGCCCCGGACGCCTGGCTGGCCGCGCTGTCCGGCGTTCCGCTGCTCTACCAGCCGGGCGAGGCGTGGCTCTACAACACCTGCTCCGACCTCCAGGGTGTGCTGATCAGCCGGGTCACCGGTCAGCCGCTGCCGGAGTTCCTCGGTGAGCGGCTGTTCGACCCGCTCGGAATGGCCGACACCGGGTTCGAGGTACCCGCCGGCAAGCTCGGCAGGTTCACCAGCATGTACCGCAGGGATCCCGGCGGCAGTGGACTGATCCTGGCGGACGCTCCCGACGGGCAGTGGAGCAGCCTGCCGGCGTTCCCGTCCGGTGCGGGCGGCCTGGCCGGCACTGCCGACGACTGGCTCCGCTTCGCGCGGATGCTGCTGGCCGGAGGTACGCACGAGGGCCGCCGGGTGCTGTCCGCCGAGTCCGTACGGCAAATGACGACCGACCATCTGACCGACGCCCAGCGCGAGATCGGCGAGTTGTTCCTCGACGGCCAGGGTTGGGGGTACGGCGGGTCGGTCGACCTCGCGCCCACCCGGCCGTGGAACGAACCCGGCCGCTACGGCTGGACCGGCGGCAGTGGAACGGCCGCGTACATCTCCCCCGCGAGTGGCACGATCTCGCTGTTGCTCACCCAGGTGGCGATGGACAGCCCCGTGGCGCCGCCGGTCATGCGGGACTTCTGGACCTACGTGGGCCGGGGCGGCTCGTAGGGCACCGCCTCGCGGGCCGGCCACGGCACGTCGGCGGGGCGGAGCGCGTCGAAGCCCGCCCCGTTGCGGGCGGCCCACGCCGCGAGCGCACCCATCACCAGCGAGGGATTGTGCAGGTCGCCGGCCAGTACGCCGGCCACGACGTCGGCCAGCGGAGTCCAGGAGACGGTCATGTCCGCCTCCTCGTCGACACCGTTGTGCCGCTCGTGGTGCGGCACCTCCGACAGGCCGCGGGCGAGGTAGATCCGCAACGACTCGGTGGTCATCCCCGGCGAGGTGAAGGCGTCCACCAGCACCCGCCAGTCGCAGGCCCGGACGTGCCCCTCCTCGTACAGCTCCCGCTGCGCCCCGGCGAGGTAGTCCTCCCCCTCGACGTCGAGCAGCCCCGCGGGCGGCTCGAACAGGCGGTGGCCGACCGGGTGGCGATACTGGTGCACCAGCAGCATCCGGTCGCGGTCGTCCAGGGCGATGATGCCGACCGCGCCGGAGTGCACCACGACGTCACGGGTGAACTCCCGGCCGCCGCCACCGTCGACCACGTCCTCGCGGACGTCGATCACCCGGCCGGTGCGCAGCGTGTACGACGAGGAGATGACCGGCCAGCGTTCGGGTACGTCGCGCGGCGGGGCTCCGTCGGCTTCCTGGTTGCCGAACCGGCCGTCCACCGTCGCACCGCTCACCGGCGTACTCCCGTGCGCAGCCAGCCGTCCCGCTGCCGCAGCGGCACCGCTCCGTGCGTGCCGTCGGCCTCATCGGCAACCTCGGCACCGTCGACGTCCCCCACGCTGTCGGCGTCGGACGACCTGAACGCGCCGTCCTCGGCGTGCACCAGCCCGAGGTCACCGACCGGGAGCTGCATCTCCCGCTGGCGGGTCAGCGCCGCCTCGACCAGCCCGGCGAACAACGGGTGCGGACGAGTCGGCCGGGACCGCAGCTCGGGGTGGGCCTGGGTCGCGACGAAGTACGGGTGCAGGTCGCGGCGCAGTTCGATGAACTCCACCAGCCGGCCGTCCGGCGACGTACCGGAGATGACCAGACCGGCCTCTTCCAGCTGCGTGCGGTAGGCGTTGTTGACCTCGTAGCGGTGCCGGTGGCGCTCCTCGACGTACGGCTCAGCATAGGCCCGGCGCACCAGCGAGTCCTCGGCGAGCTTCGCGGGATACAGCCCGAGCCGCATCGTGCCGCCGAGGTCACCGGACCCGGCGACGATCTCGCGCTGCTCCTCCATCGTGGCCACCACCGGGTGGGCACAGGTGGCCTCGAACTCGCTGGAGTTGGCGTCGTCCAGCTCGGCGAGGTTGCGGGCCACGTCGACGACCATGCACTGCAGGCCGAGACACAGGCCCAGGACGGGGATCTGGTGTTCGCGGGCGTACGTCGCCGCGCCCACCTTCCCCTCCACGCCCCGCACCCCGAACCCGCCGGGAATGCACACCGCGTCCACGTCGGCCAGAAGCCGGGCCGCGCCCTCGCGCGTCGTGCACTCGTCGGAGGCCACCCAGCGGATGTTGACCCGGGTGTCGTGCTGGAAGCCGCCCGCGCGCAACGCCTCGGTCACCGAGAGGTAGGCGTCGGGCAGATCGATGTACTTGCCGACCAGGGCGACCGTCACCTCGTCGGCGGGATGGTGGACCCGTCGCAGCAGCTCGTCCCACTCGGTCCAGTCGACGTCGCGGAACGGGAGGTTCAGCCGGCGTACGACGTAGGCGTCCAGACCTCCGCCGTGCAGCACCTTGGGAAGGTCGTAGATGCTCGGGACGTCGGGATTCTCGATGACGGCTTCCTCGTCGACGTCGCACATCAACGAGATCTTCCGCTTGACGTTGGGCGGAAGCTCGCGGTTGCACCGGCAGACGATCGCGTCGGGCTGGATACCGATGCTGCGCAGGGCCGCGACGGAGTGCTGGGTCGGCTTGGTCTTGAGCTCACCGGACGGCCCGAGGTAGGGCACCAGGGACACGTGCAGGAAGAACACGTTGTCGCGGCCGACGTCGTGGCGTACCTGCCGGGCCGCCTCCAGGAACGGCAGCGACTCGATATCGCCGACCGTGCCGCCGATCTCGGTGATCACGACGTCGATGCCGGGACCCGCCATCCCCCGGATCCGGGCCTTGATCTCGTTGGTGATGTGCGGGATGACCTGGACGGTGTCGCCGAGGTAGTCGCCGCGGCGCTCCTTGGCGATCACGCTGGAGTAGACCTGGCCGGTGGTGACGTTGGCGCTGCGGCCGAGGTCGACGTCCAGGAACCGCTCGTAGTGGCCGATGTCGAGGTCAGTCTCGGTCCCGTCGTTGGTGACGAACACCTCACCGTGCTGGAACGGGTTCATGGTGCCGGGATCGACGTTGAGATAGGGGTCGAGCTTTTGCATGGTGACCCGCAACCCGCGCGCCTTCAGCAGATTGCCGAGGCTCGAGGCGGTGAGGCCCTTACCAAGAGAGGAGGCGACGCCCCCTGTGACGAACACGTGCCTAGTCGGCGAAGAGGCGGCCAAAGCTACTCCCCGTGGTCGGTCGGGGCCGGAAACCCGGGCGGAATCCAGCATGTCCACGGGCTTTCAGCCTAGCAACAGCCGATCGGCCCGCCACACACCACGCCGGTCCGCGGGACCGGGCGGATGGTCGGACGTTACACCCCCGCGGCGACACCCGGGCACGCCCGGGGACCCGGGCGAGGACCCGGCCGGGACCCGGCTCGCAGGGCCGCCACGCCACGTCTCCACAGCCGCCGGGCAGAACGGCGTCGAGGCCCCGCTGACGCCGGCGAAGCGCCCGTTCCACCGGCGATGCCCGGATCATCCGGGAGTGATCACCTCGTGGTAGATCTTGGCGATCTGCCGTGCCGTCTCGTCCTCGTCCGGCCAGGTAGCCGCCTGTCGCGGACCGGCTGCACGCAGTCGTCCCGCCACCTCCGGACGATCGAGCACCTCCGCGAGCGCGGCGGCCACCGCCCCGGGATCGCCCGGTGGCACCAGCAGCGCCGCCGAACCCACCAGGTCGGGGATGCCGCCCACGGCGGTGGCGACGAGGGGTACGCCGGACCGCAGGGCCTCCTGCGCCACCAGGGCCCGGGCCTCCCACTGGCTGGTGAGGACGGCGACGTCGGCCGCGGTGAGGAGGTCGGCGACATCGGTACGGTGCCCGGCCAACCGCACGGGCAGCCGTTCGCGCTCGATGCGTTCGGCCAACTCCGCGTCCAGAGGCCCTTCGCCCGCGACCAGGACCAGCGGCGGTAGCGCGTCGCGGTCGACCAACCGGGCCACGGCGTCGAGGAGGACGTCGTACCGCTTCTGCGGGGCGAGCCTGCCCACCGCCAGCACCAGCGGCCGGGAAGCGAGCCCCAGCGACCGGCGTACCTCCTCCCGGCTGCGGGAGGCGGGCGCGAGCGTCGGCGCGGACACCGGCAGCAGCCGGGCGTCGCGGGCACCGAGGGAGGCGGCGTCCTCGGCCAGGTCGGCGGAAGCTGCGAGCACGACCGTGGCCCGGCGGACGACCCACCTGCGGGCCAGGTGCAGCGGAAGCCCTCGCCAGCCGGTGGCCGTGACGGTGTTGTGCCAGCTCACCACCAACGAGGTCGAACGATGGCGGGCCAGCGCCGCGACCACCGAGGCGGCGTGCCCGTGCGCATGGATCACGTCGGCGCCCGCCAGGACGGCTCGCCCTCTCCGGACCGAACCCGGCGCCGGGACGTCCAGGGGCACGAACTGCCCCACCCGGCCGAACCCGAACCGGCGATCCGTCGCGGCCGGCCCGGCGATCCGGACGGTGTGGCCGGACTCGACCAGCCGAACGGCGAGGGAGCGTACGTGTTGCCCGATGCCGCCCGTGCTCGGCCCGAGCACCAGGGCGATGCGCGGTGCCCTCACCGTCGCCCGGCCGAGCTGTCGTCGCCGGCGCGGTCCGCGACCAGGGCGGCGGGACGCCGGCGAGCAAACCTGCCGAGCCGACGGGACAGTGACAGCAGGCCCTCGCGATCGACCGCCGCCACGAGCAGGACCACGAGCGCGGCGAACACCGTCACCACGGCCAGCCCGGCCACCGTCGCCCCTGTCACCGCACGCACGATGTCACCGTCCGCGAACCCCCGTCCCGTCCACCGGCCGGCCGCCGCCGAAGCCGTCGCGGCGACGCTACCGGCGAGCACCGACAGCCCCAACCCGCGCAGCGATCCCGGTCCGGTCGCCCGGCGTACGCCGGTGAGCAGCAGAACGGCACCCAGCAACAGCCCCGCGGACGTCGCCGCCCCCAGGCCGCCGGCGGTGGCCGAGGCCGGCAGGCCGGCGGTGGCGGCGACCGCGGCGGCGGCGACGGCCAGCCACCCGGTCGCCGTTCCGCAGGCCGCCCAGGCGGAGTACCCGCGGGCGTAGAGCAGCCGGCCGGCCAGGGTCACCAGGCCCAGCGCGGGCACCGCCGGGGCGAACGCGGTGAGGGCACCGGCCAGCGCCGACGTCGCGTCGCCTCCGCCGGGTCCGAGGACGAACAACCTCGCCAGCGGAACGGACGTACCGGCGAGCAGGGCCCCGCCCAGCGCGCCGAGCAGAACGACCGCCCGGACCGCACCGGCGGTGAGCCGGCCCAGCTCGGCGGAGTCGGCCTCCTCCGGTGAGCCGGCCTGCGGCGGCGAACCGGGCGGCGGCGAACCGGGCGGACGTGGCGCGGTGGGGCCGCCCGCCGCGCCGAGTGCTGCGGCGTGCGGAAAGACCGTGGTCGCAACCGGGACCACGAGCACCGCGTACGGCAGCGTGAACAGTGCGTACGCCCAGGTGTAGAGGGTCAGCGTCCCCGGCTCGCCACGGTGGTTGGCCAGCCAGGTGAGTACCAGCGCGACGAGTTGCTGGGCGACGAGGGCGAGCATCCCGGCAGCCGCCAGCCGGCGCGCACGGACCGCGACACCGGGCGGGAAACGCAGCGTCGGCCGGATCGGCGCCGCGGGCCCCTTCACCCGTGCGAACGCCACCAGCACGGTGAGGGCCATCGCCACCACCCCGAGCGAGGTGCCCCCGGCGAGCACGGCCACCGCACGGCCGGACACCGCCCGTGCGTCGAGGGAGCCGGCGACCACCGCGAACCCCGCGTACGCCGCGATCACCACCAGGCTGCTGGCCAGCGGGGCGAGGGCGGCGGCCAGGAATCTGCGCTGTGCCTGCAGGGCGCCGGAGACCACCACGGCCACGCCGTAGAACCACATCTGCGGCGCGAAGATCACCAGCATGCGACCGGCGAGGTCGGCGGTGGCTTCGCCGCAGCCGGCGTGGCCGGCCAGCATGAGATGGGCGTACGGGCCGGCCAGCGCTGCCGCCAGAGCTGTCACCGGCGTGAGGACGAGCAGCGTCCAGGTCAGCAGTGCGGACAGCGTGCGGGCGGCCTCCCCGGCGGAGGCCCGGGCGGTGACGCCCGCCAGCAACGGAACGACCACCGAGGCCAGCGCCCCGCCGGCGACGATCTCGAAGGCGACGTTCGGCAGCTGGTTCGCGGTGTTGTACGCGTCTCCCAGGCAGGTGTCACCGACCGTCTTGGAGAACACCAGCCACCGGCCGAACCCCACCACCCGGGCCGCGACGGTGACTGCGGCCACCAGCACCGCCGCGCGGGCCAGACCTGTGCCCCATGCGCGCGGGCCAGCCGCCGCCGGCTCCCGCGCCGTTGTCATCGGTTCGGCGAGCGCCGACCGAACTCGTCCAGTCGGCGCAGCGGCGCGTGTCGCTCGATCACGGCGGTGAACGATACCCGTTCGGAAGCGAGAATCAGCCCGGCCAGTCCGGCGAGAACCATCAGTCGGGCGGGTCGCGGCAGCCGCGCGGCCATCGCCACACCGAGCCCCGCGCCGAGCGCGTTGGCGCCGCAGTCGCCGAGCATGCCGTTCTCACCGAGGTCGTCGGCCAGCAGGCCGGCTGCCACCCCGACCGGCGCTGCGAGCACAGGACCGGCCGACGTCAACAGGAACGGCGCAGGTGCTACTACGACCTTCAGCGCGCGGCCGGGCCGAAGGTCCAGGAGATTGACGAGGTTGGCGGACGCGGCGACCAGCGCGCCGTCGGCGAGGATCGTCGCCAGGCCGGGCCGAGGTCGTCCGGCGCGGCCGAGCAGCGCCGCGGCGACGAGGCCGCTCACCCCGATGCCGGCGACCTTGACCGCACCGCTGGTGACTTCTCCGCGGCGCAGAGCGCCCAGGTGACCCCGGAGTCCCTTCGCCGCCGGCGTACCGGCCAGGTCGTCGTAGGCGCCGACCGCTCCGCTGCCGAGGACCGCGGCCGCCACGGCCAGCCGCTCCGCCGGCGTGAGGCCGGGCATCGCCATCGTCGCCGCGAACGTCCCCGCGACCGCGGCCGGACCGAGCAGCAGGCTGACCTGTTCGCCGCGGTGGTTGGTACGACTCCAGCGGTCGGCGTCGCGGTCACTGCCCGCGCGGGCCCGGACGCGTCGAAACCCCTGCCGAGCGGCGAGCGCGGCGCCCGCTGCGACGACTAGCTGTGCGGTGGCTTCGCGGGTGCGGAACGGTGTCCGGAACCCGTGCCGCGAGGGGTGCTGCGTCCGCGGGAGCGCGTCGAGGTTGTCGGCGGGTGCGCCGGTGGTCATGAGCCGGCGGTCGGCTGCTTGGGCAGCGCCCCGTCGGTCGAGCCCACCGCGCCGTACTGACCGACGCCGCCGGTGGCCTGCTCGGCCAGCGCCCACACCGCCGCCACCTGGCCGCTGGCGAGGTCGGCGACGTCGACCGAGGAGACCTCGCTGCGGGCCTGTTTGTCCGCGCGGAGGCTGGCGAGCACACCGCCGTCTCCGGCAGCGGACGGGTCGCCGACCACCACGGCACCCCGGCTGGCGGAGTCCAGTGAGCGGGCGAGCGACACCCATGCCTGGTTGGCGTCGGCGTTCGAGGTGGGCTTCGCCTTCGGTGGCACCACCGGCGCGACCACCACGGCCAGGTCCGCCTGCGGGAGGTCGTTGTCACCGTCGACCAGGTCGCCCTCCCCGAACGCGCCCATGATGGTCGGCGTGGCGCTGTCCTTGCGTCCAGCGGCCTTGGCGTCACGGGTGACCAGAGCCCTGGCGAGCACCACACCGGCCCGGTCGTACGCCGAACCGTTGTCGGGCATTCGTACGTCACCGGTGACGAGCCTGGTGGCGAGCTCCTCGAGGAACTGCCGCTGACTCGGGTCGGACCACTTGTCGGTCATCGAGACGGTGCCGGTCACCGTCGCGCCCGCACCGGCCACGCTCGCCTCGACACCCTTGACCACACCGCTGTCGGCGTTCGGCAGGGCGACCACCACGACCTTCTGGCCGTTGAGCCGTCCGTTGACCAGGCCGGGTGCTATGTCGGCGGCGAACGAGTCGCGATACTTGTCGCCCTGCTGCAGATCGGCGATCTGCTTGCGCAGGCCGTCCTTCTCCTTGCTCACCGCGGAGATGGTGCCCCGCAGCTGCTGGTCGAGTTCGCCCTTCAGCGGGCCGGCGCCCAACGCGACCCCGATCGCGAGTGCGAGGAAGATCGCCGCGATGGAGACGAGGAAGTAGCGGAAGTCGATCACGTGAAGAGTCCTCGGATCCAGAAGACCAGGTCGTTCCAGCGGATGCCGACAACCTCCAGCCAGGCCTGTCCGGCAGGCGTGGCCGCGAGCGCGACCAGGAACGCGAGCAGGCCGGCGACCAGCAGCATCACGATCTGCCAGGTCTGAATCCGGGAACGGTAGAGCCGGCTTACTCCCTTGGCGTCGACCAGCTTCCCGCCCACCCGAAGCCGGGTCAGGAACATGCTGGCCGCTCCGGATCGGCCCTTGTCCAGGAACTCCACCAGCGACAGGTGAGTACCCACGGCGACGATGAGCGCGGCGCCCTTGGAGTCGGCGAGGAGCATCGCGATGTCCTCACTGGTGCCGGTGGCTGCGAAGACACGCGACTCCAGGCCGAGGCGTTCGAGCCGGTCCGCTCCCGGCGCCCGGCCGTCACGGTAGGCGTGCACGATGAGTTCGGCGCCACAGCGCAGTGCGGTGTCGGACACGGAATCCATGTCACCGACGATGATGTCCGGCTTGAGCCGGGCCTCCAGCAGCGCGTCGGCCCCGCCGTCGACTCCTACGAGGATCGGGCGGTACTCCCGGATGTAGGACTTGAGGGCGACGAGGTCCTCGCGGTAGTCGTAGCCGCGCACCACGATGAGGACGTGCCGGCCCTCCATCTCGGTGCTGACGTCGGGGACTCCCACGCCGTCCAGCAAGAGTTCACGGTCGCGCCGGAGGTACTCCATCGTGTTGGCGGCGAACGCCTCCAGCTGGATGGCCAGCCCCGACCGCGCGTCCTCGGTGGCCTTGGCGACCGTCTCCCCGGTCTGTTCCACTCCGAAGGCGACCTCGGCGTCGCCGCGGTAGAGGCTCGCGCCGTGCAGACGCACCGCGTCCCCTTCGCCGACCTTGGCGAAGACGTCGGCGCCCACGTCGTCGACCAGCGGGATCCCGGCCGCCATCAGAATTCCCGGGCCGAGGTTGGGATAACGCCCGCTGATGGAAGGGGCGGCGTTGACGACGGCGGCGACCTGTGCGGAGACCAGCGCCTCCGCACTCACCCGGTCGAGGTCGACATGGTTGATGACGGCGATGTCACCGGGACGAAGCCTCTTGGTGAGGTTCTTCGTCCGCGAGTCGAGTCGGGCCGAACCGACGACACCAGGCAGGGCCACCGGTCGTGGACGGCGCAAAGTAGGAAGTCTCATCGCAGTCCAGATACTGCCACGTGCGCACCGCCAGTGGGCGCATGTTGTTTCGTGGGCGTGGCGCAGTGCGGTCGCACCGCTACGGGTGTTGTCGCCGCCTGACGATCAGCGCACGTACCCAACCCTGACGATCAGCCCACGTACTCAACACCGGTTCGCTTACCAGTGTTCAGGTGAACCTTCCTTGACCGACCGGCGCCCCAGTGTGAACACGCCCTAGCCAGATCCGCGGCGAGACCTGCTTGCCTTCGTGGCCCTCTTGGATCTGCTGCCCGCTGCGTCCTCGCCGACCTTCGTGTCCGCGGCGACCTCGGCCTGCTTGGCGCTCCCCCGCGTTGCCTTGGCGGCGCTCCGGGGCTGCTTCTCCTCACTGGCCACGGCCCTGCCGTCCGTCGCGTTCGTACGTGAGGCCTTGGTGGGTCTGATCCCCTTTGCGGACATGCCTTTCGTGGATTCGTCCTCTGTGGACCTGTTGGCCTCGGTGGACCTGCCGTCCTCGTCGACGTCGGCGGCACTTGCGGACGTCTTCGCGGAACTGCTGTTCACGGGCTCGGCCGACGAGGTCCGTTTTCCTGCGGCCGACGGCTTCCGCACGGCCGACGACTTCCGCGCCACCGACGAACTGGCGGTGGGCGACGAAGTCGCGGTGGCTGACGACTTTTCCGTGACCGACTGCGCGGGTCTCCGGGTCGCCGTGGCCGCAACGGCCCTCTTGTTCGCAGCCGGAGATTTCGCCGCGTCCGCCCGTGCCTCGGCCGCGGTAGCGAGGAGTTCCTCCGCATGTGCCCGTGCGCTGGCGGACCCGTCCAGACCGGCCAGCATCCGGGCGAGCTCCGACACCCGGCCCTCGTCGTCCAGCCAGGTCAGGCCGCTGCGGGTCACCGACCCGTCGTCGCTCTTGCGTACGACGTAGTGCCGGTCGGCGAACGCGGCCACCTGCGGAAGGTGAGTGACCACCACGACCTGCGCGTTGGCGGCGAGCCGGGCCAGCCGGCGGCCGATCTCCACCGCGGCGCGGCCGCCGACGCCGGCATCAACCTCGTCGAACACGAACGTGGGAACGCCGTCCACGCCGGCGAAGACCACCTCGACCGCGAGCATCACCCGGGACAGCTCACCCCCGGACGCACCGCGCTGGACCGCGCGGGCGGGCGCACCCTGATGCGGTTGCAGTCGCAGCTCCACCTCGTCGACACCGTGCGCTCCGTACGCCAACCACCGGCCGCCGACCAGCAGAGCCCGTTGGCCGTCGGGGTCGCCCTCGGCTCCGTGGCCCGCCGCGGAAGCGGTGGCGGTGGCCGACTGGTCGGGCTCGACGGGCCGGCCGCGGTCGGACTTCCGCTCTCCCCGCGTCGCTCGGCCCGGTGTCTCGGAGGCGCGGACCTCGGTCTGGGCCACGTCGGCGGTGAGCACGGCGTGCGGCATCGCGAGTGCTGCGAGCTCGGCAGTGACGGCGCGGCCGAGGAGTTCGGCGGCTGCCGTGCGGGCCGAACTCACCTCGTGGGCAAGCCGGGCCAGCTCGGTCGTCAGCTGCTGGCGCTCGGACCTGAGGGCGCCGATCGTGTCGTCGGACCCGTCCAGCTCGGCCAGCCGGATCGCCGAACGTCGTGACCAGGCAAGAACGTCGTCGATCGTGTCGCCGTACTTGCGGGTGAGCGCACCGAGCACCGCGCGCCTGTCACCGATGGCCTGCAGCCGCGCGGGGTCGGTGTCCACACCGGCGGCGTAGGACGCCAGGTCCGACCCGGCGTCGGCGAGCAGCGCGGCCGCTTCCGCCAGCCGGTCGGCCACACCCGCGAGCTCCGGATCGTGCACTCCGGCCGCGTCGAGCGCCTTGCGTGCGCTCGCCACCTGGGACAGCGCGTCGACGGGAGCGCCTGCGACGTCTTCGTCACCGGTGAGCGCGGACTGCGCCAGACTGGCGGCGGCCCTCAGCGAGTCCGCGTGCGCGAGCCGGTCCTCCTCCACCGACAGCGCCTTGTCCTCCCCCGGTTGCGGGTCGGCGGCCTCGATCTCGGCCAGCCCGAACCGCAGCAGGTCGGCCTCCTGGGCGCGGTCACGTGCTCGAGCGACCAGGCTGGAAAGCTCGGCGTCGACCTCCGCCAACCGGGAGTAGCGGACTCGGTAGGCGGCGAGCGGCTCCTGGACCGCCGAGCCGGCGTAGCGGTCGAGGATCTCCCGCTGCCGCGAGGGCCGTAGCAACCGCATCTGGTCCGACTGCCCGTGCAGGGCGACCAACTCGTCGGCCAGCTCCCCGAGCACGCCCGCCGGGACCCCCGCGCCTCCGGCGTATGCGCGGGACCGGCCGTCGCGGGCGATGGTCCGCATCACGATCAGCGTGTCGTCGTCGAGCTGCGCACCGGCTTCGACGGCCCGCCGTGCTGCTGCGGAGCCAGGGTCGAGCCGGAGTCTGCCCTCCACGACCGCGCGCTCGGTCTGACGCCGAACCAGCCCGGCGTCGGCCCGTCCGCCGAGCAGCAGCGACAGGCCGGTCACCACCATGGTCTTGCCGGCGCCGGTTTCGCCGGTGACGACGGTCAGGCCCGCGTCGAGGTCGAGCACGGCGTCGTCGATGACGCCGAGCCCCTGGATCCGGATCTCCTCCAGCATCGCCGGAACTCTACGGGGTCTCGCCGACGCCGCCGTGCCGTTCGCCCGCGGCACGCTCGTGATGGTCGGAGGAGAGGCCGGCGGAGTCGACCGCTGCGGGGTCGGGTCCACGAGGCGTCTGCGGGCCTGTGTTGGTCGTTCGGGCCGCGGCCCGGCGAGCACGGTCCTCCCGCCGCCCGCGCCATCCGTGCACCGGCAGGTCGAACTTCGCCACCAGGCGGTCCGTGAACGGGCCCTGGTGCAACCGGGCGAGCCGCACCGGCCGTGCACCGTGGCGTACCTCCACCCGGGCACCCGGTGGGAGTTCCTCGGTGCGTCGCCCGTCGCACCACAAGACGCCCGGACCCGGATTTCGTTGCATCAGCTCGACGGCCACCACCGAGCGAGGTGACACGACCAGCGGCCTGGAAAACAACGCGTGTGCGCTCAGCGGCACCACCAGCATCGCCTCCAGCTCCGGCCACACCACTGGTCCGCCGGCGGAGAACGCGTAGGCGGTGGACCCGGTGGGCGTGGCGGCGACGACGCCGTCACCGCCCCAGCGCGACAGTGGCCGCCCGTCCACCTCCACGACGACCTCGAGCATCCGCTCGCGGGCGGACTTCTCCACACTCGCCTCGTTGAGCGCCCACTGGGTCGCGGCGACCGCGCCGTCGACCAGGACTGTCACATCGAGGGTCATGCGTTCCTCGACGGCGTACTTGCGGTGGACCAGGTGGTCGATGGTGACGTCCAGGTCGTCGCGCTCGGACTCCGCCAGGAAGCCGATGTGGCCGAGGTTGACGCCGAGAACGGGAGTGCCCGAGGCGTGTGCCACCTCGGCGCCCCGCAGGATCGTGCCGTCGCCACCCAGCACCATGACGATCTCGCAGCCTTCCGCGGCGGCAGGTGAGACCTCGACCACCTCCGCTTTGTCCAGGCCGATGTCGTCGGCATCGGGGGCGAGCAGGCGCACGCCGACGCCGGCGTCGGCAAGGCGGGCGGCCGCCTCCCTCGCCAACTGGGTCGCCTCGGCTCGGCCGGTGTGAACCACGAGCAGCACCGTGCGGTCGTCGGTCACAGCGGGGTCTCCTTCGGCGAGCCAGGTGGATCCAAGGCGGCAAGCGTGGCGTCGTCCCAGGGTGGTGCGTCGGCACGGAGCCAAAGGAAGTACTCGGTGTTGCCGGCCGGTCCGGGAAGTGGGCTCACCGTAGCGCCCGCCACCCCCAGACCCGCCTCGGCCGCGGCCATGGCGACCGTGCGCACCGCGTCGTGGCGCAGCGCGCGTTCGCGGACCACGCCTCCCTTGCCCAGCCTGGAACGGCCCACCTCGAACTGCGGTTTGACCAACAGGACGAGATCTCCGCCGGGACAGACCAGATCGGACAGCGTGGGCAGGACGGCCGTGAGGGAGATGAAGGACAGGTCGGCGACGAGGAGATCCACCGCGCCGCCCACCTGGGCGGGTTGCAGGTCGCGCACATGGGTGCGTTCGTGAACGTCCACGGCCGGGTGGTCACGAAGCTCCGCCACGAGCTGGTCGTGACCGACGTCGACCGCGACCACCTGACGAGCCCCCGCGCGCAGGAGCACGTCGGTGAAGCCGCCGGTGGACGCACCTGCGTCCAGACAACGCCGCCCGTGGACCACCAGCCCCACCGGCCCGAAAGCCGCCAGGGCACCAGCCAGTTTGTGGCCGCCCCGGGAGACGAAATCCGGGCCCGGCGAGTCCACCTCGCACACCTCCTCGGCGGCGACGCGGCGGGCCGGTTTGCCGACCGGTCGGCCGTCGACGCGGACGTGTCCCGCCGTGATGAGGTCCACCGCATGCTCGCGAGACCTGGCCAGTCCTCGTCGGACGAGTTCGGCGTCGAGACGTGCGCGATGGCCCGGGGCGCCAGGCGAGCCCTGGTCACGGCCGTCCAGCGTGGTCCCCATGGTCCTCGCCGGCTGCCAGCAGGGTCTCGTGCAGGCGACGGTGGGCGTCTTCGTAGATGTCGATGTGGTCACTCGGTGCCAGACCGGTGAGCTCGTCGAGCCGGTCGAGAACGGCGTCCACGTCGGGTCGACCGGTCGGGTCGTAGTCGGGCGTGTGCTTCTCTGTGGCCACCGTCTGGACGGTGGTGTCCTCCACCGCAGTGTCGTCTTCCACAGTGCCCACGTCTCCTTGGTCTGAGCTTCCCCACCGCGCCACCGGCCGTGTGGACGAGCCGCTCCGCTCGCTGCGTACGTGGTGGTCGGCGAGCCGGCCGCCGACCACATCTGGCCCGTCACTTGACACTAACCCATCGCCGCGTCCTGGCCCCGCAGCAGTGCGAGGGCCTCCGACGCGTCGACCCGGGCGGATTCGGGTGCAGACCACACAGCGGCGAGCAACGCGCGAGCACCGTCCAGCGGATCCCCGCTCCCTGACAGCCTGGCCATGAACTGCTGCTGCCGGTCGTCGGTGCCGGTCTCCTGGCGTTCGAGCACGGCGGTCCACTCCCCGCAGGTGGCAGTGCCGTCACCGAGCCGGGGAGCCGGATGCGGAGCGAAGAGCCCGGCCAGATCCCGGGCGAGATAGGTCGGGCGCTGGTTTTCCGGAGCGGTCAGAAGGTCGCCGAGCTTCGTCACACCGGTGAGCACGAGCATGCTCGGCATACCGGAGGCGTTCGCCCCCTCGATGTCGGTGTCCAGCCGGTCTCCGATCACCAGTGGGCGTTCGGCGCCTACGCGTTCGACCGTCTCGTGGAACAGCGGGGGCGCCGGCTTCCCCGCGATCACCGGTGTCCGGCCGGTCGCCATCCGGATCACCTCGACGAGGGTGCCGTTCCCCGGCGCCAGCCCTCCGTCCGTCGGCAGGGTTCGGTCCACGTTGGACGCGATCCACGGGACGTCTCGCCGCACCGCGTAGGTGCCCTCGGCGAGCTGCCGCCAGCCGACCTCCGGGTGAAACCCCTGCACGACCGCGGCCGGATCCTCCGCGGCTGTCTGCACCGGGACCAGCCCACGCTCCCTGACAGCGACCAGCAGGCCCTCGCCACCCACCACCAGCACCCGCGATCCCTCGGGAACGCGCTCGGCGACCAGTCGCGCGGCGGCCTGTGCCGAGGTCACCACGTCGCTGACCTCCGCACGCACCCCGACCTTGCGAAGGTGCTCGACCACCGCGTCGGGAGTGCGGGACGCGTTGTTGGTCACGAACGCGACCCGCATGGCCGCCGCCCGGGCCCGCTCCAGATCCTCAGGGGCCCGGGGGACGGCGTCCGCACCCACGTAGACCACGCCGTCGAGGTCGAAAAGTCCGGTGTCGTACTGCTCGACCAGGGGCCGGTCGGCCTCGGACAACGGCTCGCACGCCGCGTCGTGCTCGGTCGCGGTCTCGTCGGTCACTTCATGTCCTCCCGGGCCCTGAGGGTCGCCCTGACCTGCCGAAGTGCGTTGTTGTAGTGGCCGACAGTGGGACGCATCGCCGCCGCCATCGCGAGGTGGGGCGCAGCCGCGTCGTGGCGGCCCAGTCGGCTCAGAGCCAGACCGAGACCGAAATGGGCGTAATCGTCGGACGGATTATCGTCCACAAGCCCCTCGAACGCCTCGGCGGAGTCCGCATAGTGCCGGCTGTTGAAGAACGCCCGTGCGAGTGCCTCCCGGATCGACTTCGAACCGGGCTCGGCCTCCCGGGCGCGCTCGAGCAGCTGCGCCGCGGCGGCGGAGTTGCCGCCTTCGAGCAGGGCGAGACCCCTGCGGTACCAGTCGTAGACGTCACCGCCGGGCGTGCCGACACTCGTTTCGTCGTTGATCATGGTGTCCTCCCTCCTCGGCGCCCTCAACCGGAGGTTGGGCAGGGCTATTCCACCCAGTGTGCCGACCTCGGTTTCGCACGGACACCTGCCCGAGGATGCCCCAGACACCTCGCCCGGACGGGGTGGACACCTACGATGCCCCCCGTGACCGACCGATCCGCGACTCCCGACCCCGGCGGCGCCCGGCCGCTGGTGCTGTCGCCCTTTCCGGGCGTCCGCTACGACCCCGAACGGGTCAGCGATCTGGCCGCTGTGACCTCGCCGCCGTACGACGTCCTCGATCCTGGCAGCGTGGCCGCCCTCACGGCGGAGGAACCGCACAACATCGTCCGGGTCGTGCTCCCCCGGCCCGCGGGTCCGGCCGACTGGACCTCCGACGAGCGGGCAGTCGGCTTCGAAAGCGACCAGTCCACCGGAAGGGACGAAGCGCCCGGGACCGGCGACCGAGGTGAACCCGGCGAAGCGGGCTGGACTGCCGGCGATCGCGAGGCGGGTCCGCCGCTCCCGTCGGAGACGGACCACTACCGGCGAGCCGCCCGCCTGCTCAACCGATGGCGAGCCGAGGGAATCCTGCGGGCCGACACCGAGGCAGCGTTGTACGTCTACGAGCAACGGGTTCCCGAACCCGAGGAGCGCGGTGGTCAGCCGTTCGTTCTGCGGGGGATGTTCGGCGCCGTGGCACTGCGAGAGCCCGAGGAACGGGTGATTCTTCCGCACGAGGACGTGATGCCCGGTCCGGTGGCCGACCGGCTGGCCCTGATGAGCGCGTGTGAGGCCAACCTGGAACCGATCCTGCTGGTGTACGACGGCGGCGGGCCGGCGAGCGATCTGGTGGAGGCGACGGTCCGAGGCGAGCCGCTGGTGTCTGCGCGCACCGCGGACGGAGTCGATCATCTGCTGTGGCGGATCACCGACGCGGACGCTCTGAGCACCATCGCGGCCGACCTGGCTCCGCGCCAGGCCCTGATCGCCGACGGTCACCACCGGTACGCGACCTATCTGAAGCTCCAGCACCGGATCCGGGCCACGGGCGCCGGTCCGGGCCCGTGGGACAGCGGACTCGCGCTGCTCGTCGACCAGCGCGCTCACCCGCTGCGGCTCACGGCGATTCACAGGACGATTGCGGGGATCACGCTGTCGGAGCTGCTGACCCGTGCGAGCGCCGACTTCACTGTCGAGTCCTTCGACGACGCTGACCGGGCACATGACGCGCTCGCGGCTGCTCGCGGCCGACGGAACGCGTTCGTCGTGACCGACGGGCTCCGATGGGAACTGCTGAGTGTCCCCGTCGAGACCGCCTCCGGCCGGATCCGCCTGGACACGGAGGTGCTGCACGAACGGTTGTTCGGGCAGATCCTCGGGCTCGCCGAGGAACACATCGGCTACGCGCACAGTAAGCGCGCCGCCGTCGAGCACGCCCGGCACGGCAAGGGCGTCGCCGTGCTGCTGAACCCGGTCGACGTGGCCAACGTGCAGGCGGTCGCCCGGGAAGGTGGCCGGATGCCCCGCAAGTCGACGTCCTTCGGGCCGAAGCCGCGCACCGGATTCGTCATGCGGATGTTCGACCAGCACTGACCGTCTCCTTGTCGACGAGCAGGCGCACGGCGGTCGCCTCCACCTCGTATCGGCTGATCGGCCCGGACTCAGCTCGCCGGAACCGGCGTCGCAGCGCGCCCACCACCTCCACGATGTCGCCCGAACCCCACCGCTCCATCTCCGCGTGGCACTCGGTAGACCAGGAGGCGCATTCGATGGTGTCCACGACGGCCGAGCGTGGCGGCAGGGTCTTTGGGTCTCGCTGCACCACCAGACGGACGCTCACGACGGCCGAGCCACTGGGCAGCTCGCGCCGCGACGCCGGCGCCGACACACGGCCGACCAGCGTCACTTCGTTTCGGTGAGGGGGACATGGCGCCGGCGGCTTCTGTGCGTCGGAGTCTGTCATCGGGGCTGCCTCCCTCTCTGGAAGGTCCGTCGTCGCGGGTTGGCAGCCCCAATCTTCTCCGTTCCGGCACCAGCGACCAGGTGAGATCCACCGGCCTGTGTACAAGGTCGCCGATCAGGCAGCTGTGGACAACAGGCACCGGTAGAACGTTCGGTCAGCCTTCCCGAGCCGTCGCTCTCACCCCTCGCCGAGCCGGGCCAACCGCTCCTCGGCGTCGGTCTGGGCATCGACGTCCACCTCGAGGACACGCGCGAACCAGCGAGCAGCCTCCTCACGCCGTCCGAGCTCCTCCAGGGTGTCGGCGTAGGCGTACCGAACGCGGGTGACCGCGGTGGCCGAAGCCCGGCCGTGCAGAGCGGGTACGTCGAGGAGCGCCAGAGCCGCCGCGGGCTGCCCAAGGTCACGTCGTGCGCCGGCCTCGACGATCAGCAACTCGACCCGCGCCACCGGGTCCAGTTCCGAACGGTCGACCGTCGCGATGAGATCCAGCGCGCGTTCCGGGCGCCCCAGGCCACGCTCACTGTCGGCCATCGCGGGGAAGTACTCCGGCGAGCCGGTCATCCGGCGGGCGGCGCGAAACTCCGCCAGCGCCTGCTCGTACTTGCCGGCCGCGTAGGCGGTGTATCCCACCGCCTCCCGCACGATCCCGAGGCGGGAGCCTTCGCTGCGCGCGGCCAGCGCGTGGTCGAGCGCTGCCTCCGGGTCCTCGTCGACGAGCTGACCCGCCATCACGAGGTGGCGGGCAACCCGGTCGGCCGTGGCCTTGGTGAGGGTCCCGAGCTGCGCCCGGACGTCGGGGTCCAGTTCGAGCCCGGTGACGTCCGCGGGTAGCTCCGGGCCGACAGGCTCGTTCACCGGTCGGCTCCGGTCGCGGGTGCCTCCTCGCCGACGGTCGTCACCAGTGGAGCGCGGGTCCCGCACAGGGTGGTCCGAGTCGCGACGGCGACCGGCGTCCGCGGAGCGTCCGGGCCGTTCGTACCGGTTGTCACCGGTGGATCCGGAAGAGCGCGCCTGCTGAGAACGCCCTCGTCCGCCCGGCGCGTCACTCCGGGACCGGTCACGGTCCCCGAACCCGCGCTCACGCCCCCCACGGTCCGACGCCCCGCCACGGGACCGGTCACGGTCCCCGAACCGCCGGTCTCGCCCCCCGCGGTCGTCGTTTCGGTCGTACCTGTCGCCTCGTGCTGCATCCGAACGGCGGCTTCCACGGTCCGGGCGCTCGGTGCGCGAGGTCCGCTCGTAGCCTCCGGTAGCTCCGTCACGCCGCGGTCGATCTGCCCCACGCGCCGTCGAGTCACGCCTGGAGGAGTCCGAACGCCTACCGCCGCCCTGCGCGCCGCGATCGCCGCTGGGGCGGCCTCGATCGGCACCAGGACGGCTACCGCCGCTCCGCTGATCCCCGCCGTAGCGATCCGAACCGGACCTCGAGCCGCTGGCACGATCCGTACGAGCGCGGTCGCCACCGGGACCCTCTCGGTCACGTCGGGGCCGCGAGGACCAACTCCCCTCGGCCGATCGGCCACGCCTCGCGTCGCTGTCGCGCTGATCATCGGTCCGTCGGCTCGGCCTGAACCCGCTCCCCGAGTCCTGTCCGCCCGAGGTCCGATCCGTACTGCCACGCTGTCCGCGGCCGGAGGACCGGTCGCCGCCGGAACGCTCACGCCCGTTTCCGGACCCTCGAGTCCCCGGCTCTGACCGGCGGCTCCCAGACCATCGCGATCCGGACGCAGCACCACGGCCACTGCCTCGGTCGTTGCGACCTTCAGCCGAACGCCCCTTGTCTCGGTCGCGGTCACGTCGATCGCGGTCTCGATCCGGGCCGGGCTTCGAACTGTCGCTCATCGTGCTCCTCAGGGGGACGGCTTACGTCCCCATCTTGCCGCGTGGGTCGATCGGGCTTCTCGGCGGTGTGGTGCTGGCCGCCGGCGCCAGAGGTCTGGGCGGGCCTGCCGCGGCTCTCCCGCTCCGGCCCCTATGAAATGGGTTGCCGATCAGTGCAGCCGAATTGGTGCCGGAAATGACTGAGGGCCACCCCGTGTGGGGTGGCCCTCAACCAATGTATGTCCGGCGGCGTCCTACTCTCCCACAGGATCCCTCCTGCAGTACCAT